>JARFPZ010000301.1 GCA_029288035.1 Desulfosarcina sp.
GCGGTAACCAGCAGAAGGTCATTGTCGCAAAGTGGCTCAATACGATGCCCAAAGTTCTAATCCTTGATGAACCGACGCGCGGGATTGATGTCGGCGCAAAGGTTGAAATTTACAACTTGTTGAACAAATTAGTCGAAGACGGTGTGACCGTCATTATGATTTCTTCCGAATTACCAGAGGTGATGGGGATGAGCGACCGCATTCTGGTAATGTGTGAGGGGGAAATCGCCGCAGAATTAACGCGAGAAGAGGCTACCAAAGAACTAATCATGGAATATGCAACCGGCAGCAAAAGAAAGGGGGTATAACACAATGAGCAACGAGGTACAAAGTGCAACCGAAACCGTGCCGGGTGTTTTGCAAAATGAAAACATCCAAATGGCTTTAAAATTTTTGAAAGAAAACGGCACGTTAGTCGCGTTGTTAGTATTAGTGATCTTTTTTAGTTTCGCAGATGAAGCATTTTTTACACCCAGGAATCTGACGAACTTGGCCAGACAGACGACGATCGTTGGGATTATCGCCGTCGGGATGACGATGGTGATCCTCATCAATGGCATCGATTTGTCGGTGGGCTCGATTGTTGGATTATCAGCAATTACTGTGACACTTTTAATGCAGGGCGGAGTCAATATATGGCTGGCCGTGCTCCTGACCATACTGCTTACCGGGGTCGTTATCGGTCTATGGAACGGTTTCTGGGTAGCACATTATAACATCCCCCCGTTTATTATCACTTTGGGTATGATGACGATTGCCAGAGGGCTGGCACTTACACTGTCAAAGGGCGGTTCGGTACCGGTCACAAATCCAACGTTTTCAAAGATTGGTGGGAACTTCATTCCCCCGGGGATATCCAGCGTTATCATTATTGCAGCGTTGGCCTTGTTTTTCTTTGCACTGTTTAGAGGTATTCAGCAGAAAAAGAAATATGAGATTGAAGTCAAGAAACAGGAGATTATCTCGTCATCTGTAATCGCTGTGCTGGGGCTTGGGCTTGCCTTATATGTGTTTACCGCTTATCGCGGCATCCCTTACCCGGTTGCAATTTTTGTTGTTATTGCTTTCATCGGAATATTTGTCTTAGAAAACACAAAATTTGGCAGAAGAGTGTACGCGATGGGAGGCAACGAAGAAGCGGCGCGGCTTTCAGGCATCAATATTTATCGCATGAAACTCATTATCTATGCCGTCATAACGGCGTTATCGGCGCTCTCCGGAATTCTGTTAGCTTCCCGTTTAAATGGTGCCTCCCCAAATCTGGGAACCATGTTCGAACTCGATGCAATCTCGGCGGTTATCATCGGCGGTACTAGTTTTGCCGGGGGAATTGGAACCATCTCCGGAACCGTGATCGGCGCCTTTATTATCGGTATTCTCAATAACGGAATGAGTCTGTTAGGCGTACCGACGTTTTATCAATTGATGATCAAAGGATTTATCATTATTGCTGCCGTGTGGTTTGATGTCCTGAGCAAGAAGAAGAAAGCCTAATTTCTTGAGGTGTTTCCTATATGCCCAAAATCAAGGGAAAAGGGGAAACCTTTGTTCTTGCTTAGCCACGTGATTATTTAACCGCTTCTATTAGCTAATATGTGGATAGCTGTTAACAGTGATAGATCACTCTACCGCATCAAAAGTCAATCAGATAGGGTTAACCCTTAACCATTTTTAAAGGAAAGCCATGGAAAATAAATATAAAATAGCTGTTTTAGGACCAATTCCCCGCGATCATATCACAACGTATCAAAATGAAGTGGTCGAAAAATACGGATGCGTTCTTTATCCGGTGGTTGCTTTATCCACTCTTTGTGGAGAAGGTTCTGTTATCTATCCTGTTTCCCATGTGCGTGAAATTGATGAAAAAAAAATAAAGAACATTTTAACCGATATGAAATATGTGGATAGCACCTATCTTACTTCAGATGCGGATCAAGGAGACGTGATTGATTTAAAATATTCTGATCAAAATAAGAGACTTGAAAAACAAACCGGGTTTATGAATCCGATTGTCCCTGATGATGTAAAAGATATTCTCGACTGTGAAGCCTTTGTGTTTGTACCGGTTACTGATTTTGAGACTTCCCTGGAGGTTTTAAAATATATCAAATCGAATAGCCGGGGAGTTGTCATATTTGACGCTCACGGCCCCACGAATGGGTGTACTCATACGGGGAATCGTTTTCTCAAGCTCTGGGTGGATCGGGATTCGTGGCTTCCTTACATTGATATTCTAAAAATGAATTTGGAAGAAGCTGGATGCAGTTGGTTCAACAAAGAATATTCACCGGAGGAAATAATAGAAGAAGACAGAAAATTGAGCATGGATATACTCCCTGAGTTTGCCAAGCATTGTCTTAATCAAGGCGTTAAAGCGCTGTATATTACATTGGATGAAATGGGATGCGTGGCTTACTTTACCGAGAACGGAAAAATGAAAGAAAAATGGATTAAACGGATTCAGGTAGATAAGGTTGTCGATACAACCGGCTGCGGAGATTCCTTTGCCGGTGGACTAGCCTTTGGGTATTTGAAAACAAAAGATTATGTGCAAGCCTGCTATTATGCCAATGCGACGGGTGCCCAGAGGTGTACCGGAACAGAACTAAAAATTTATAAAAACCTTAAAGAAACCGAAGAACAAATTGCCGAAACCTATGGAGACTGATCTGCAGTGTTTTAATTTATTATCAATCTCCCGAAGAGGAAAGGAAGATGGGATTACACGAATCACTAAGCTCACAAGAGTGGTGCGTTGAAGAGAATGGCTTCAATTTGGAAAAAACAAATTTTTACGAAACCATATTCACAATAGGAAATGGCTATCAGGGAACACGAGGAGCGTTAGAAGAAGGAATTAAAGGCGAATTATCAGCGACGTATCTCGCAGGCGTCTTTGATCACCATGACTCAACGGTTATTGAGTTGGTTAACGCTCCAAACTGGCTTCCTTTGAGGATTTGGATCAACGGGCAACGGTTGAATCCGCAAAGCTGCAAAGTCTTGGAATATCGCCGCATATTGGATTTCAAAAAAGGATTGCTATATCGGTTCACCCGATTTAAGGATTCCCAGGGAAGGCAGACTCGATACGAGAGTATTCGATTTGCCAGTTTTAACAACCAGCATTTATGCGGGATCAAAGCCTTGATAACTCCTGAAAATTACAGCGGAAGCATTACAGTAGAAAGCATAATTGATGGGGAAAGGTACAATCTGGACAGGATACCGGTTTATGTCCCGGAAAAACAAGAGTTTCATCCTGAGGTCAAATGGGAAAAGTGGGCCAAAAGCAAGCATCTGGATTTCATTAGCGGCACAGCGGAAGAGACTGCTGTGTACCTGGAAATGAAAACGATGGATACCGGTCATCACATTGGATATGCTGCTTCTCTGGATATTGCAGCATTGGATGCCAGGAAAAAATATTGTCTTGATTATGAAAAAGTCGCCCAGTTAGACAGTTTTGAAGCCCGCCAGGGGAATACTTGTGAGATAGAAAAGCTTGTTACTATTTATACCTCCCGCGATGTCACTCAAGAAAAGATCAAACAATCCTGCCTTAATGTTCTCAGCAGCGAAAGCAAGAAAGGCTTTAACACTCTGATCGATGAACATGTTGCCGTATGGGAAAGTAAGTGGGCTGATTGTGATTGTGTCATCAAAGGTGATCCTATGGCGAATCATGCCGTTCGATTTAATATTTATCATCTCCTGATCGTAGGTAATGAACGCGATCCCAAAGTCAATATCGGCGCCAAAAGTCTCTCGGGAGAAGGCTATAAAGGGCATGTCTTCTGGGATACCGAAATCTTTATGTTGCCGTTCTTCATTTATACCCAACCGGAAACCGCCAAAGCGCTTGAGATGTATCGCTATCACACGATGTCGGGCGCTATCGAAAACGCAAAACTCAATGGCTTTAAGGGGAGTCAATATCCATGGGAATCTGCTGACACCGGCGTCGAAACAACTCCGAAGTGGACCCCGGATATGAAGGTTCGCATCTGGACAGGTGAGGAGGAAATCCAGATCACCGCTGATGTTGCTTATGGAATTCTGACCTATTTCACAGCTACCGGAGATTTGGATTTCTTTTTGAATTATGGTGCTGAAATTGTGTTTAATGCCGCCCGTTTCTGGGGGAGTCGCCTGGAATACAATGAAGCGGCAAATCGGTACGAGATGAACAGAGTCATTGGTCCGGATGAATTTCACCAACATGTGAATAACAGTGTATACACCAATCGGATGGCCCAATGGAATCTTAATAAAGCGATCGAAATCTATCACTGGCTCAAAAACGATCATCGTGAAGCGTTTTCCAGACTGACGTCTCAACTATCTTTACATGACGAGGAAGTAGAAACATGGCAGCAAGTTTCAGATCGCATTTACATTCCATTTGATCAGGATAAAAAGCTCATTGAGCAATTTCAAGGATACTTTCAGCTCAAAGATGTCCCGATTACGGAACGTGATAAGAATAACATGCCGGTTTACCCTAACGGCTACCATGAGCATAACGCCAAAGAAACGACATTGGTGAAACAGCCGGATATTGTGATGTTGATGTATGTGCTGCCGGATGAATTCGATGATGAAGTCAAAAAGATCAATTACGATTACTATGAAAAGAAAACGATGCACAAGTCTTCTCTGAGTCCTTGTATCCATTCGATTATGGGCATCGAGATTGGTGATACAACCAAAGCAGTGCAATATTTTCTAAGGTCGGCTCTTGTTGATCTTAATGATAATCAGGGAAATACCGAATGGGGAATTCATGTTGCATCGACCGGAGGCACATGGATGTCTGTGGTCTTTGGATTTGGTGGTTTTCGAGTCAAAAACAATAAAATGACCTTCAAACCCTGGTTGCCAGAAGAGTGGGAAGAACTGCAATATAAACTCAAATGGCGTGGAGATGATCTCAAAGTGTCGATTCGGTCCAATGAGGGTGTTTTTACTCTGCTTTCTGATGACCAAAAGACTGAAGAAATTGTTGTCTTTGATAAAAGCTTTCA
>JARFPZ010000308.1 GCA_029288035.1 Desulfosarcina sp.
GAGTTCGCGTCCCTTATCCTCGATTTCATGGAAGAGCCGTGCGTTATGGATTGCAATCACAGATTGTGCAGCAAAAGTTTGAAGGAGGTCCACAACCGGAGGGGAAAATTCGCCGGCCTGTTTACGCCTGACGACCAGTCCCCCAATGTGTCGGTCTTTGCGCAATAGCGGCACGGCAAGCAGGGCTCTAAAATCCGTTCGTTTCATATACGGAATAGGGTAATCCGGCACATTCAGCAGGTCCGGAATCTGCTCTGGTAACCTCTTTTTAGCTGACTGGCCCAGTACTGTTTTGGCGCCCACCCTTTGTTTTGAATCTCGCATTGCTTGGATGAACTCGTTGCTCACTCCAAAATTTATTCGCGGGATAAATACCTGCTCGGTTTCATCGAACCCGTAGATCGTCCCTGCATCGGCTTTTGAGAGTTGCACTGCATGACGAACAATACGTGTCAACACCGTTCCCAGATCAAGAGTGGAGTTGACTGTCTGGCTTACATCTCCGAGCGCTTTCAGTTCTTCCACTGATCGGGCCAACTCGCGCGTGCGGACTTCTACCTTTTGCTCAAGAGTTTGGCTGTAATCCTCTAATTTTTCTTTGCTCTCTTTAAGCTTTGCAATTAGTTGCTGGATTGATCCTCTCATGATATCCAAATGCTCGGCGAGAAGGCCAATTTCATCACTGCTGCTTTTATCAACAATGGTATCTAAATCACCATTGGCGATCGATGAAGCTGATTGTTGTAATTTCGATAAAGGGGAAGTTATGTATTTTCTGGTGATGAAGATGGACGTAAGCCAAATTGCGACAATAATTAGGATTGATAATGTGATAACACCATAAATCTGAAAAAGCGCTTTTTTTCTGACGTTTTCTCGTGACATCACAATCAGAATCGTGGCGACCTTATTTTCTCTAAAGTGGATATCAGATGATTTAGCAATAAACTCCGATTCCTTTAACAATGTCGAAGGCATCTTTGGTACGATATCCGGCAGCTCGAAGCCGATCCGTTTTTTTTCAGTTATAATCTGATTTTTCCAGGATATCTTCGTATAAACTATCGATTCGTCCAAAAATAAGGCTTCAACAAAATCATTTATAACTGCGTTATCCAGGTTCCATAAGGGGGTAGCCAGGCTGTTCTGTGCAAATTCGATAGCATTATGTAACCGGGTCTCCAGTTCGTTCTCGATTTTGTTGATGTCTACGAAGATGACTACCACAGCAAAAACGATCAATATCAGTGTAATTACGCCAATTAAGGCGTAACTGAAACGATGACTGATGCTATGGACTTTAGGATAGATCTTCGATGGCGTCGCTTTCTGCATGGACACAAACCTTTTTGACCCAGCCGGTTGATAGGTTATATTCCAGTACAAAAAAATGAAAATTCGAGTGCACCAGCTATATGAAGTCCGGATCAGGATGAGATTCAGCTCAGAAAAAAATTCGGATGAGATCAGCAGCTATCAAAGGATGAGGATCGACATTTCGCTTCCAGGCAACGCGAGACAGTTGGTCAAAACTTTTTTACATACATACCTTGAAATCCTTATCATTGTCAATAATTTACTGAAAATCACTACATTGTAGCAATTAATAAGGCGCCGGCAGAGCGTGTGCTTGGTGGGTGCTGTCTTAATGATATTAACTGACTGAAGATGTGATACAAAACACTATAATTATATAATCGAGAATCCCTTGTTTCCGCCGTCGCCATCGTATAATCTCAGCTGTACGCGCGTTTGCAGACTTTCCAGACATATTTTCTTTTCGGCCGCGACCGCAACCAAAGTAAAACAGAACTCGTCTTTACCATTGACAGCTAGAACGGCTTTTACAGCGGCCAAGAGTTGTGGGTCGGTGGGATCCAAAATAACTGAATCAAGACCGCAGGTAACGGCCGACATTAAAAAAGCGCGGTTGATAAGCTTAAAGATTAACAGAAACGGATACGGCTGCATTGGCGACAACAATTTGATCGCAATCAGGGGCGAATTGGGGCACACAAAGCCCCTTGGCCGTCATTCCCCCTTCCACCGCACGGGCGCTTTTTCGGCCGATGGGGACCTCGGCCATCACCTGTTCAAGATCTACCTGATCGGGATTTGGTGCTGCCACCTGGATGTCCACCTGAACATCCTCGAGGTTTTTAAGTTCCAAAATTTCCAGCAGGCCGCACAAGCAACTTCTGGAAACCGCATCCTTGACGGCTCGACACGCTGCTTTGGTTACGTTTTCCCCATGAATATCAATTCCCGTTCCAATTTCGACAATAAAGCGTTTGCGGTTTAATTGCATAGACATATTTCCTTTCAGCACGTTGTTGGCGTGACCATACCTTGAATCTGGTCCCGTTTGGTCACGTCGGCCTGAATCGCCACTGCTCGACGTCCCATCGTCTGCACATCTTCTGCTACCTTTCCCGCATTTTCAAGAATAATATCGACCACCGCCACGTCGCATCCCGCTTCCGCCAGCCGTTTGACAATGCCTTCGCCGATACCTCGACCACCACCTGTAACCAACGCTACCTTTCCCTCTAATGGTAAACTCATGTGTCGTTCCTCCTCTTAAGTGAAGTTACAATCAATGCAGCGTAGCCTGATTTTACACCAAGCTATCCCCCTTACGAAACGATGGCCTTTACCTGCTCCAGGTTCACCTCATCGGGTTTCGGACAGGCCACCTGGATATCCACATGCACGGTCTGCAGATCCTTGATTCCTATAATTTCCACCAAACCACACAGGCAGCTCTTTAAAATGGCGTACTTCACAGCCCGGGATGTGGCTTTGGTGACGTCTTCGCCATGGAGATCTGCACCGGTACCGATTTCAACGACAAATCTTTCGGTTTCCATGAAATTGATCTCTTCTCTTTATAGGGGCAGGACAATCGACTCCTTTCCAACAAGTCATGTGCGCGATAAGAACTGCGCACCAGCGGTCCTGCAGCCACGGCTTTAAAACCCAAGTTCCGCGCGGTTTCGGCCCATATCTCAAATTCATCCGGTGAAACGTGACGCGCCACCGGCGCATGCGCTCTGGACGGCGCCAGATACTGCCCCATGGTAAGCAGCATGCAATCGGCCCTTTTTAAATCCATAAGCACCTTCTTCATCTCGTTTTCCGTTTCACCAAGGCCCAGCATAATCCCGGATTTGGTAATAAAGCCCCTGGACGCAGCGTATGAAAGAATGCCTAATGAGCGCCGGTAATCCGCCACCGGGCGAATTTTGGCATACAGTCGCGGTACGGTTTCGATGTTATGGTTGAACACGTCCGGACGGGCTGCGCACACCTTGTCCAGGGCTGGGATGGCTCCGCCAAAATCCGGCACCAATACTTCCACAGATACGCCGGGACATCGATTACGGATCTGTCGGATGGTCTCGGCAAACTGCCCGGCGCCGCCGTCGGGCAAATCATCCCGGGTCACAGAGGTGACCACTGCGTGCGTTAATCCCATCTGCCGCACCGCCATGGCGATCCGTTCGGGTTCTTTGGCATCCGGAGGACCGGGTGCGCCCTTGTCCACGGCGCAAAACCGACACCTGCGAGTGCAGCGGGTTCCCAGGATCATGAAGGTGGCGGTTCCCCGAGAAAAACACTCGCCCAGATTGGGACAGTGGGCGCTCTGGCAGACAGTTGCCAGCTGCGAATGCGCAAGCCGTTTCTCCATGCGATCCACCGCATTGAGGTCAGTTGCGGGGAGGACAAGCCATTCCGGTCGCCTGACCCAATTGAGTTTTACATCCTCGCACGCAGAGTAAGGGTGTCGCTTGCAAAAACGGTCAACAATGCGCTTTTTCACCTCCTCAAAATCCACTGGAGCACCCATCTCACGATCTACGGAAGTTATTTTCTCTTCCGGTCGCCCGCAGGGGACGATCAGGTCGAACCATCCGGGGTCTGTGCAAACATTTAAGGCGATCCCATGGTAGGTGACCCATTTGCGCACCGCCAACCCCACACTGGCAATCTTGGCCCCATTCACCCACACGCCCGGTCTTCCTTTTTTCAATTCAGGAACCAACCGGTAACTTCGCAGCACATCGGCAACGGTATGGAGTAGCCGCTCCATAAAAGCGTGCAGATCTTTGTCGCCGACCTTCACGATGGGATACACCACCAGCTGACCGGGGCCATGAAACGTAGCCCGCCCTCCCCTATCCACTTTATGAAGGGAGACGCCCTTTTGATCTAAAACCTCTTTTGCAATGCAAAGATCTTTGAGGCCTCCGCTGCGGCCGATGGTTACGACCGGCGGGTGCTCAACCAGAACCAGGCGGTCCGGGCAGCGGCCTTTTATCCGATCAGCGACCATTTGCTTCTGACGGACAAGGGCCCGACCGTAGTCAAGCAGTCCCCAATCGATGATTTCAATCTCTTGCAAGTTGGGATTTTCCATTGCGGTCTCAGCCTCTGGGCAGATAGAGTGCCCAGTTGCCGGCATCCCGGGCCGCATCGACCACCGCTTCCGAAAAAGTGGGATGGACCCGGATGCTGCGGGCCAGTTCCTGAACCGTGGCTTCCAGTTGCATGGCCATGACCGCCTCGCCGATGATTTCCGTGGCATTGGAACCCACAATATGGACACCCAGGATTTCACCGTAACGTTCATCCGAGACGACCTTTACAGCCCCGTCGACCTGGTTGTGGGCCATGGCCAGCCCGTTGATGGCATATGGAAAAACCCCGGTTTCCACATCATAGCCTTTTTTTTCGGCGTCTTCTTCCGAGAGACCCACCGCGCCCATCTCCGGCTGTGTCCACAGGCACCGGGGAATGAGATGAAAAGGGTAGCGGTTGTGGGCTCCCATGGCATTTTCGGCGGCAAAAACGGACATGGACGAAGCCGCGTGGCTGAGCATAGACCCGCCGGTGGCATCACCGATGGCAAAAACCCCCTCAACCGAGGACTCCAGCCGATCGTTGACCCGAATGCCCTGGACTTTATTCAAGGCGACACCGATTTTTTTCAAACCCAGACCAGTGGTATTGGGCACTCTTTTAGAAATCAAAACTTTTTCCACCGTGAGGCTGCGCTCTTTTGGTCCGGACAGCACGCAGGTCGTCCCCCCTGAGGCTGTTTTGACGGACTCAAGGGATGCACGCGGAATAATTTCCACACCATTTTCCCTCAACGCCTGGGCAATTCTCTGGCTGGTGTCTGAATCCTCCCCGGGTAAAATTCTGGCCGACTCGGCTGCCATGATGACGTTGCAGCCGAATGTATTGAGCAAATAAGCCATCTCAACTTCGATATAGCCGGCTCCGCAAACCAGCATCGATTCCGGCACGGCGGTCATTTCCAACACGTCGTCCGTGGTCATGGCGACTTCGTTTAGTCCGGACACCTCCGGTGAGATTAAGGAGCTGCCGGTGGCAATAATGACTTTTTTCGTTTGAATGATACGGCCGCCAATCTCGACCTCTTGGGGGCTTTTCAGTGTTGCCCGGCCGTTGACTACTTCAACGCCGTTGTTTTGCAAAAGCGCTTCCATGCCCATGCGGATTTCCGCCGACACGCCGTTTTTCCGCGCCACGACGGCATTAAAATCAATTGTTTCCACAGGCGCACGTATGCCGAATTCTTCTCCGGCCTTTACACGCCTGAGCAAATCAGCCCCTCTCAGCCAGATTTTACTGGGGATACACCCACGGTTTACGCAGGTGCCGCCAATCTCCGCTCCCTCCACCAGGGCCACCTGGCCTCCCAACTGGGAGGCTCGAATGGCGGCTGCATACCCGCCCGATCCTCCGCCGATCACGATCACATCATGCATAAGATTACCTCTTTTTCCTCTTTTCCCGAACCACCCCCCTCGCGATCGTCGACTCCAACCGAAGGGGGATGATGGGAGTGGTTATGTCATCGCCAGGGTTGGATTCTGGAGATACCTTGCCACGGTCCCCAGGAAATCATTGGCGGGCGCCCCGTCCACAACCCGGTGATCAAAAGTAAGGCTCAGAAACATCATGGAACGGATGGCAATCTCTCCCTCATGAACAGCCGCTTTCTCTTTGATTCGACCGATCCCAAGGATGCCTGTCTCAGGTGGTTTCAATATGGGGGTGAAGCCATCCACATCAAACATGCTCACATTGGTAATGGTAAATGTCCCGTTGGTTACCTCCTCCACACCCAGTGTGCCTTCCCGCGCCTTACGGGCAAGCTCTCTGACCTCCCTTGCGATCTGTAGAAGCCCTTTCCCGTCCGCGCCCTGCAGGACCGGCACAATCAAACCTTCCGCAATGGCCACGGCAACCCCCATGTTTACCGAATCGTGGAGCAGGATCTCATCCCCCACCAGGGTTGAATTCATGATGGGGAAACGTTTCAGGACCCTGGCTGTCACATGGATGATGATATCATTGTAAGAGACCCTCACTGACTCATCCTTCCGATACTCCTTCCGGACAAGCTCCAGGAACCGCACCATCTCCGTTACGTCCACTTCCGTAAAACAGGTCAGCTGGGCCGTATTCTGGAGACTGGCATACATGTTGTCTGCAACAGACTTGCGCATGCCCGTAAACGGAATTACCTTCGGCGGTTTGACCTCCTCCTCCGGGCCGCCCGCCTTCAGGGCTCGCTCCACATCCGCCTTGGTAATCTTGCCGCCCTCGCCCGTGCCTTCGATGGCAGCGGCATCCAATCCTTCCTGCCGGATCATTTCGGCGGCCAGGGGCGTCACTTTGGGTGCCGGAGGTCCTTCATCGTGAAACCGTTGGACATCGGCTTCGGTGATCCGGCCGTTGGGCCCGGAGCCTTCGACCCGGGTGATGTCCACATCGAGTTCCTTGGCCAGCCGTCGGGCTGCCGGAGAAGAGGGTACGAATTTTTTCTCCGCGGGCTTTTCGGCCGGAGCCGGTGCAGCGGATCCTGTCGCCGCGGGCTCCTCCTCGACCAGTTCGCCGGCCTGAATCCCCTCGATACGTTCGGGTTGCTCTCCGGCGTCTGCGATCACGGCCACGATGGTCCCTATGGCAACGGTCGTTCCCGCGGCAACGACGATTTGAAACACAATTCCCTCGGCCGCTGCCTCAACAACGTTGGTAATCTTTTCCGTCTCCACCTCAAAAAAAGGTTCGCCTTTTTGAATGGCGTCACCCTCGGATTTAAACCATTTGGAGATTTTACCTTCCTTCATGGTCAAGCCCCATTTGGGCATTGTCACATTCACAGCCACTTTAGTGTCCTCCCATATCAATTCAGTTCCTGGATCCTGGTTAGTGTAACTCGAACTATCCTGCAATCTCCTTTACCGCCGCGACGATCTTCTCCTCACTGGGCAGCATGGCGTCCTCCAGCGGCGGACTGAAGGGGATAACCGTATTGGCCGCCGCCACTGTCTTAATGGGCGCATCGAGGTAATCGAAGCTGCTGTCCATGAGGCTTTTTACCACCTGGGCGGCGACCCCGCCCATTTCCACAGCCTCCTGGACCACCACGGCTTTGTGAGTCTTCTGCACCGACTGGGCGATGGTGTCATGATCCAGTGGACTTAGGGTCCGGAGGTCGACCACCTCGGCGCTGATTCCCTGGCCGGTCAATTGCTCGGCGACACTGAGGGCTTTGTTCAACATAAACGAATATGAGATCAGGGTGACATCGGTGCCTTGCTTTTTCACCTCTGCCTGCCCCAGGGGGATGACATACTCCTCCTCCGGCACCGGACCGGCCACGCCATACAGCACCTTGTGCTCGATGAAGAGGACGGGATTGTTGTCCCTGAGGGATGCCGTCAGCAGCCCCTTGGCATCATGGGGCGTAGCGGGCATCACCACTTTCAGGCCCGGCACCTGGGTAAACCAGCCCTCCAGAGACTGGGAGTGCTGGCCGGCGGCACGAATCCACCCCCCGGAAGGTGCCCGGACAACCATCGGCAGCTTTTGCACCTGACCACCGCACATATACCGGGTTTTTGGGGCTTGATTAGTCAAGTAGTCCATACAGACCGTCATAAAATCAACAAACATGATTTCCGGCACCGGGCGCATCCCCATCAGCGCAGCACCGAGAGCCGTACCCAGGATGGCAGCCTCAGAAATCGGTGTGTCCATTACCCGGTCCGGACCAAATTCATCATAAAGACTTCCAGTGACGCCGAAACAACCGCCAAATGCCCCAACGTCTTCACCGAATATGAAAACCTTATCATCGAGCTTCATTTCCTGGCGTAATGCCTCCCTGATAGCTTCAGCATAAGTAATCTCACGCATCACACGGCCCTCCTTTCCTCGTACGTTAAATCTGTGTATATTTCTTCCAGCGAAGGATACGGACTCTTATCTGTGAATTCGATGGCTTCCTGGAGTTCTTTTTGAACCTCTTCCTCAATCGCCTTGAGATTTTCTTCGGTGGTGATTTCCTGCTCTACAAGTTGCTTGGCAAAAATGGGAATAGGGTCATGCTTCATTTCTTCTGCAATTTCCTCCGGCGTTTTATAGGATTGTGGATCACCTTCAAAATGACCTTTATATCTCCTGGTCTTCAGTTCAAGCAGTGCAGGGCCTTTGCCCTCCCGAATGGATTTGACGGTTTCAGTGACGGCTTCGTATACTGCCATAACGTCATTACCATCAACCACCAGCCCGGGCATACCATACCCCGATGCGCGTGCGGCAATATCATCGATGGAGCAGGCGTCATCAAAACAAACACTGATGGCATATTGATTGTTGACGCAGATGGCCAGTGCCGGCAATTTCCAGCAGGCAGCCAGGTTCAGGGCTTCATGGAACTCGCCCCGGTGCGCAGCACCGTCTCCGAACAGCACGACCGCTATGTCACCCTCACCGCGTCTCTGAAGGGCCAGGGCTATTCCGTTGTTAATGGTTTGGCTGGGACCCAGGATTCCATTGCAGCCGGGAGCATTTTTGTCGAAGGCCGCCAGGTGCATGGATCCCCCTTTGCCCTTACAGTAGCCGTCTGCTTTTCCAAAGATCTCGGCCCGGCAGCGTTTGATATCCGCCCCGCGGGCAATCAGCATGCCGTGGTCGCGATGGGTGCTGGTAACCCAATCTGTTGCTCGCAACGCATAAGCGACCCCTACATGAACCGCCTCCTGGCCGATACCCAGGTGGACAAAACCCGGCAGCGTTCCGCTGCCGACTGCTTCCGACAAAGACTGTTCAAATTCTCGTACGGTGACCATTTTTTTGTACATTTCCAAAAGCTTTTCTTTTGATAATTCCATCCTTTCACCTCCTTGAAGAATCAGCGACCACCAACAGAGCTGGAGGTATATGGATGGCCCTGGAAGAGACCGGGTCCACCAATGCTGGTAGCCGCTGGTTGTTAAAAAGAATTTTTTATCTCTGTTTTATCTATCGGATTTGTTGATATTGATGACTGTTTTACCGATTCATCATTGGGTTATGAAAAAACCGCCGCTTGGCAGCCAGTTGAAGCGCCCGGGGAATATCAATTACCCAAGGGCCATGCAAATCAATCTCCACAGCGACCTGCGTCTTTTTTCTTTCAATCCTCTCCCGCTCTCCATCAAACGCAATCATTGCCGGGGTATGCGCAAGCGGCATTTCCTCACCAGGTTCAAAAAGCCTGTATGCTTTAACCGGCACCGAACGAATCAGACCCGGCGCAATGGGTGCTTTTATTTCATGCGGTCCGGGACCGATGATGATATGAATCCCTTTTCCGTTGGTAGCGGGCAGTTCAGATATATTGCCGCCGATAGATGAAAAACCGATGTTGCCAGGCTCAGCTCTCGATAAAAAAATCTCCTGAATGGTAGAAATATCCCAAACAGCGCGAGAGCCTATAAAACCGGGCTTGGAAACGACAATATCAATTAAAGCCATATCGACGATCTCTGACCCATATTTTATAATCAGGCGCGGAGCCTGTTTGATAAAATCTGGCCGGTCAGAAGAATCAATGGCAGTAAATCCAGCCGCCATACCTGCCAGGGTTCCCTCAACCATGCTCGGGAAAACATTGTTGGTCCCGGTCGAAATCGGCAGAAGCGGGGTTTCGGCGCAGGTTTTGGCGACGACTCGGTTGGTACCATCACCGCCTAAAGTGATAATGCAGGCAACACCTAATTCATTTAAAAGTTTGGCAGCCCGAGCGGAGTCATCTTGAGTGTTATCCCTTTTCATGTCCAAAAATGTGATCCTCAACGACACTTCTAAATCTTCGATGGCTCGGGCACCGATCCCAAAATAATCGGGCATAACAATGACGTCTTTTACGCCCATGGCGTCTAAACCGAGAATAACGCGTCTTACAATATTAACTTTTTCATTGTTGTCGAAGACTGAACCATAGGCGACCAAACGGCGAATGTCTTTACCGGAGGCAGGATTAGGAATGATTCCGACTGGCTTCAAGGCGCTTCCTCCATCTTTTCACCGGTCAGCCTGGCTTGATCCAGATGCGAAACAATCCTGCTTAAAGAGGCCATCGGTGACGGCTTGGAGGTGCCCGATTGTTCTTTTCGACTCATAATACCATCCTCGCATTTTTTTCACTGATTTCCCATAAGCGCTGGTTAATCTGGGCTCGAATGCCGGGCTGATTCATCAGGATCCTGGCAAGGGTGACGATTTCGGTCGCATCTGCACCATGGGCATTCGCTCCGATCCTGTGGTCAAAATCAGCTCCAACCGGGGCACCACCGATTATAATTTTCACCTTACCCCTGATCCCCTCGTTTTGCAAGGCTTGAACCACTTTTTCCATAGTCGGTTTTAGAGATGGGATTAAAACTGTCAGAATGCCGTTCCCAGATTTCAAATGGAATCTATGCGTAAGGGAATTGCTGTTTTTAACCTAAGAGATGCTTTTAAAGAAATGCAGAACGGATCAAAGTTGATGTCAAAGGTTGAGCAGAAGAGGAACGGAAGGCCAAGGATATTATATCGAGGATTATTCCAATCTGCTTAGGCGGAGTTAATATGTCATCAAGATTACGCCCGGCCACCAGTCTATATTTCAATATTCTGAGTCGGTTTATCCGGGACTGAAAGGTTAATAGAATTGGGATATGGAATGGAAATCATAAAAATTCGGGTACTTTAAGAGTTAATAGCAGCTATCCGTAATTGAGGCTCAGTTGCGATTAGTTGGAGTAACCGTGTTTCGAGTCAAGTATTAATTTTGCTGCCAGAGTGTTTGGTCTAAAAGCATCGCATATACGATTATCAACAACTTCCGCATGCAAGCGGTGATCGCAACCTTGTGACAGACATTTACCTGCAGCAGTCAGGCGTTGATAGAATGCCTTAATAGTTGGGTTATATCGGGTGGCTGCCAGTGTTATCATGTACAGACCAGAGCGCACTGAGTCACGCCCCCCCCATATTCTGCGGCGTCCATGGTACGAGGAAACATACAAGATCGTAAAGGTTACGCACCAGAGTCCATCACCCCAATATATGGTGTATGCTGCAAACAAGAAAAGCGTGGACTTAGAACATCCATCCACGC
>JARFPZ010000326.1 GCA_029288035.1 Desulfosarcina sp.
CTGATATTTGCTTCCGTCCATTTTCTGCCGGTTATGGTTTTGTACCCCTGCGCTTCCAGGGCGTTAAAAATTTCGCTGATCTGAACGTCTTCCTTGTATAGTTTTGCCATCAACTTCACGCCATCTTGATATTGCGCCCGGTATTGGTCCTTTAATGCTTCATAGGCCTTAACTTTCTCATTCTTTTTGCGGGTAAACCGTATGTTGTGCTTTTTGACTTCACGGTACAAAGTAGCGATCGTCCACGATTTACCGGTACGGGTTCTATACCCCTGATCGTTCAAATATTGCGTCATTTCATCAAGGGATGAAACTTGGTTCAGGTGCTCCCTGACAACCTCCATGGCCTTGTCGAACTGCTCATTATGGCGTTCTTTAATTCGAAGTGGTGGTTCAGCTATAGGTTGAATCTTTGGGCGCACGTAATGGATGTCATCATACAACTGTTTCATTCTTATCTTATGCTTACGTTTCATTTCGCCATAAATGGGGCAACTTAGTTCACAGGCCGCTCTCAGCTTATTTTGTTCGCAGCCGCAATTAAAAGATACATCTTCGGATCGATAGATGTATTTGATGAGGGACTTGGTGCTGTGGCGAATCCTGGATGGTGAAGAGGATGATATCTGAGACAATTCACGTTCACAATATCCTATTATCCAGTTGCGGCACCCATCCGCCGGAACGCCGATATGTTTCAACCAGGCTAAAATAAAATGAGTGACATCCTGCCGCGTTGGGAAGAATTCACCGGATTTAAAGCGCGCGGGGACAATCCCGCTGGTCAACAGGTCTAGAATGCAGGGATATATTTTTTGTTTTTGAGCATTATCCAAAAGTATTGTTAATCGCTCGATTTCTTTTATCATAACGCCCTTTTCCGCTTGAATATTTTCGAATGAAGATTAAATATTGAAGGCTCGCCTCCGGCAGATCAATTATAAAAAAACTATCAAAAAGATGACGGAGCCACACGCGACGCGATTGCCTGCGCTGGGCGAGCGACAGCAATGAATAATCCACAGTCAATTCAGGCTTGTCCGGCTAACTAACTATAGCTTTTTAAGCAATTGATTGGCCGCCGTCAAGGTGGGATCCCATGTCGGTCCGAAAGGTGGTGCATAGGCAAGATCGGCCTGGCTATATTGCTCCACCGTCATGCGGCTTTGCAGAGCCACTGCCGGGCCATTGATGCGATGGGCCACGCCTTCTGTTCCTACCATTTGTGCACCCAGCAGGCGGCCTGACTTTTTATCCCCGATCAAATTTACCTGGATGGTTGTGTTGCCGGGATGGGCGTGGGCCTTGGAACCGGATTTGATCATATTCTCGACCGGCACGAAGCCGAATTTTTCAGCTTCGGATACGCTCAGACCGGTGCGTGCCACCTCGAAATCAAATACGCGAAACACAGAGGTGCCCGCAACGCCCGCGAGGGCAACATCCTTGCCGCAGACATTGTCCGCCACCGCCCAGCCGCTGCGATTGGCCCGCAGGGCCAACGGGATCCAGGTTTTTTCTCCGGTGACGACATGGTAGGCATCCGCGCAGTCGCCGGCGGCATAGATGGTGTTATCCGAGGTGCGCAAATTCCGGTCCACCGCAATGGATTTTTGAACCCCCAGCTTGAGACCCGCGGTTTCGGCAATTCGGCTGCAGGGGGTTACCCCGATGCCAACCAGCACCATATCTCCGATGAGAGTTAAATCCGGGCAGATGACCTTGAGCCCGTCCGCGAACGGTTCGATACGTTCAACCGTGTGACCGGCATAAACACCGACCCCTTGGGCTTCAAGCCCTTCTCTGACGGTCTGGGCCATGGACGACTCGAGCCACGGCATAAACACCGGATTGGGTTTGACCATGTCCACTGCTATATTTAACCCAACCAGGGATTCGCACATTTCTAAAGCAATGTAGCCCATCCCGATAATGATGGTTTTTTTGACATGGTTGTTTTTCAGGAAGTTTTTGATGTTGCGGCCGTCTTCAAGGCTTTTGACCACCATGACACCCGGAGCTTCAAATCCAGCCAGATCGGGCTTGACAGCAGCGCTGCCGGTCGCAATCAGCAACCGGTCGTAGGGGAATTCAAAATGATTTCCCTCCAATGTGACCCCGGATACCGTTTGTTTGCCGGGGTCGATTCTTTCGACGCAGTAGCCGGTCAGCAGATTAATTCCCTGTTTGTCACGAAATACCTGGGCAGGTCGAACGACCAGATCCTCGATGTCTCTTTCCGGCGCCGCCAGATTATAGGGTATTCCTCAGGCGCTGTATGAGACGTCCATGGTTTTTTCCAGAACCGTGATGTCCATTTCCGGCTGGGTTCGTTTGGCGCGGCTGGCGGCACTCATGCCGGCGGCATCCGCTCCGATGACGACGAATTTCATGGTTTTCTCCTTTACCTTGATTTTTAGCCTGTTGATCGATATTTAATAAGCCAATGCAGAATAATTTTCAATTATAATATCTTCACACACCGAAAAAAGGCCGCGCAAGATTGGCAGGAACCACTCAGATCATTAAAAAAATTGAATCCTTTTTGCCCCAGGTGCTGGCTGTCGACCGGTTGGCTGCCAGACGCGAAATCAAATACCTGGCGCGAAAATCAGGTAAATTCAAACCGGATAAAAAACTGCTGAATCGAATAAACCGGTTGGAAAGCCGCCTGCAGGCATCCGTGCAAAAAAGAGACCGTCGTAAGGAGAATCTTCCCAGGCTGCGTTTCAATGAAGAACTGCCGATTTTCACCAAGAAAGACGAGATCATCGAAGCCATTGTTCGAAACCAGGTCATTGTGGTGTCCGGTGAGACGGGTTCCGGCAAGACCACCCAACTGCCGAAATATTGCCTGGCGGCCGGCCGAGGGATCGACGGCCTGATCGGATGCACCCAGCCGCGGCGGATCGCCGCCACCACGGTTGCCCGCCGCATCGCGGAAGAGCTGGGGCAGGCGTGCGGCAATGCCGTTGGTTATAAAATTCGTTTCAGAGACCGCACTGCCAGGGATGGCTATATAAAAATGATGACCGACGGCATCCTGCTGGCCGAAACTCAGAGTGATCGTCACCTCAGCGCCTATGATACGATCATTGTCGATGAGGCCCATGAACGCAGCCTGAACATCGATTTTATTCTGGGAATACTGCGAACCCTGATTCAGAAAAGAACCGATCTAAAACTGATCATTACCTCGGCGACCATCGACACGGAAAAGTTCTCCAGAGCGTTTGACAATGCACCGGTCATCGAGGTTTCCGGTCGTATGTACCCGGTGGACATTCAATATCCGCAACCGCAGTCCGATTCAACCCAAGAAAATGAGCTGACCCATGTGGAGATGGCGGTAGGGGCTGTCAAGCGAGTATTGCGACAGGGCCGCACAGGCGACATGCTGGTGTTTATGCCCACCGAGCAGGATATCCGCGAAACCTGTGAATTAATCGTGGCCGAAAAACCCAAAGGCGCCCATGTGATGCCGCTATTTGCCCGGCTGACTGCTGCTGAGCAGTCCAGGGTATTTGCCCGTCAGCCCGAACGCAAGATTATTGTGGCCACCAATGTGGCTGAGACATCGATTACGATTCCGGGTATCAAATACGTGATTGATTCAGGTCTGGCCCGGATTTCCCGCTATTCTCCCAGGACCCGGACGACTTCCTTGCCGGTGGTGCCGATTTCCAGAAGCAGTTGCGATCAGCGCAAAGGACGCTGCGGCAGGGTAGAAGACGGGATTTGTATTCGACTTTTTGCCGCAGACGACTACGAATCCCGTCCTCAATATACACCACCCGAAATTTTGCGGGCCAATCTGGCCGAAGTCATTTTGCGGATGATCTCCCTGAAACTCGGGGACGTTTCGGAATTTCCCTTTATCGACCGGCCGGATTTAAAAAGCATCAAAGACGGATTTGATCTTCTTTTTGAGTTGGGGGCGATAAAGAAAAGGCTGAAGGCTCAAGGCTCAAGGGACAAGGCAGCTTCCGGCGCGGAGGACAGAGGACAGAGGGCAGAAGACAGACGTCAGAAGTCAGAGGGCAGAAGTCAGAAGGCGGATGTTGGCGGACATGGGGTGGGCTACGGCGGGAAATCGCGCGGTCGTGTGGAGTTGACGGAAAAGGGTCGTATGATGGCCGGGATTCCCCTGGATCCCAGGTTGTCCCGTATGCTGATCGAAGCCCAAAAAGAGGGCTGCATCGAGGAAATTTCCATTATCGCAGCCGCTCTCAGCATCCAGGACCCCCGCGAACGTCCCGTGGAAAAAGCCCGGGAAGCCGATCGGGTGCATGCCACCTTTTATGATTCTCAATCGGATTTTGTGACCTTGCTGAACATCTGGCGCCGCTACCACAGCCACCGGCAACAGGTCAACAGCAACAACCAAATGAAACGGTTTTGCCGGGAACACTTTTTGTCCTATATGCGTATGCGGGAATGGTGCGATATTCACCATCAGATTTCGGATATATTGAAAGAATATGGAATCTGGAATTCGGAATTCGGAATGCGGAATGCGGAAAAGGGGAGGGGGAATGCGGAAAGAAGAATGCGGAAGGCGGGAGGTGGAATGCGGTCTCCGGCCCATAGGGGTCTTCGCCTACGCCCCGGTGGGAAGATGGAAAAGGCATTGGGAAAGGGCCTAAATCTCGAATTTGAACTTCCAGATTCCTCCTACGAGAAGATACATAAGTCGGTGTTGAGCGGATTTCTTTCAAATATCGCTCAGAAAAAGGAAAACAACATTTATCGCGCAGCCAAGGGCCGGGATGTAATGATCTTCCCCGGGTCCGGGCTTTTTAACAAGGCTAAAAACTGGATCGTTGCCGAGGAAATGATGGAGACGTCCAGGCTTTTTGCGCGCACCATTGCCAATATCGACAGCGACTGGTTAGAAGATCTGGGCGGAGACCTGTGCCGGCGGACTTATCTGGACCCTCATTGGGAGAAAAACCGGGGGGAAGTGGTGGCCTCAGAGCAGGTTTCCCTTTTCGGGCTGATCATTGTGCCTGATAGAAAAATATCTTACGGGAAGGTGAACCCCATCGACGCATCGCGTATCTTTATTCAAACCGCTTTGGTGAATGCAGATGTTAAAAAGCCCTTTGATTTTATGAAATATAACCAGGAGCTGATCGATGAGGTCAAAGATATCGAAAACCGCTTGCGCCGCCGAGATCTTCTGGTGGATGAACACACACTGTTTGAATTTTATCAGGAGAAGCTTCCGGCTATCTACGATATTCGCAGCCTGGCAAAGTATCTGAAACAAAAAGGCAACGATCGATTTTTACGGATGCAAAAGGAGACTCTGCTTCAATACCAACCGGACACTGGTGAACTGGTCCAATACCCAGCCCGGCTGGATATCAACCGGCATGTATTTGAGTGCTCCTATCGTTTCGATCCCGGAAAGGACGACGACGGTGTCACCGTAACCGTACCGTCAGCGCTGGCGCAATCCGTTTCACCGGGAACCATCGATTGGCTGGTACCCGGACTGTATCCTGAAAAGATTGAGTTTTTGATCAAGGGACTGCCCAAAGCATATCGAAAAAAACTTGTCCCAATAAAACATACCGTCGATATCATTATGCGTGAAATGCCCGAGCGGCAAACGTCGCTGGTATCCTCCCTGGGGGATTTTATCTACCGGCGCTTCGGGGTCGACATCCCGGCTGCGGCCTGGTCGACGGATTCACTGCCGGATTACCTGAAGATGCGCATCTCGATTACGGCACCGGACGGCAAAGTCCTTCGCGCCGGCAGAGATACCGCCTTGTTACACGGGGATGTCGGCGGTCGGGTAAACTCCGATGAATTCGAGGCAGCGCGCAGAAAATGGGGAAAAAAAGGCATCCGCCGCTGGAATTTTGGGGATTTACCCGAATTTGTCAGTGACTCCGGAAAAAGGAAAGCCAGCTGGGTTGCCTATCCGGCGCTGGAACCAGATTCAGCAGCCCCAAAAACAGTCAGTCTTCGTCTTTTTCGTCGGCAGGATAAATCGCTGGCTGCTCATCGGGCCGGGGTGGCCGCACTATATACGATTCATTTTGCGAAAAATCTGAAATTTCTAAAGCGCCAATTGATGTTGCCGACGGATGTAAGATATGCGGCGGATTATTTCGGCGGCGCCAAAAAATTTGTGCAACGACTCTACGATCGTGTCATTGAGATATTATTCGCTAAAAATATAAGATCCAAAAAGGCATTTTATGCTCACGCCGAATCTATGGCAGCTAAAATTTATCCCACCGGCCAGGAGTTGCTCGACAAAACCATTCCGGTTCTGACCGCTTACCATGAGGCCCGAAGCCGGGTGTATACCCTTCAGCAGGCCGATCGCACCAACCGCATGGCCGTATCATTTTTAGAGGCGCTGACCCGGGAGCTTGAGCGCCTGGTCCCGCAGAACTTTGTCGCCATATACGAGATCCGGCGTCTGGATCATCTCCCAAGATACATTCAGGCAGCCGCCATCCGGGCACGGCGTGCGATGGTGGATTTTGAGAAAGATCGTGCCAAATCCAAGGAGGTTATAAAATTCAGTGATGGCTTGAATCAACTGTTAAAAGAACTTTCCCCGGCGGTATCCGATGAAAAAAGACAGGCCATCGAGGATTATTTCTGGCTGGTCGAAGAATTCAAAGTCTCCATTTTTGCCCAGGAACTTAAAACGCCTGTTCCGATATCTGCCAAACGGCTGGATAAGAAGTTGAAGGAGATTGGGAGGATGGTCTGAATAGAAGTCGGAATGTGGAAGGGGGAATGCGGAAGTTGGTAGGGGGAATTCGGAATTGGGGAGAGGGGAATATAAGGCACAGGGCATGGGGCATTGGGTATTAGGTATTGGGCCAAAAGTGCGAAGAGTTATTATTACGTTGGGTGACGGTGGAATGGGGAAGGCGGAGTTGGGAAAGTCGAATGCGGGATGTGGTCAAGCTCGGTTAAACAGCGAACCGCAGAATAACGAATATCGAACCGCAGAATTTCGAAG
>JARFPZ010000382.1 GCA_029288035.1 Desulfosarcina sp.
CCTAACAATTAACCAGAAAGGAGGATAAAATGATGAAAAAAGTCGCCGTTATATCAATCAGCTTGATGTTATTGTCGGGTTTAATGGTTTTGGGCACCCATCTTCCGAATGCCGAAGCTGCCGGCAAACATTTCGAAGGCATATCCATCGTCTTTTTCCCCGGTGGAAGCGAAGGGGGACCTTTTGCCTCGGTTGTCTACCGAGGTGCGAAAGCCGCCGAGGAAGACCTGGGGTGCAAAGTCGATTATGTCTGGTCGGACTGGCTGCCGGATAAAATGGTCGCCCAATTTAAAGATGCCATCGCCAGAAAACCGGACGGTATTGCCGTAATGGGTCACCCCGGCGTTGCCGCGTATGCGCCACTGGTGGATGAAGCCATATCCAAAGGCATTATTGTGACCAGCCAAAATACCACCCTGCCGGAGATTGAGGATAAATTCAAGGCCAAGGGCTTCGGTTATGTCGGTCAGGAACTCTATCCATCCGGGATGATGCTGGGGAAAGGTGCGGCCCAGAGAGCCGGACTGAAAAAAGGCGATCGGGCCATGGTCTGGGGCCTTCTGGGGCAGGAAACCCGGGGACTCAGAACCAAGGGATGCATTGATGCACTCAAGGAACTCGGTGTGGAAGTAGATTACATCGAAATATCAGATGCCGTCAACAGTGATGCATCACTGGGCACACCGGTTGTGGCAAGTTACATCGCCACCCATCCGGATGTTAAACTTCTCATCACCGATCATGGCGCTTTGACCGCGACGATCGGCACCTACCTGAATGCCGCCAGAAAGAAACCGGGTGATATTTATACCGCCGGATTTGATTTGAGCGCAGCGACCGCAACGGGAATTAAAGAAGGTTGGATCGGATGTGTTCTGGATCAACAACCCTGGCTGCAGGGCTATCTACCGATCCTGCAGATCTGTCTGGCTAAGAAATACGGGTTTGCCGGATTGCATATCGATACGGGAGCGGCCATCATCGATAAAACGAACATTGACTTCGTCGCTCCACTGGCAGAAAAAGGCATCCGGTAATAGACAAGAGGAGAAAAGATGGCTGAAATGAATTCGAATCCGCCCTTGCTCTCGATGTCGAATATCTCCAAGTCGTTTGGAGAGGTGAAGGTTCTATCTGATGTCGATTTTGAAGTTGGCCGTAACGAAATTATCGGCCTGGTCGGCGACAACGGCGCCGGCAAATCGACCCTGATTAAACTTATCACCGGCGTTCATCCGCCCGGTTCCGGTGAAATCTACTATAAAGGAGAAAAAATTACCCGGCATTCCGTCAAACGTTCCAGGGAACTGGGTATCGAAACCGTCTATCAAGAAAGAGCGCTGGCCGATCAGCAAGCTCTCTGGCGAAATGTCTTTGCCGGACGGGAACTGACCTATCGATTTGGATTTCTTAGAGTCAATCAGCAAAAAGCAGAGACCACCCAGCTGATCCGCGAGCACATGGGGTTTACCTCTAAGGCCATCCATACCGATTCGATGGTATTATCGTTGTCCGGCGGTGAAAAGCAGGGCGTTGCCATCGGCCGGGCGCTTTATTTTGAGGCGGATTTGATCATCCTTGATGAGCCCACCATGGGGCTTTCGCTTTCCGAAACACGCAAGGTGATTGATTTTGTACGCCATATCAAAGAACAGGGGAAGTCGGCGATTTTTATCAGCCACAATATTTACTATGTATATCCAGTCGCAGATAGATTTGTGATCCTGGACAGGGGAACTATCGCCGGGCAATTCCTGAAGAAGGATATTTCACAGGATGAACTGGTTGACAAGATGGTTCTGCTGGCTCGAACGGGCAGGTTGAACTAGTTGAAAGGAAAAAAGGCGTGAAAACGGCCGCAGCAAGACAGGCGAGATTAGAGATCAGCATTGCAGCGGTGCTGGCAGGTATCTTTCTGCTTTTTATCATCGGAAATCCGAAGGTTTTTACGCGGTTCGATATCTATTACTCCTTTATGTCCACCATTCCCTTTTTCGGGATCATGGCCCTGGCCATGACCCTTGTGGTTACCTTGGGCGAAATGGACCTGTCCTTTCCTTCGGTGTTGGCCCTGTCCGCCTTATTGTTTGGCAAGGTATTCACCTTTACCGGGAGTATCTGGCTGGCGGCGTTGGTCTGCTTTATCGTCGGCATAACGGCCGGTGCCATAAACGCCTTTCTTATCGTACGGGTCGGGATTCCATCTTTGGTGGCAACCATCGGCACCATGTTCTTTTTTCGTGGAATGGTCAACGTGATCGCACAGGGAAAGGGAATTGCGCTGGTCAAGGCCAAAGAAACCTTATTTTACTCCCTGGCAGTTGGGCGAATCGGTGGCATCTTTCCAGCCCAGGCAGCATGGATGCTGTTGTTGGGCGTTGGATTTTGGGTACTTTTGAATCGACACCGGTTCGGATCTCATGTTCTTTTTGTGGGCGATAACATGGAAAGCTCCCGGATGATGGGAATCAATGTCGAACGGGTAAAAACCATCGTATTCATGCAAATGGGATTTTTTGCCGCCTTTGCCGGGATATTATCCACCCTCGAAGTGACATATTTCTGGCCAAGTCAGGGACAAGGGTATCTGCTGACGACCCTGGCGGCTGTTTTTATCGGGGGAACCTCTGTGTTTGGCGGCATGGGGACTATTTTCGGAACCTTTGTCGGCGCTATCATTATCGGGTCCCTTGAAGCCGGGATCATTGCGATCGGGCTGACCGGTTTTTGGATACAGCTGATTTACGGATTAATTATCATGGTTTCCGTATCGATCTACGCGATCCTTTTGAAAAAAAAGTCATAAGAATAAGGACTTCCGTATGACGGTTGATAGAAATCATCATGATTACATTGTGCGCCTTGAGAATCTGCAATTGAATTATGGGAAGGTCGAAGCACTCAAAAATATTAGTTTTGAGGTCAAGAAGAATGAAATTGTGGGTCTCATCGGGGACAACGGCGCCGGGAAATCATCTTTGATTAAAGTCATTACAGGGGTTGAAAAACCGACAAGGGGGAAATTATTTGTAAGGGACAAAGAAATTTCCTTTAAAGGGCATTCCGTTAAAAAAGTACATGACCTGGGTATTGAAACGGTTTACCAGACAAGTTCCTTAGGGGAAAAACAATCGTTATGGCGAAATTTTTTTGTAGGAAGACAGATTAAAAATCGTTGGGGACTCATCGATGTTCAAAAGGAAAAAGCCATTGCCCAGGAAATGCTATTAGAAAAAATAGGATTCCGCGGTGCCGGTATAACGGTAGATTCGCCGATCAGTGAACTATCGGGCGGAGAGAGGCAAGGTGTGGCCATTGGCAGAGCCATGTATTTTGATGCGGATTTGATTATCCTGGACGAACCTACCGTTGCGTTATCCTTGAAAGAAGTTGCCAAGGTTCTCAATTTTGTCAGGGAGATCAAGGATTCGGGAAGATCCTGTATCTATATCGAACATAACATGTATCATGTCTATGAAGTCTGCGATCGATTCTTTATTCTTGACCGTGGCGAAGTTGTCAATGTTTTAGAAAAGGATGAAATTTCCTTGGATCAACTCAATAAATATCTTCTGAGCCTTTCAACAAAAAAAAATGCAGTTAAATAAAACAAATGCCATCAATGGCGCTGGCAGCAAAAAAGATCCTGAAATTAAGACCCACATCGGAAAATGGGCAAAGATCGAAGGATTGCCCATTATTCTTGTGTTTTTAGGGCTAATCGGCGTTTTTATGATCGCCGCTCCGAAAACCTTTTTAAACTATTATATCTACATGTCATTTCTTTCTACGATACCGCCTCCGTTGATTTTAGGCTTGGGGCTTACCCTGATTATTGCCGGCGGTGAGATCGATTTATCCTTTCCGTCCATTATCGCATTTGCGGGATTTATTTTTGCTTTCCTGTTCAAAAACTACCAATGGACCTGGGCGGCTTTTATATTGACCATCTTGGCCGGTATCCTTATTGGTTTAATTAATGGTTTAATCATCACCAAAATTGGCATGCCGTCCATTATTGCAACGTTGTCCACCGGTTTTTTTTGGACAGGATTGACCGTCGTTTTTTCCGGCGGGCTGTCATACAACATTGCCGAACTCGAGAAGTTAAATATTTATGAATTTTTTGTCCATCGCATCGGCGGTATTTTTCCAGTGCAATCGCTGTGGGCACTGGGCATTGCCGTTATATTATGGTTTGTTTTGAATAGGAGCGCCTTTGGAGAACACATTTTATTCATGGGCGATAACTTGCAGGTCGCCAAAGTGGTCGGCATTAACGTCGATAGAACTAAAATTGGATTATTTGTCTTAATGGGGGCGCTGTCGGCATTTGCCGGTCTTTTATTGACGATTGAAAATACCACCTTTTGGGCGACCCAGGGAAGCGGTTTCCTTTTAATCGTAATGGCTGCGGTGTTTATCGGCGGGACGTCCATTTTCGGTGGTCAGGGAATCATTGTGGGCACTGTTTTCGGTTCCTTTATCGTGGGATCTATTGAAGCCGGAATTGTGGCTACCGGAATTCAGGGATTTTATACACGCTTGGTTGTCGGCCTGGTTTTGCTTATCGCCATCAGCTTCCATTTATTTATGGAAAAACCTGACAAGCGTGCAATCCTAGCTGATATTTTTAAATTTCATAAGTAGCGAGGCATCGAAATCAAAGATTCCGGGTAGAAGCATCAGTACTAAACTTTAATTCAAGTCAATAAGGAGGCTAAAATGAAATTTTCTTTCAAGGTATTGGGCATTTTCGTTCTTTCAATCGCATTTTTTGGGGGATTTAACGCTGATGATTCCTCTGCCGAGCTTCTGGGTGATGGCATGACCATCTATTTTCAAATGGGAGGAGACCCCGGCGGCGCCGCCACGCTTCCCCGAACCAATGGCGCCAGAGACGCCGCCAAGGCTTTTGGCGTAAAACTTGTGGAACAATATTCAGGCTGGCAGCAGGAGCTCATGATCAAACAGATGAAGGAGGCCATGGCGGCAAATCCGGATGGGATTTCCATTATGGGACACCCGGGTGAAGGGGCCTTTGGAAGACTGGTAAAAGAAGCAAGAGGTAGAGGCATTGTCGTTACCACCGGAAATACCCCCTTGCCCGGACTGCAAGCAACCTATGGGGCCGGTGGCTTTGGCTATGCCGGTGTTGTCCTCTATGAAGGTGGAAAAATTACCGCCCAGGAAATGATAAGCAAGGGCGGCTTGAAAAAAGGGGACAAGGTTCTCGTCTACGGTCTGCTTTCCCAGGGGCCGCGTGGTGAAAGTACCCGCGGAATGAAAGATACCCTGGATGCGGCTGGTATGACGGTAGACTACCTTGAAATCAGTAACGAAGTAAACCGTGATTTTACCCTCTGCGCGCCGGTTATAACTGCCTATATGGCGAAAAATTCAGATTTAAAAGCGATTGGGACGCAGCATGGCGGCATCACTGCCACCCTGCCACGCGTATTGAAAAATGCAGGCAAGAAACCCGGAGATATCATTATCGGCGGCATCGATTTGGCACCGGCAACGATTACGGGTTTAGAGGAAGGTTATATCACGGCTGCATTAGATCAGCAGCTATATCTGCAGGGATTTCTTCCGGTGGTGCAGATTGTTTTATCAAAGAAATACGGTTTTGCCGGCCTGACAACCAATACGGGGGCAGGGGTGGTAACGCCTGAGACAATTGGTGCGCTGGTACCATTGATCAAAGCAGGAATTCGATGACTTTTTCTAATACCCAATCCGGATAAACCTGAAAAAATAGCCACAAAGGCACCAAGACAAAAACAATAGATGCTTATTATAAGCAAACTTCGTGTCTTGGTGTCTCAGTGGCGGAATATTTATATCATAGCCAGGTTGAAGATTTAAGCAATTTTATGGATTTAAATTGAAAAGACAGAGCGAAGCGAAACCACAAATCTTCAATAATCAATTCCGGCTTGTCCGGGTTGGGAGCAACCAATGAACCATCGTGAGCGTGTGCAAACTGCACTTGCCCATGAAGTGCCGGACCGGTGCCCCATGCAGGTGAGCTTCACGCCTGAATTTGCCAGACGCCTTCAACATATCTACCCGACAACAAAAACCTTACATAATCCCCACGGAGGCGGCAATACCTATGAATTGGAGCGGGCGCTCGATGAGGATATGCTGTTGACCTCAGTTGGATGGGCCAATTCGTATTATGCCTCTGATGAAGATACGTATGTGGACGAATGGCAGGTGGAATTTCGAAACGTCAGATACCAAACAAAATTCGGTATTGGACATTACACTGAGATGGTCGGGCACCCGCTCGCAGAGGATGATGCCATCGATTCCTACCGACCGCCGGATCCCAACCGGCCTGAATTATATACCGAAGCTGAATGGATGATCGATCAGTTCCAAAAAGACTATTGGATCGTTGGTGTTACCGTTACGACCATGTTTGAAACTGCCTGGGCGTTGAGAGGATATGAAAAAACCCTGATGGATCTAGTCCTCGATCATGATTATGTAAAGAAATTGTTTGAAATTCCCTTTGCCTATCATCACACCGCGGCAAAAAAACTAGTTGAGTTAGGTGTTGATATGATCTGGATTGGCGACGATGTGGGCTGTCAAGATCAGATGTTGATTTCTCCGGATACCTGGCGCCACCTCTTCAAACCATATATGGCAACCTTTATCTCCTCTCTCAAGGACATCAACCCGGACGTAAAAATAGCCTATCATTCAGACGGTGTCATCAACCAAATTATCCCTGATCTGATCGATATCGGGCTGGATGTATTGAATCCGATTCAACCGCAGTGCATGGATCCTGCCCAGATAAAAAAACAATATGGTGCCAATCTATGTTTTTGGGGCACCATCGATGAGCAGCATACCTTACCCTTCGGCACCCCTGAAGATGTAAAAAATGAAGTCATTACTCGGTTAAAAACCATCGGGAACAGTGGCGGATTGATCATCGGCCCCACCCACCATATTCAGCTTGATACACCGCTTGAAAACTTTCAGGCGATGGTAAATACCATTGTGAATACACCATACAGTTTATTGTAAGGAGACGTGATGAATCCAAGGGAAAGAGTCATGCTGGCGCTCGATCATAAAGAGCCGGATCGAATTGCCATTGATCTGGGAGGCAGCATCTGTTCTTCAATTCACAAAAAATCCTATGTTGAATTAATAAAGTATTTAGGAATGGAAGTTGATGAAATCAAAATGGCTGACTATGTCCAGCAATTACCGTACCTGGATGAGGGCCTTTTGGATCATTTTGAGGTAGACTTTCGAATGGTTCAACTGCCGGCGGCAACCGTGCCTGATCTGGAGATATTCGAGGATGGGGATTATTGGGCTTTTATCGATCGCTGGGGTTCAAAACTGCACATGCCCAAGGAGGGGGGGTTGTATTTTGACTGGGTTGAGTTTCCCATCAAAGAGGCTTCCATGGCCGCGTTGGATCGATATCATTGGCCGCGATCCGATCCTCCCGGCCATATCGATCAATTGCAAAGACAGGCCAAAAATCTATATGAAAACACAGACTATGCCCTGGTCGGCAGCGGAGTTATCGGCGGCGGGATTTTTGAACAACCCGCCCGAACGATGGGGCTTGAAAATTTTCTGGTAGCCCTGCTGACCGATCCTAAATTCGCAGATCGATTTATGGAACAGGTTACGGAGATCTATATTGAATCTTGTAACACCTATCTGGATCAGATCGGCAAGTACCTTCAGGTATTTACCTATTGGGATGATGTCAACAGCCAGGATGGCTGGCTTATATCCCCGGATATTTATCGTAAAATGATCAAACCGAAACAACGACGATTGGCAGACGCCATCAAAAAGAAAACCGATGCCAAACTATACTACCATGGCTGCGGGGCGGCGTTTGATTTAATTCCCGATTTGATTGAGATTGGATTTGATATCATCAACCCGGTGCAGGTGTCTGCTGCGGGTATGGAAACGCAGGTGTTGAAAAAGACATATGGTGAGGATATCGTCTTCTGGGGCGGCGGGGTGGATACGCAGAAAATATTACCCTTTGGTACACCTGCAGACGTGGCCGAAGAGGTCAAACAGCGGATCGATGATTTAGCGCCTCAAGGCGGATTCGTATTTGCCGCGGTCCATAACATCCAAGCCGATGTCCCCCCGGAGAACATTGTGGCCGCATTTGAAACCGCCCTTGAATATGGGAAATATTAAATAGGAGAACGACATGAACGGCGGTAAATACGCAATCGGCGTCGATTTCGGAACCGAATCGGGCCGGGCAGTTCTGGTAGAAACAAAGACGGGCAAAGAAATTGCCACATCGGTGTATTCCTATCAAAACGGCGTCATCGATCAACAACTGCCGGTCGAAGGCCATCCGGTTGCACTCGAACCTGAATGGGCCCTGCAGGATCCGGAAGACTATATTCGTACCTTCCAAACGACCATTCCGGCGGTTCTGGCTATGGCCAAGATTGAGCCCGAAGCCGTGATTGGCATCGGGATTGACTTTACCGCCTGCACCATGCTTCCGGTCAAAAGCGACGGGGCGCCCCTTTGTACATTGCCACAATATCGTCGCAATCCACATTCATGGGTAAAGCTGTGGAAACACCATGCCGCGCAACCTGAAGCAGACAAGATCAATGAAACGGCCCGTCAGATGGGAGAATCCTGGCTTGATCGCTACGGCGGCAAAATATCTTCCGAATGGTTTTTTGCCAAAACGTTGCAAATTCTGGATGAAGCCCCCGACATCTACGATGCGGCCGACCGGCTGATCGAAGCCGCCGACTGGGTTGTCTGGCAACTCACCGGTATTGAAAAGCGAAATTCGTGCACCGCTGGCTACAAAGCCATGTTCTCCAAAAGGGAAGGGTATCCCCCTGACGATTTTTTCAAGACCCTTGATCCGCGCCTGGAAAAAGTTGTTGAAGAAAAATTGTCACGCGATATTTTTCCGATCGGCGAAAAAGCCGGGGGGTTGACTGCGCAGGCGGCTGAATGGACCCGTCTGAAAGAGGGTACGGCGGTGGCCATGGCCAATGTCGATGCCCATGTTTCCGTACCGGCAGCCACCGTCGCCGAACCCGGACGAATGGTAATGATCATGGGAACCAGCATTTGTCACATGGTGCTGAGCGAAGAAGAACGGCAGGTGGAAGGGATGTGCGGGGTGGTCGAAGATGGCATCATCCCCGGTTTGTTTGGTTACGAAGCCGGTCAGTCAGGTGTTGGAGATATTTTTGCCTGGTTTCTGAACAATTGCATTCCGGAGGCGTATTCTATCGAAGCGGGTAAACAAGGGATGAGTGTGCATCAATTGCTGGAGGCCAAAGCCGTCACCCAAAAACCCGGGCAACATGGCTTGCTGGCCTTAGATTGGTGGAATGGGAATCGATCCGTTCTGGTTGATGCGGCCCTGTCCGGACTCATCATCGGCGCAACCCTGGGCACCAGACCCGAGGATATTTACCGCGCTCTGATCGAGGCCACCGCTTATGGCACCCGGGTTATTATCGAAGCGTTTGAGAGAAACGGTGTCAAAGTGGACGAACTGGTGGCCTGCGGCGGGTTGCCGGAGCAGAACAAAATGTTGATGCAAATTTATGCCGACGTGACCGGACGAAATTTTAAAATATCGTCATCCAAACAAACACCGGCACTCGGCTCAGCGATGTTCGGCGCTGTGGCTGCCGGAAGCGGAGCCGGCGGCTACGATACGATCTTTGACGCCGTGAAGCACATGGCCGGCTTAAAAAAAGAAATGTATCGGCCCATCTCTGAAAATCAGAAAATCTACGATCGGTTGTATACCGAGTATTTACGTTTACATGATTACTTCGGTCGCGGAGAAAATAATGTGATGAAAACCCTGAAGCAAATACGGGATGAAGTGAGCTATGGATGACAATTATTTCACAAACCCTCGATGCCTTTGATGATATATTCCCCACCGATATGGCACCACGCCTTTTTCAGGCGCCGGGCCGTGTCAATCTGATCGGGGAGCATACCGATTATAACGCCGGCTATGTGCTGCCGGCGGCCATTGATCGGCAGATATTCGTAGCGGCCACAGCCAGAAAGGATTCCAGGATTAACATTTATGCCCATAACTTCAATCAGTGGGATCGATTTGGTATCCAAAATGACCTTGAGAAACTCTCCGGCAATCCGTGCGGTAACTATTTTCGGGGCATCGTGTGGGCCTTGCTCCAGCAAGGAAGTGAACTGTGTGGCATGGATGCGGTCGTCAGCGGTAATATTCCAATTGGCGCCGGGTTGAGTTCATCGGCCGCCATCGAAGTGGCCGTCGGATTCACGTTATTGCAACTGTCGGGATCTGAAATCAGCCTGAAGGATCTGGCACTGGCAGCCCAAAAAGCCGAAAATGATTTTGTGGGAATGCGTTGCGGTATTATGGATCAATATATCGCCTGTTTGGGGCAAGCCGATCATGCTCTGCTCATCGATTGTCGTGATCTAAGCTATCAAAACCTGCCGTTGCCGTTCGAAGCTTCCGTGGTAATCGTGGACAGCGGCGTCCACCGCGGCCTGATGGATATGGAATATAACTCTCGGCGCGAAGATTGTGAAAAAGCTGCCAGGCATTTTGGTGTCTCCGTGCTGCGGGATGTCAGCATGGAAGCATTCCGGGAACGGGCCCATGCAATTTCAGCCGTGGTACAGCGGCGGGCGCATCATGTGATTTCGGAAAACAACCGAACGCTGGCTGCCGCAGATGCCCTGCGGGCCCGAGATTTATCAGCTTTTGGTGAATTGATGATCGCTTCGCATGCCAGTTTACGAGATGATTTTGAAGTCAGCTGTCCGGAATTGGATCGGCTGGTTGAGATGGCCCTGGACGTTGAAGGAGTGTACGGCGCTCGTCTGACCGGTGCCGGGTTTGGCGGATGCATGGTCGCCTTGGTGAAGAAAGAGGCGGTTGATGATTTGACCGAAACCATTGAAACCAACTACGGCTCGGTAGCCGGCCGACAGGCTTCCATCTATATCTGCCGAGCATCAGCAGGGGTATCGGAAATAGAAATAGAAAATTGATTGGTATTTTATGAAATTTTGATTGTGGGAACGGCTTCCAGCCAAGATCACGATGATAGCTATCGCGCGACTTTTTTTGCAGCTGGAAGCCGCTCCTTCGCGGTCGACTAAAAAATGACGGTTTCATAAAAAGTCATCGATTCGTCATACCGGACTTGATCCGGCATCCAGAACACTTTGAATTTAATGGATTCCGGCCTTCGCCGGAATGACGGTAAAGCGGAAGAATTGACTTTTTACAAGATTATCAAAATGAATGTTCGACGATCAATGCTTACGGTCCGCTCGGAGGATTAACTGTTTCGGCCAGACTGAGTTTCATAAGTCTATCCAGCAACCAGTATCGAGAATCCAGTATCGAGCATCTTGTCGCACTTCGAGCAAATTAATTAAGTCCCTGAAAAAATATTTTTTTCACTGGTAGAAAACTAAGTCTGTATCAACGAGGGAGGATTTAAAATGTATTTACCACTTGGCACGTTTTCACCCGATGTCAAAATTGCGCTGGTTTCTGCTTCACGAGACTGTTTCCCGCGCGAACTTTCTGAAACCAGAACCGACAAGCTTCTGGCGCAGTGTCAAAAGCGCGATATGTCATTGTTTGTCCCCGAAGGCGATTGCCGGATTATCGAATCTAAAGCGCACGCTTTGGAGGCCGTGCGCCAGATACGGGCCGCCGATTGTGACGGTGTTGTCCTGTTTCTAGGCAATTTTTCGCCGGAAATTGAGGATGCCTTTTTTGTAAAAAAGTTCGCCGGTCCGGTGACCGTGATGGCGGCGGCCGAGGAAGCGGCTGCCAACATGGTCGCCGACCGGGGCGATGCGCTGTGCGGAATGCTTTCGGCGATGCTGGCGATAAAAAAACGGGATCTGATGCGAAATGTTTTCCTGCCCTCCGATCCGGTGGTCACCGCCGAGCAGGGCGCCCGGGCAATCGACCGGTTTGCTCGCATTATGAAAGTAGTAAAAGGAATCCGCAATGCAACCCTCGGACTCTTCGGCCCACGCCCCAGGGATTTTGAGACCTGTAACTATAATTTAGCCGCCATCAGCTCACTGGGGGTGGAGATAGAGGAATTGGGTTTTTTCGATCTCGCCAATGAAGCCCGTCGAGCCATTGCGGAATCGGATCTGTCCGGTATCATTGCTTCGATGCAGGCAGAAATGAGCTCACTGCCGGTGGGGGATTTTGCCGATCGCCTGGCTGCCTATGAGCAAGCCGTCCTGAGCTTTCGGGAAAAGCTTCAATTGTCCGGCATGACAACCCAGTGCTGGACGGAGCAAGAAGAGGTCTTGAGACACGTGCCATGCTATATAAATGCCCGCATGGCTGCTAGAGGATTTCCGATTGCCTGTGAAAATGATGCCCATTCCCTGGCGGCGGAACTGCTGGGACAATATGCCACCGATCAGAGTGTGACCATCCTTGATTTAAATCACAGCATCCCATCGGATCTGGATGCAACCCTGGCTGATTATCCCCTGCAGGATGTGGTCGGGCTATTTCATTGCGGCAATACAGACCCGAGACGCTTGAAAAACCCGTCCATGAAATTCCAGCTTATCATGAATCGTTTGATGGAGTCGGAAGGAGAACCGGATATCACCCGCGGTACCATTGAAGGTCAAATTGCGGCATCACCGATCACGGCTCTGCAGATACATGGCAGCGGGGATGCGCTTCAGGCCTATATTATGGAAGGGGAGTTTCTGGATCTCGATCCCAAAACATTTGGCTGCACCGGCACGGCTTACCTGCCCGGTTTCAGACGGTTTTATCGCCAGGTGTTGCTCGGTCGCTTTCATCATCATGCAGCGGTGGCATTTGATCATTGTGGCGGGGTTCTTTATGATGCCTTTAAACTTTTAGGGATCGATACGATCTTCACGCCCTTAACCGAAAAACCGCTTTATCCGGGGGAGAATCCTTTTGATGGAATTAAATGAATTAAAAGAGTCAGTTTATCAAGCCAATATGGCGCTCAATGAAAGCGGTCTTGTCCTGTTTACTTTCGGCAATGTCTCCGGTGTTGATCGCGAGCGAAAATTGATGGTGATCAAACCCAGCGGTGTACCCTATGATTCCCTCACACCTGATAATATGGTTTGTGTCTCCCTTGAAACGGGTCGGGTGGTGGACAGCGAATTGAATCCTTCTTCAGATACCGACACCCATCTTGAAATTTACCGGGCATTTGGCAGCAGTGGTGGAATTGTTCATAGCCACTCTGAATTCGCCACGTCTTGCGCCCAGGCCCGCGTTGCGATTCGATGCATGGGAACAACCCATGCAGATTATTTTTGTGGAGACATCCCCGTCACACGCGAACTAACGCCCGCAGAAACAATCGAGAATTACGAGAGGAATACCGGCCTGATCATTGTGGAGACTTTTCTTAGGTTAAATTCATCCGAAATTCCGGCTGTGCTCGTGGCCAATCATGGACCCTTTGTCTGGGGACCCAATCCCCGGGATGCCGTTCACAATTCAATAATTGTTGAATTTCTGGCAAAAATGGAAATTCATACCAAAGTGCTGAATCCGAAAGCACCCCGACCGCCGCAGTATCAGGTGGAGAAGCACTACCGGCGCAAACACGGCGGGGGTGCCTATTATGGGCAACTAAAAAATGGATATTAAAAAACATCCTTTTGGACAAATCGACGACACGACGCTGGTGGATCTTTATAAATTGACCAATTTGAACGGGATGGCGGTCGGGATTACCAACTATGGTGCCACCCTGGTTGCGGTCACCGTTGCAGATCGCCGCGGAAACCCGGCGGATGTCATCTTGGGATATGATTCGCTGGCAGACTATATCAACGGATCCAATTATTTTGGCTGTATCGCCGGTCGTTATGCCAACCGAATTGCCGGCGGTCGATTTGAGTTAAATCAGATCCCATATCTCCTGGCTCAAAATGACGGCGGAAATCATCTGCACGGTGGAATTCGGGGCTTTGGCAAGGCGGTATGGCAAGCGCGGGAGATGGAAAATCATGACAGCCTTGGTTTAGCACTGACATATTTGAGCCAAGACGGCGAAGAGGGCTACCCCGGAAATTTGTCGATCACCGTAATTTATACCTTAACGAATAAAAACGAACTCAGAATCGATTACAATGCCACAACCGATAAACCGACGGTGGTAAATTTAACGAACCACGCTTATTTTAACCTGGCCGGAGCCGGATCCGGTGATATTTTAGATCACGAGTTGATGATCAACGCGGATCGGTTTACGCCGGTCGACGCTTCATTGATACCCACCGGTGAATTGCGATCCGTAAAGGACACTCCCCTCGATTTTACCCGGCCTATGATCATCGGGGCCCGTATTGACCAGGACCATGAGCAGTTGCTAATTGCAAAGGGATACGACCACAACTGGGTTTTAAAAAAGGATACTGATGGTCCGTGTCTGGCTGCCAGGGCCTTTGAACGAAAGTCCGGTCGAACCCTGGAGGTCTATACGACCCAACCCGGCATTCAGTTTTATTCCGGTAACTTCATGGAAAACGGGATTGCCGGCAAAACCGGACAAGTCTACCATCATCGGGGTGGCTTCTGCCTGGAGACCCAGCACTTTCCCAATTCACCGAACCAGCCGAACTTTCCTTCCACGATCCTTGATCCCGGGGCGATATATGAGCACACAACCATTTACAGGTTTTCCGCCGCCGGAGGGCCGCCAGTCTGAACAAGAAAGTAACTTCGATATTTTTTTATCATCTTAGTGGCATGAAACATGCAGACCTCATCTCACAAGTCTTGAATACATCATCCCATCTTTGCTGAAGATAGTGGCGTATTATTGTTGCGATTGGCTCCTGGATATGAATGCCCTCTGATAAAATATCCTGCAGCTGTCAAATTATTGACTGAAATCAATCGATAGGAAAGTTGATGAGAATCAATTACATCGGCTCCCAAAATATCCGATTCGTTGTTGCCGTATGGATGCTCCTATGCTGGGTATTTGGTGCAAGTGCTGCTGAAAAATGGGATGCAAAGACGACTGCCAGAGTCAACCTCAGAAGAAATCCGAGCTCAAACGGCGTCATCTTGAGTATCGTCCCCAAGGGTTACAGAGTCAGGATAATGGAAAAACAAGGACTTTGGAGTAAGATTGATGTCGAAGGAGACATCCACGGCAAGGGGTGGGTGTATGCAGAATATTTAGAGGAAATTTTGTCAAAAGTGAATGATGTCTCGACACAGCCATCGATGATCGAAGAAATTCCGTCCGGTGGAGACAGATCGGAAGACCAGTCACGGCTGAAAATTCCCACGGTCGGCACGCCCCCACAAACTGCGCCCGTTCAAGCATCACCCGAAATACGAACTGAAGAAGAGAAGGGAAAGCCGATCGGTACGATCAAATCTGAGAAAGTCCCAATGACTGGTCGCAAGCGACACCTATCGACGCAAAATGAATTGCAGGACATGCAGTCTAAGTCGACCGCCGTACCACCCATGGAAAGCCCTATTGTCGGAAAAGCGATTCATGTGACTCCTCTGCAACCGCCACAAGCCGGCATCTATAGTCATCCACCCGGGGTGATTAAAGCAGCATCTGCAGGGATTCCCAATCAAGACGATTCAATTGCCCGCCTTACAGACGTCCCGGTTGAGGAGAAAGAACCGGTCACAGCCGGGCAATCAATACCTCTCGAACTCAAAGAAAGGGCTGTACCCAATAGGCCTGCGGTCGAAGAAAGTGCAGTGCAAAGAATGCCAGTGACCAATAAGAGCAAAGGGCCGACTGCCAATCAGGAATCCATGGGACTGGTTGAACTTGCACTAAAGTTAATATCGATCATATTGACCGGTCTCGTCATCCTGTATCTCCACAGAGCGAATAAAATTGCAGCGAGTCACTACGAGGCCTTGATGCAATTCCAGAACAGGTCGGACAGTTCCAAGGTTTGTGTCTGTCCCTGAAAGACAGTTGCCAAAGAAGGGCACCTTTTGGTGTTTCCAAAGATGCTTGCTTTACAAAAGGTGGGAATAGTGAATATGAGCGCTTTATTTTATTTCGAAATTTGAATGTATTGAACAATCGTGTAAATTAAAACACTCGCTGATAAAAAGGCTGTTATGCATGCAGCGATAGCAGAAACCGTTCCCCACTTTGCCGACAGGGCATCTTGATCTGGTCTTATCTTCGGTTTATGAATTTTTTCTCTATTTAGGATACTTTTCTTCTTTTTCTTACTCACTATTTACCTCAATTAAATAGTTATTAAAATTTTTAATTAATTTTCATGAAAGATTCAGGTTTTATCAGCTACTTTAGGATCCTATCTTCATCTGGATTCTTTAATGTATACTACAATATATGGTATAGTGTCAAGAAAATGGTACCTTCTGTGGTATATAAATGGCAATTTACGAAAGAATTATCGGCGGTTTCACTTAAAGTTCGATCTGTTTTTGACGAATAACGATATAGTTCAGACGTCGTTTTCTATTCACTAAGTAGGACAATCTTTAATAATGAAATCCTTTTTAGATACAAAAATCAGCCGACGATCATTCATCAAGAATAGTTTTCGCCTATCGGTGATAGCCTCCTTGGGAATTGGTTTTGAACGTCGTAACAATCTAAAAACAGAGCAGGTGCGCCTTGGCTTCCCCAATCTCCCACCTTCATTTCACGGTTTTCGAATCGTACAAATATCAGACCTGCACGCGAGCTTCTGGGTGGGCCGGGATTATTTGATGGAGGTGGTAAATGAAATCAATCAACTGGAAAAAGACCTGGTGGTCATCAGCGGGGATATTATAACCGGCTCGGTCAACAACTTCTGGAAGCGATGGATTCCCGCCGGTAAAGGCGACTATATTTCAATGGTTGTCGATGTTTTGGGGAATTTGAAAGAAGGTGATAAATTTGCGGTGCTGGGAAATCACGACCAGTGGGGGAGCAAAAAGGCCGAGCTGCGTCTGGTGAACGAGCTGGAAAACGTCGGCATTCGGGTATTGCGCAATAGGTCCATCAAGCTAAGTCGCGGCCTGTCAGATCTGTATGTCGCCGGAACGGATGACTTTTGGGTTTCCTATAACTTAAAAGCGGCTTTGCAGGAAGTCCCTTCAAATGAATTTAAAATACTGCTTTGCCACAACCCTGATGTGAGGGAGGACATAAAAAACGAAACAAAAATAGACTTAACCCTTTGCGGCCACACCCATGGCGGTCAAGTGGCGATTCCGCTCATTTCACATCATTTTATTCCCATCAAAGACCCCATTCGCTATCAGGCCGGACTGATCAAAGAACCTTATGGATACACCTATGTCAACCGCGGAATCGGAACGCTTGTGTTTCCCTTTCGGATCGGGGCTCCGCCAGAGATTACTTATTTTACCCTACAAAAAGATTGTTCTGACAAAATAACAGCGAAGATTTGAGAAAAATATTACAAGTACATGAAAAAGATGATCGCAGCGATAAAATATTGGTTTATTTCGCGGCATGAGAAAGAAGACATCTTGAAATGTTGGTACACTGATCAGGAAGTCATTGATAATAGAGAGTAATTCCGGGAAGGTTGGTGGTCGGGACGGCTGGATTTGAAGCAGTTCCGATAAAATATTTTAACCTATTGATATACCGGCTTTTCCTTCTATTCCAATCAGTTAAATCAACCCACAATAGACGAAAATAAACGAAACAAATGAAATGGTCTGAAATAAAAACGGTACAAAAATGGTACATC
>JARFPZ010000415.1 GCA_029288035.1 Desulfosarcina sp.
TAAAAACTTTACAGATAACTGGGATCAATTAAATAGTGTTTACGATAAAAGTTTTTTCCGCATGTGGCGCTATTATTTGTTGTCCTGTGCCGGCGCCTTTCGATCCAGGCGCAACCACCTATGGCAGATTGTATTTTCCAAAATAGAACGGGAAGGTGGTTATGAAACCATCCGGTAGCAAAGGAGTAGCAAGAGATTAACCAAATTCGGCGGCGGGCATTTAATCTTGGGTATTGGGCCCTTAGTCCATTTTTTTGATTGCATGCTATAAGAATATGAAAGTTTCAAGTGACCCCTCCATGCGGGTTAGCCCACCGTTGGATTTTTTAACTTATAAAACAAGACCACGCGCAGCAATTTCATCATTCGTCATTCTAATTCTGTCCCGTGGTTCATAATAAAATTTTTCAACCTCGCTTGCTGGATGGCGTTCAGCTGCTGAAATTGCAGCCGGACCTGCCGTATTTTAATCGCATCGCTGGAAATCTCGTCCGGTATCACAACATCGGTTATGGTTTTAAACGGTATATCCGCCAGATAAAATCCACAATCCGCCAATAAGATATCCAGCACGAGGCCTTGGTTTGATTGTTCCTCACTGTCAGCGTAATGAAACATAAGTCCGCCCATGCTGATGTTATCAATTTTACCCAGCTTGACCGGCTTGGCATTGAATACGGCACAGGCGATGCACCCCATACTCTTGCCGCCAACTTTCAGGGGTCCGGTGGAGATGGGCCGGATCAAAGCAAATGCATTTTCGGTCAGCTGGTATCGTTTGTGATATCGATACTCAATCCACTTTTCCCCATCTAAGACATCCAAATCCAGCAGAAGTGAATCATCCATTCCCATTTGATTGTAACCGCCTTCAACTATCCCAATTTTTTCGACCGGCAGATTGGGACCGGCTTCGCTGGTATAATTTATGTTTTCCATGTCGCTCACCTTTTCTTTGTGACTTGGTGGCTGTGCTGTTGTCGGAGAATCAGCGACACCAGCAGAGGGTATGAGGATAGCCCATGGAAGGAGCCGGTGCCATCTCTGCTGGTGGCCGCTGATTTAATAAGCCGCTTCAAAATTGAAATATGAAAACGCAATATCGGCGGCATAGCGATGATGCTCACAAGCTCTTTTCTCTAAATGTTGTTTTCATCTTTCAACCCTTTTTTGCCCATCACCTCCAAAGCTGTCATGCTCGCCTTGAGTTGGTGTAATGTGGTGCGATTCGTAAAGCATTCGGCCCGCTGAATTGGATGCGAATTCGCTCGTCCGTTACGTTTAACAAATTGGATTTAAAAACCTCGCGCCCGAACGGATAAACTTTTTTCAATTTATTGGTATCGATTTGTATAAATTTAAAGCTGTTCAGATTTTCCCTGATGGCATTTATCAGTTCCCAAGCCGAACTGCCGTCAAAATCGCCCATCAGACGAATGTACAGATTATCAAGCGTTCGGTGGATGCTAATTTTAAAATTTTGTGCCATTTTTGTTTATCTGCGAAAAGTATTCAACTGTCTTTCCATTTGATCCTAGCTCACTTAGAGCAATAGGATGCCTTGAAAATGTGTCCAATGCCGTGGCACTGTCGCATAATCTCATCTATGGCATAATGTATGCCATCAAATTAATTTTTTTAATAATCACAATAATTACAAGAACCTAACTGCATTCGCATGCGCCCGCGTGACGCTCTAAAATAAAAATTTAGCAAAATTTGTGATTGTTCACCCAGAACCGATACTTTAGGCATGATTAGGTCCCTGTTTCGTCGGCCAGACCTATCTTCGAAAATGAGCCTCCCGGACATGGCTCAAAAACCTGGCTATTATCCGCAGCTATGCTGATATCGCATTCGGGAAACAGCACTGTAAGCAATGCGATTAATTTATCGTTAACCCGCCCCTGCTCAGAAATAATGACGATTTTTTTCATCGTAAATCTTTCAATGCTAGTTTTTAGTGTAAGTCGTTTTGTTCCTGCTTGGGCGCCGTCGCTTTATGGTGTTGATGCGACTCACCATCAGCCATTGAAGCTCCTCCAGACTCCTTGAGGCAATGATCGCGCCAGACACAATTCATCTGCTCACACTCTTGCCGGCCCGTGCGATAGCAATCCAAATTGCCTTCAGCACGCTGGATGCTTCTAATAAGGTTGACTAAATCAACATAATCCAGCTTTGATTTAAACGTCTCCTCAGTTCCCATTTTATCCAGCAACTCTATTTTGAACCCAACCTTCATCAAGAGACTACGCTGTTTCCGACACTGCGCTCGGGAAGAATGGCCTCCGAAGGGCAGCAAACAATCTGATAATTCAATGTCGCGAATTATTGCGTTCTCTACAACATGTCGTCAGTTAAATTCCGCTAAGGGTCTAAGCACCGGCGACCTGCTCTATTCGGGTAGAATAACTCTCTCTCAAAAAATCGCGTTTGTCCATAGAGCGACCGCCTCATTTTAATGGGGAAATTTCCTGAGGACGGGAAAATGTCCGGGATGTTTGGGAAAATAAGCTGAAAGCGGGAGAGATAGATGACGAAGAGATGAGAAAATAAGAAGGTGAGAAGATCAGAAGGTCAGAAAATATGAAGGTGAGAAGGGCAAAGGGCATGGGGCCTAAGGCCTGCTCACCGACGAGAAGTCGGAAAGATTGAAAGAGAGAAGTCAAAAATAATTATTTTTTACTCAATCAACTTAACTAACCCTCTCAACTCAATCAACCATCGATCTCCGCAACCCGTAACCCGTAAGCGCTTCATTCCTTCCAGAGGTCGACATCGACAAGGCCCAGCCGGGCGGCATAGCGCACCAATTCAAGCGTGCTGTGAAGCCCCAGCTTATTCATGATGTTGGTACGGTGGTTTTCGGCTGTTTTGGGACTGATGAAAAGCT
>JARFPZ010000492.1 GCA_029288035.1 Desulfosarcina sp.
AATGAAAGGATGACTTGTCAATGTCACTGCGCCGCAAGTTCACCTTTCTGGCCAACTGGCTGGAATCAGATGCGGGAGGTCACCACTTGCCGTACATACCCCGCGAGAGAAGCCAGGGATTCCTTGAATCCAGATCATCACCAACGATAATATTCCCGTCAGCGTCGGTTCGACCTTGTTGAAAATGATAAGCATTGGTGATGGCATCATATTCATGACACTCCCCGCAGGTGTTTTTAGGGCTGTAAGGAATATTACTGTCCAGGGATATTTCATTGCCGTCATAATCCATCAAGGTGATTTCAGGATGTGGCTCCCCCTCCGTAGCCACACACAAACCAGGGGCCAAAAAAAAGACAAAGACAGAAAGCATAAAAAATATTCTTTTTTTCATCATCCACCTTCGCTAGTATATCTTAATAAAAATACCGGCAGGATATTCAAAAAGAAATTATGCATAATTAATGCCATCGGTTGTTACAAGACTTAAAGAGACTGATGGAGCCTTATAATTCAATAACTAAGATCTTTTCGTATGATTCGATTTGCTTACGCTTTTTACTTTTTTTAGAAAAATTTCGAGTTCAAATTCGAAGTTTTTCTAATTCTGTGTTCAAAAACAAAAGTTATACGATTTCATTTTAGGTTAACGATTTGAATTCATGATGCTTATTATCATCAAATTTTTCTGGCATGTTATATGCTGTAGTGAAAGTGGGCAATCATATAAACCCATATCAGATATAAAAATGAACGAGAAAAAATTCGATTTTTGGCGTGATCATTCTCTCCATTACCTCGAAATGGCTTTTCGCTATGACAGACGAGAACGATTGCAGAATCCGGATGGATATGGAAGGCGAACCGGAGAATGCGGGGATGCGGTTGAAATGTTTCTGTGCATTAAAAACGGTCATATTCAATCAGTATCCTTCGATACTGACGGCTGTATCAATACCAATGCCTGCGCGAATACGGTAGCACATCTTTCAGAAGGCAAAACAATTGAGGAAGCCTGGGACATTACGCCGGAGGATGTGATCGAATTCCTGGAAACTTTGCCCAAAGAGAATTATCACTGCGCGGAGCTGGCAGTTGGCGCGTTTTATTCGGCTCTGGCTAATTACCGGGAACATCAGCGAGATTCCTGGAAGAAGCCTTACCAGAGGAAATTGTAACCGTTCAAGGGTTCTGGGTTTGGGGTTCAGAGGTTTACGGTTTACAGATTTATTGCTCAACAGAAACATAAAAATTTTGGATGATTTTTTAAAATAGAAAAAGGCGAGACACGATGATCCCAAATATCAATAAGATTCTTTACGCCACTGATCTTTCGGATAATTCCGCCTATGCGTTTCGCTACGCCATTAACTCGGCCTTAAAACACGATGCCGGTGTTATTATCCTGCATGTCTTTGAGATTATGTCGATGACCAACCGCGCTGTGCTGGATCTGTACCTTGATGAGGAATCACGGAATAGGATTTTTAATGAAAGAGTCACTGACACCATCGATCGGATTCGAAAGTGGTTGAAAATATCATGATCTTTAATCGGATGCAGACAAAGTTACGATGGCTGCCGAACAAATACAATGAAGGGGAAGAAAATTTCCATGAACGCTGAGATGCGAAGAATTCTTTGCGCAACGGATCTGTCGGGTAATTGCGATCATATTTATAGCTGTGCCATGAACCTGGCCGGAGAGAAAGATGCCAGCCTTCTGGTTCTCCACGTCATAAACCAAAGATCTATTAAGGCGGCGAAAACACTGGCATACTTTCTTAACGAATCCCAAAAAGATGTTGTCAAAGAAAAAACTCAATCTGCCTTGCAACGTATGAAAGACCAACTTAGCTCGTTTCTCATAAGGGGCCTTAAAAACGATCCCGCGAACGCAGGCCTGGTCGAACACATGCTGGTATACCCCGGTAAGGTCGCTGAAGAAATAGTGGGAATAGCAAATCGGTTTGGATGTGAGGCGATCGTCCTTGGCTCTCACAATAGTAGTTTTGTAAAACGATTCTTCCCGGGCGGTACAGCGAAGAAAATTCTCAATCAAACCCAAAAGCCCATATTTATTGTTTCTATGAAAAAAGGCAAAATAGATATTAGATCTTACAATGAATAATTTGAATTTAGACCTCACAAAAAGTATGTTTGGAATGCAATTAGAAAACCCGAAAAAATCATCTTGTTGGATCCTCTGCCAGTCATTGATTGGTCCTGTCAGGCGCTGGATGCTGGTGAAAGCATCTGTCGTGAGCTTTGGTTGCGAAAATAGAGCGGTAGTTGGATCTGCTATTTTCAGATAGCCAAAAACTCGAATCATGATATGAAATTTTCGAATTTTTGCGAAAAGACATTTCGAAATATTTCTAAAATTCGCTTAGAATTTATCTCCAAAAAATCATACCAAAATTTAACCCTCTAATATAATTTTAAATATTTCTAATCATCTTTAATGGCATGTTATGTGCTTTGGAGAAAAATTGAAAGTGTTACCTAAAGTGGTCTGTTTAGAGTGTCACTTCCCATAAAGGTCTTAGGTGACCTTTAAGGCATTTTAATTTGCGTGCATTAAATCGGATGGCGAATATCAAGGAAGTTGCAATAATTATTTTATCGGGAAATTTTAGATATGAGGTATCCCAGGGGAAAAAAAATGAAAACGATTGATGGGAATTCGGCTGCTGCCCATGTGGCTTATGCCATGAGTGATGTGGCCACCATTTATCCGATTACACCTTCATCAGGCATCGGTGAAATGTGTGATGAGTGGTCCGCCGGGGGGCGCGAAAATATTTTTGGGCAGACGCTTCTGGTCCGGCAACTTCAATCCGAAGCCGGAGCAGCCGCATCGGTTCACGGCGCTCTGGCAGCAGGATCCCTGACAACCACGTTTACGGCCTCCCAAGGCCTTCTTTTGATGATTCCCAATATGTATAAGATCGCCGGGGAGTTATTGCCGGCGGTGTTTCACGTAACCGCCCGGTCGGTGGCGGGCCATGCCCTTTCCATTTTTGGAGATCATCAGGATGTTATGGCAGTTCGCCAGACCGGTTTTGCGCTGCTAGCCTCAGCCTCTGTTCAGGAAGTCATGGATTTGGGACTGGTTGCACATCTGGCTGCTATTGAAAGCAGCCTTCCTGTTCTGCATTTTTTTGACGGGTTTCGAACTTCTCATGAAATTCAGAAAATTGAATTGATCGACTACGCGGATATGGCCAACCTTGTCAACTGGGATGCGGTTAATAAATTCCGCCTGCGCGGCGCCAACCCGGAAAGGCCCCAATTGCGAGGCACGGCTCAAAACCCGGATATTTATTTCCAGGGGCGCGAGGCCGCAAACGCTTACTATCTGAGAGTTCCCAAGATAGTGAGCGAATGCATGAAAAAAGTGAGTAAACTAACCGGCCGCAACTACCGCTTATTTGACTATGTCGGTCATCCCAAAGCAGAAAAAATAATTATTGCCATGACCTCTTCCTGTGAAACCATTGAAGAGGTCGTGAATTACATGGTAGCCGGCGGTGAAAAAGTCGGGTTGATCAAGGTCCGTTTATATCGGCCCTTTTCATCCTACCACCTATTTGCGGCGGTTCCCGCCTCCGTTAAACACATTGCTGTTTTGGATCGGACCAAAGAAAGCGGATCAATAGGAGATCCACTGTATTTGGACATTTGTACCACCTTTATGGAGTTTGGCGAAATGCCCAAAATAGTGGGTGGGAGGTATGGATTAAGCGCCAAGGAATTCAACCCATCGATGGTGAAAGCCATATTCGATAATCTGGACTCACCGGCCCCTAAAAATCATTTCACGGTAGGCATTCATGACGATGTGACCCATACTTCTTTAGAAATAATACAACGATTTGAGACGGCCCCCAAGGAAACAATTCGGTGCAAGTTTTGGGGGCTTGGCTCAGACGGTACGGTGGGGGCTAATAAAAGCGCGATCAAAATCATCGGAGACCACACGGATATGTATGCCCAGGGTTACTTCGCATACGATTCCAAGAAATCCGGCGGACTGACAATCTCGCATCTACGCTTTGGCAAATCACCGATTCATTCGACCTATCAAATCGCTTCGGCTGATTATATAGCCTGTCATAACCCGACCTTTGTCGATGCCTATGATGTGCTGGAAGGTATCAAAGACGGCGGAACGTTTGTATTAAATTCCAGCTGGTCGTTGGAAGACATGGCAGAAACGCTGCCGGCTCGCATGCGGCGACTCATCGCGCAGAAAAAGATTAAATTTCACAATATTGATGCCGTTAAGATCGCATCTGAGGCGGGTCTCGGCGGCAGGATTAACATGATTATGCAAACCGCCTTTTTCAAGCTGGCCAGAGTCTTAGCGCTGAAAGATGCCATTAGGCTTCTGAAAGCTGAAATAAAGAATATGTTCGGAAAGCAGGGTGATAAGATTGTGAAGATGAATTATGCTGCCGTGGATAGAACGCTCGATAACTTAATAGAAATTAAGTACCCGGCTTCCTGGGAGAATGCTGAGGACAAACCAGTACCAGCCGAAGATGAGCCGGAGTTTGTCAAGAATGTTATGCGACCGATACTGGCTCAGCAAGGCGACAAACTTCCGGTCAGTGCTTTTCCACCGGACGGTATTTTCCCCATCGGCACAACTAAATATGAAAAGCGGGGTGTGGCGGTTATGGTGCCGGAATGGACTATGGAAAACTGCATCCAATGTAATCAGTGTGCCATGGTTTGTCCGCACGCCGCCATCCGTCCGATCCTCCTGACCGATGAGGAGTTGGAGGCCGCACCCGAAGCATTTGAAGTCAAAAAAGCCATCGGAAAGGAACTCAAAGCATATCATTTCAGGATGCAAGTTAATACCATGGATTGTCTGGGGTGCGGCAACTGCGCCGATATCTGCCCGGCGAAGACAAAAGCTTTGGTGATGAAACCGTTGGAAACTCAAACTGCGATGCAAGTGCAAAACTATAAATTTTCAACCCTTATACCCATAAGGGATAATTTAATCGATCGAAATACCGTTAAGGGCAGTCAATTCTGCCAGCCTTTGCTTGAGTTTTCCGGAGCTTGTGCAGGATGCGGTGAAACACCGTATGCCAAGCTCCTGACCCAGCTATTTGGTGAGCGCATGGTCATCGGCAACGCTACGGGTTGTTCTTCAATTTGGGGAGGATATGCCCCTTCCATCCCTTATTGCACTAACAAAGACGGATTTGGCCCGGCCTGGGGAAACTCCTTGTTTGAAGATCCGGCCGAATTTACTTACGGCCTGTTTCTGGGTGTCTTGCAGCAACGCCGCCGGTTGGCAAATCTGATGCAAAGGGCTCTCGCAGGTGATATCTATCAAAACCTAGCGTATGCTATAAACGGCTGGCTGGACAACAAAAATGATTCGGCTGGATCTAGAAGATATGGGGATTTACTCAAAGCGCTATTGCCTGAATACAACGGCAATCGATTTTTAAGTGAAATCGAAATGAGGTCGAATCTGTTTACCAAAAAATCTTTTTGGGTCTTTGCCGGAGACGGTGCTGCCTATGACATCGCATTTGGTGGCATTGATCATGTGCTGGCCTCAGGTGAAGATATCAATGTGTTTGTATTCGACACCGAAGTTTATTCCAATACCGGCGGCCAGTCTTCCAAGGCAACTCCCACCGGATCTGTGGCCAAGTTTGCCGCATCCGGCAAGAAAACGCCTAAAAAAGATATGGGATCCATCGCCATGACCTATGGATATGTGTATGTGGCATCCGTGGCCATGGGCGCCAATAAGCAACAGCTGATCAAGGCGCTTAGCGAAGCGGAAGGTTATGACGGGCCGTCCTTAATTCTAGCCTATGCTCCCTGTATCAATCATGGAATTAAACAGGGAATGGGTAAAAGCCAGGAAGAAGAGAAACGAGCCGTTCAGTGCGGCTACTGGCCTTTATACCGGTACAATCCGGCCCTGAAGGCCGGAGGAAACAATCCGTTTAGTCTTGATTCCAAGAAACCGGATGGAAGCCTCAGAGAATTTCTCGGTGGTGAAGTGCGCTATGCATCGTTGCAAAAAACGTTTCCGGATGAAGCAAAAAAACTCCATGCTCGCTTAGAACAGGAAGTCAATCAGCGCTATGAGTCTTTTAAGGATCTGGCTGATAAGCATGTCTTGGAAACAGATGATAAAAAAGCGGCTTAAAGCGAAATGAGACCCCAATTGAGCAAAGTTCAATTGGGGTGGTATTCGGTATTCGATACCGTGTGCTGGTGATGGGGGACTAAATGAGTAAAGTATTGATGAAAGGCAACGAGGCAATTGGCGAGGCGGCCATTCGTGCGGGGTGTTTGAACTATTTTGCTTATCCGATTACGCCGCAAACTGAGGTGGCAGAATACCTTTCACGGCGATTACCGGAAGTCGGCGGAGTGTTTTTGCAGGGTGAAAGCGAAGTGGCGGTATCGTATATGATATTCGGCGCTGCCGCCTGCGGTGAACGGGTTTTTACAACGTCGTCTAGTCCGGGCATCAGTCTGATAAGTGAGGGCATCAGCTACATTACGGCCGCACAATGCCCGGCGGTTTTTATCAATATAATGCGCGGCGGACCCGGCTTGGGAGGTATTCTTCCATCCCAGGCAGATTATTATCAAGCCACTAAAGGCGGGGGGCACGGTGATTACAAACTGCTTGTGATGGCACCTGCCAGTGTCCAGGAAGCCGTCGAGATGGTCATGACCGCGTTTCCCCTGGCTGAAAAATATCGCAACCCAGTGATGATTCTGGGTGACGGTTTGATCGGCCAAATGATGGAACCGGTGGAATTTCCGGATCATCTCAAGACGAAACCGTCGAACAAAGACGACTGGGCCAGCAGTGGGATGGATTTCAGAAAGAGCAAAAAGCGAAATTTGGTTAAAACCCTTTACCTGGACCCGGTGGAACTCAATGCACACAATTTAAGACTAAAAGCCAAGTATGACCGGATGCGGAGAGATGAAATCAGATACGAAACCTATAATATTGATTCAAACTATGAAATTCTCATTGTGAGCTATGGCACGATGAGCAGGGTTTGCAGGACCGCGATCGATTACTTTAAAAAGGAGGGCCTAGAGGTAGCAATGCTAGTACCTCAAACGCTTTTTCCCTTTCCCGAAAAGGCGATCCATGATGCGGCCTTAAAACTCAGCTGTAAAGCGCTAATGAGTATCGAGATGAGCATGGGACAAATGCTGGAAGATGTTGAAAGGAGTGTAAAGGGAAAGCGGCCCGTCAAATGGTATGGAAAGTGCGGCGGTGAGATACCCACACCCGAGGAGGTTATGGAGGTGGTTAGGGAATTGGTGGAATTTAAGATTGCGGCATAAATAATGGTAAGGGGCATTTGGTATCAGGAAATCATAGAATTAAGACATTATGGGAGAGTTAAAAAAATAGGGAAATGGTGATCTCGTGAGCGCCGATTCTTCGATTCACCGGCTCTCCAAATCATTGAGCAGCAGGGAGTAAAAAATGGCAAAAACATACCAACGGCCTGAGGCCCTTTCGGATCAGATCACTCACTACTGTCCCGGATGTACCCACGGAGTGGCGCATCGGCTTGTTGCGGAGGTCATCGATGAGTTGGGCATCCGTGGTCGGACAGTCGGTATCGCTCCGGTCGGGTGTGCCGTATTGATGTATAACTATTTTAACTTTGATTTTCAGGAATCGGCCCACGGAAGGGCACCGGCGATGGCGACCGGTGTAAAGCGGGTGCGTCCGGATCTGATCGTTTTCACCTATCAGGGCGATGGTGATTTGGCAAGCATCGGTACCGCGGAAATTATCCATGCCGCCAACCGGGGTGAAAAGATAACGGTAATTTTCATAAACAACGCTGTTTATGGGATGACCGGGGGGCAGATGGCTCCCACCACGCTGCCGAACCAGAGGACCACAACCTCGCCGAACGGGCGTAACGTCGGAGAGGTGGGGATGCCTATAAAGGTCGCCGAACTCTTAGCGACTTTGGAGACCCCAGGATACATTGCCAGGCAGACTCTGGTTAAGCCGAAATACATAATCAAGGCTAAAAAATCCATTAAAAAGGCATTTAGGTATCAAATGGAGAACCGCTGTTTCAGTCTAGTCGAATTGATCAGCACCTGCCCGACCAACTGGGGCATGACACCGGTGGAGGCGGTCAAGTGGGCCGAAGAAAATATGTTGAAATATTATCCTCTGGGAGAGTTGAAAACGCCGGAAGAAGGTCGAAAAGCTGCTTAGTTGCTTTGCAGCATCCTAACGACGATTTGTTAAATAGAGAGGTGAAGCGAAATGGGAATGAAAATATCTGTTTGTGGAAAGGGAGGAAGCGGCAAGAGTACTTTGGTTGGTTTACTGGCAGCCGCAGCTCAAGCCAGGGACCTTACGACACTGGTGGTCGACTCGGATGAATCGAATTCCGGACTCTTTCGAATGCTCGGTTTTAATGAACCCCCGATCCCTCTGATGGCGCTTGTCGGCGGCAAGGAAGGTATTAAGGAAAAAATGAACCAACCTTCGATCTTATCTGAAACGAATATCACCCTGGAACAAATTCCGGACGGGTATATCAATGAGAAAAATGGTCTCAAACTGGTCAGCATCGGCAAGATTCACCAGGCCCTGGAAGGCTGTGCCTGTCCCATGGGTGTGCTAAGCCGTGAATTTTTAAAGAAACTTCGACTAGCAAAAGATGAAATAGCGATGGTGGATATGGAGGCTGGCATTGAGCATTTTGGTCGAGGTGTTGATAACAGCATAGATGTGGTACTGGTTGTGGTGGAACCCTCCTTTGAATCGATCGCCCTGGCTGAAAAGATAAAAGACCTTGCCGCTGGTATCAACAAACAACTCTGGGCGGTGTTGAATAAAATTAGTTCGGATAATCTGATTGATGAAATCAAGACCAAACTAAAATGTAGAGAGATGGAAACAATTGGAGTGATCTCCTACGACGCATCCGTATTCCATGCCGGTCTAAAGGGGGATACGCTAATCCAGGGACGGGCTACCCATCAGGCCGGAGAGATTTTAGAATTTCTGTTGACTGCTATAAAGCGCTAGAAGCATGGAGTGGATATGTGTCTCAGCACCGTATATATTCAATCGAAAGATCGGCGGATTAAAGTCATGCAAGATGTCGCCCAAATGGAATACGATCAGGACGGCTATCTGCTGATCGGGCTGTTGGGAGATCAAAAATTTGTAAAAGGAACGATTAAATCTGTCGATTTCGTTGACGATCATACAGTTGTGCTTGAAAAAGAAGGGGATTAGAAAGGAGGGTGCAAATGATACCCCGGATTAAAAGAATTCTTTATACGACTGATCTGTCGGACAATTCGGCTTATGTGTTCAGATATGCCATCAATTCTGCAAAAAAACACGATGCCAGCATCATCATTTTGCATGTTTTGGAGCCATTGTCGGCGACTACCAATGCAATCGTAGATCCCTACCTAACCGAGGAGCAGGAAAAAAAGATTTCAAAAGAGAAAATAGCATACGTGAGAGACCTTATCCAAAAGCGGCTGAAGTTGTTTTGTGAAAAGGAGCTTAATAATGATCCGGATAGTGTCGATAGAGTCGAATCGATCGAATTGAGTGAAGGCTTCCCGGCCGAAATTATTCTAAGAAAGGCAGATGAATTCAATTGCGATGCAATAGTCCTGGGAACTCATGGCAAGGGCTTCATTCGAAACACTTTTTTAGGAAGTACGTCTAAAAGGGTCCTTCGCCGAACGAGAAAACCGGTCTTTATTATTCCTTTACCCAAAGGGGAGATTGATATTGTCTCACACGATGATTGAAGCTCGTAATTACATTTTTATAGAAAATATTTGGGGGCCAAAATGAAAATCTTAGTAGGTTATGACGGATCCAATGTTGCCAAAGCAGCTCTGGAACTTGCCAGACGACACGCAACGACATGGAATGCTAAAATTGAAGTGGTAAATTGTATGCATCAGAACCAGAAACTGAAGTATGAAGATATCCGAAAAGTTGAGGAGAATCTCGAAGATGAGGTTCACGCTATCATGAATTCAGGAGCGGTCCCTTATCAAACGTATGTGTTGATTTCAGATTTAGAACCCGGTGAAGATCTGGTGCAGTTTGCCGAGGAAAATAAAATTGATGAAATTGTCATCGGGATTCGAAAAAGATCGAAAGTCGGAAAACTTATGTTTGGCTCTACCG
>JARFPZ010000509.1 GCA_029288035.1 Desulfosarcina sp.
TTAAAGCCGAAAGCTGCTTTCCTTCTGATCCTCTTCACCGCCCTTGGCGACCTCCCAATTTGTTTTTACCGGAAGTGGCTTCTTTTTTTCCTGCCAAGGGTATTGAATGCGGGAATGAAATGAGGCTTCGAGGGCATCGACCAGTGCAGTGACAAATTTTGAAAGGTCCCGGGTGGACAGGTCACACTCGGAAAACTGTCCGTCGACGATGCGTTTGACCAGGATGAGCCGGACCATTTTTCTAAATTCTTTGCGATTCGGCTCCAGCAACGACCGGGAAGCGGCCTCTACTGAATCACAGACCATCAACAGGGCTGCTTCAACACTCTGGGGCTTCGGGCCCGGATAGCGGAATTCCTCTTCACGGATGGTACTGTTCGGATACGTCTTAGCGGCAAGGTTGTAAAAATATTCTATCAACTGAGTTCCGTGGTGCTCCAAGATCAGATCCGCGACAACCTTTGGCAATCCTGCATCCTGGCCGATTCTCATGCCGCGTCTGACGTGATTCAAGATAATTTTAGCACTTTCACGGGGTTCTAAAACGTCATGGGGATTTTCGCCATCGAACTGGTTTTCAATGAAAAATTTTGGATTTATCATTTTACCGACGTCATGATAATAGGCACCAATCCTTAACAATCGCGTATCGGCGCCGATGGCCTCACCCGCCGACTGAGCAAGGTAGGCAACTGCCATACAATGCTGGTAAGTTCCGGGTGCTTTGGAAAGAAGTTCTTTCATGAGCGGCCGATTAAGATCCATATAGCGGTTGAGTTTGAAAGTCGAAGCAGTATCCCAGCCGAGTTCCAGCAGCGGCAATAGCATGAGGGCCAATGGCCCCGCGGCCAAGCCCCCGATAACCGCCCAGATGATATCCGATGTCAAGGCCGCATCAACGATAGGCACCAGATTTTCTATTTTTATGGTTTGGGGTGAAACAATTTGCGATGAAATAGCCTGCCAGTCCATGGTGAAGACGATGATGCTAAGCGCATTGATAAACCCCACCATCACTGAAGGAACCAAGATTTGCAATCGTTTTCGCAGTCCCGAAGAAACCAGCACCGCCACAAGCCCGCCAAATGTAAAAAAGAGCAGGATTTCATAGGTAGGCCCGGTAAAGAGGCTAACCAGCATGGCGCCGATCATCGTCGTGGCGGTGGCGATAATCTTGCCATGATTTAAAAAGATGACGAGCATGGGAAGAATACAAATGGGCAAACCATATATGGGAAATGGGAGTAAGGCGAGGTACCCATTGAGGATCAGAACAGTTGTGATCAGCAACGTCAACAAAAAACGATAGGGCGGTTTATTGCGGGAACCATTCGCCAGAATTTTTGTAAGAAATAGATTATAAAACACCACCAAAAAAAGAATAGTAAAAAAATTCCAGGGAACTTCCCGATAAATTTCGGCGATGTTAAGCTTTTGGTAGGCATCTAGCAGCAGAACATCCTTTTCACTCAAAATCTTGCGAAACGGTATCAGCACGTCTCCCTGATGATAAGAAACAACTTTGGAAGGAAATTCGCGGTTGATCTTATCCAAGCGGCGCTCATTTTCTTTATGATCATACTTCAGATTCGGCTGCAATGTGGCCAGGGAAACCCGGACAACCGGATCCAGCACGCGTTTGTCCACCTGCCAGAAGAGTTGGCGAATTTTTTCTTCCAAGAGAAATCGGGCTTTTTCCAGAGTTATAAGGTCATCAACAGGATGCGTGACGGTGCCGTTGGAATTGGGCATCTGGATTTCAATGGATTTTTTCCCAATGAGGCCCTTCTTCCCCATGAGGCCCTGGGGGTCACGCAGTATATTATTTTGCAGGATGGATTCTTCAATGGTGATAATGCCGTCAAACAGATTTTTCAGATCACGGTACTGAATAATGCGGATGATATTATCAACAGAAAGCTGCACACCCAATTCTTTTTCCAGTTGTTTTCTGAGATTTTCAACCCCTTTCTGTTTTTTATTCTTAAAGGCGGTAATGGCCTCAGCAAACTCTTCGAACTTTTGCTTGGAGCCTTCAACCTGCGGCGCCGTATAGCGGTATACGGGAATATAATCTGACAACGCTTTTTTGCGCTTGACATCCAGCGCTGTCTGCTGGTCGAAATTAAAAGCCCGGCGAGACCGGATAGTCAAATGAATCGCTTGATCCGGCAGAGGCGGCCAAAAATAGAGGTAGATATCAGAAATGTAACACGCCAGGACGGTTATAGTGATAAGAATTATGTTAAGTATCAGTCGCATATGCGATGGCTCATGATTTCGGTTAGTTCATTGCGCTCATCCGGCCAAAATGAAGAATAATGGCATGATACCATCATTCCATGCGGCTTAACAAGAGTGCAGTTCCAGATTCAAGCCCCCACGGACAGGTCTCCGCTTCGCAGCCTGCGCCTTAGAGAGCGCAACGGAATGTGGCCATGAATTTGCTTTGACATTCGAAGGGCTTGCTTTTCCATCATCACATCTCGATATGCAAGTATTGGGCCATGAATAAATATTTACAAGCAACTGATATTGATGCCAATATTAATAAAAATCTAACATAGCCGTCATACCCTAATGAGCGAAACGGCGTTATTGTCAGATGAAGATACAATCCTTCTACGGTTTTTTCAACCCGGAACGTTGAATCCCGAGTGGGGACTCAACTTGTCCCGTCGTCTTGTCCTATCGTAGCTCGAAGAGCGGAGTCGGAAGCTCGAAGAACCAAGTCGGACGGATCCGGGCGATGTTTTAACAAGGCCTGAAGCCCGATACCGCTCAACCTAAATCTATGCTCATCATATAAGGGCAAAAGAGCGGAGTCAATCAAATCATTCAATCTTGTGCGACCGACCGGATGCTCTTGGAAGCTGTGATCTGCGCTGGGTCCTTGGCGTTGCTCAGTGGAGGTATTTAGGAAAGGTCAATGTTACTATTGGTTAGTAGAAGATTTTAATAGATGATTTCATTAATTATAAGGGACCCTTGAACATAAGCTTGATCTAAGAAATTTTTTGACGTTTCACCCCGCTTCGGATCCGGCAGAAAGACATCCAGCAATACATTGGTATCAACAAAGGTGATCATCTGCCTCTAATTACCTCAATATAATTGTCTGTGCGAGCATTTTTCTTCAATATTCCATAGACCTGTTCAACTGGGCTTGAATGAAGACTCTTTTTCTTGATCAACACCCCGGTTTCTTCTAGAACAAATTCAACCTCAATGTACGGCATGAGTCCCTACTTTTCCCGAATATTTTTAGGAATCGTAACTTGTTGTCCACGTTCTCCTATTTTTATATTTATGTACTCCTATTTTCATATTTTTTATTACATATTGATGAACTCGTAAAAAGTCAGAATTTCGATTCTTATTCATTGTAATCCATTGAAATTACAAGCCCTGAAATTGAATTTATGTGCTTTTGGTGCCTTTTTTCGGCTATATCCATAATGGACGTATCGTGAAATTCCCGTTTGAAGCCCATAATTCCCCCCATACCACAACAGTACAGACTGCCGTCCACAGGCTCCAGGTTAACTCCCGGCAGCAAATTCAGCAGCTCCTCATACGATCGGCCGATATTCTGCTCTCTGAGGTGGCAGGGGGATAGTAGACCATGCGGCCGGACACCTCACCGAACTCTGTATTAAGTTCTCCTGATTGGTGAAGCGCAATTAGATATTCGCCCAAATCGTAGGTATTTTCTGCTACCAAAATGCGTTTCATGGGGTCGATAGCCGAAAAATAGCCATCGTCTTTGAGAATGCTCTGAAACATGATTTTTTTAAGAAGCTCGAACTTCTTTCCGCCCGGATGATCCGATACCCTTGTGCCCGGCATTTTCAGATAGGTATCATCGGCGCCCACCGAGGCCTGATATTGACGGGAATAGTAGGCACCCTCCTTGAGGACATTTTTCAACATAAACCCGCAGGTCGGGCAAGAGCAAACGATGTCGTACCCGTTCTGAACCGCTTCGGCCAACCGGTCCATGTTGCAGCCCACAAATTCCAGGGTCAGTTGCCGGTCGCCTTTCAGAAGAGCCGGCATGCCGCAACATTTTTGTTCCGGATAAAAGACTTCGATCCCGTTGTGCTGAAAAACGTCAACAACGGCTCGCGGCACTTCAGGGAAAAGATAATTGGCAGTGCAGCCTGCAAAATAAGCGATTTTGTGGTTCGGGTTCTTTTTAGGCCGGGTATGCTGGCCCTTTTTTTTTTGCCCATTGCGGAAAACTCTCCCCGGGGAAGGTTGGTATCTGCCGCGCAGGATGAATGCCGGCGGCCTTTTTTATCAGATCGCCGGTGGCTTTGCCGCGCAAAAGCATATTGGTCAATTGAGGAAACGCGCCAAATAGCTTTACAACCCGTTCTACGTCTTCCAGGGTGCGGACTCCGAATTTCAAACCGTCTCGATCAATGAAGCGGGTCTTGGCCTCTATAATGTTGGCCCGCACCGGTGGACACGGACACAGGGCACAGAAATTACACAAATCCACCAGTTTTCTGAGCTCCGTAGACGTAATTTCTTCGCCGGTTTCGACCTCCTTGTCGTAGAGCCTGTATAATTCAGGAAAGAATAGGCAATCGGCATCCATTAGAAATCGACAAATATCGCAATCCGCACACTCGTCTGCCACTTTTCGGGCGTTCTTCTCCGGTTCAAATTTTTCCATCTCGAGGTTCCTGCTTGGTGTATTATAGTTTTAAGTTCTCGCCACGAACTAGAAATCATTCTGAAGTAAAAAAAGTGGGATTAGAAAGCCGGAAGTCAGGCCCACAGCTACATCCCATCTCGTCAGACGATGCATCTTAGTATCTATTTATTGAAATCACATCATATTTGCGCATGATTTATACCATAGCCAGTTTAATATTTTAGCCTCCGGCTCGAAGATCCTAAGGCTCGGAGAGGAATGCTATCGACTTTTATTGAAAAGACAGAGCGAAGCCTCCGGCTCGTAGGGGTTGTAGCGCCTACGCCTCGGAGAGCGATTCAACAAATCTTCAATATTCAATTCCGGCTTGTCCGGGTTGGGTTTTATCCAGTCGTGGGTTGCTCGGTCAACCGGCCCTCTTCCGCACCTTTAAACCAGTGAGTCGTTTTCAGGCAGATTTTCACCAACATCAGCATCACCGCGACCTCGATCAATACCCCCACCACGGTTGCCAATGCCGCTCCTGACGATAAGCCGAACAGCATTGTGGAGGTCGCTATGGCGACTTCAAAATGGTTGGAAGCCCCGATCATGGTTGCCGGGGCGGCATCGATGTAGCGCAGTTTCAGCAGACGCGCCAGTCCATAGCCCAACCAGAAGATCAGCATGGTCTGGATAAAGAGCGGAATGGCGATCCACAGCATGGTCAATGGACACCACTGGCGTCCCCTTGACATAGAGAGCCAATCCGTCGAGACACTGCGCCAGGCCCGGAGCAATTTTGCCGAGCAGGATACCCGCGACAATGCACAGCACCACCCACAGGCAGAGAAAACGCTCAAAAACACTAGCCATTTTTCGGGCATTGTTCAGCATAGACTCATTGTTCATGGCAGGTTGCTCCTGTTGATTCATACATACATAGAAATACTTACATTGACATCTAAATTTTGATTATGTAGGGTACTCGCAATTTACCGTAATTGTTTTGATATTTATCAGCCGCGCAACCCAAAGGCAAGCGGCTATTTCCATTGTGCGGAAGATCACTGGGTGTTTTATGAGAAATTCATTCGATACCCTGATGTCGCCTGAAAATGCCTGGCGGGTTTATGCAAATGTCGATAACCAGTTACGCTGGGAATCGAGTTCCGGTAGGGCTTCATTCCAAGCGGCACCTAGTTTTTGGCAGTGAATCTCGAATTTCTTTTGGCGATTATTGCCGATTGAAAGCCAGTTTTAACCCACTAAAATTTTATTTCTGAGCTTTTTGCGCCTTTTTGCGGCCATATCAAGGTCAAGAAAAGGATCTTATCCTACAGCCGTTAATAAGCCTGGAGGCCGGCGATGGACAATGCAAAATGGAAAGGGCTTCCATTTTTGATGGCGTACCTATTTGCCTTGCTGCAAGGGTGCAGCGTTCTCCCTGAACCTTACCTGGTTTCGGGCCCGGAGCACCATCGAACCACCGCCAACACGGTCCCTTCATGCGAGCCGGATCTGTTGGCAAGGTTCCCTACAGACATCCAAAACGCTTTGTCGGCTTTAGATCCCGCTGGATTTAACCTGATCAACTGGAATATGCTGAAAGGCGGGAGGCGGGGCTGGCGCAAGGATTTTGCCAGGCTTAGCCGGGAAAATGATGTTATACTCCTGCAGGAGGCCTACCTCTCCGACGAATTACGCAACACATTGAGTTCTGTGAAATCGAACTGGAACCTGGCCACATCCGTCAGGTATTGGGGTAGGGAGTCGGGCGTTTTGACGGCCTCCGAGATTGCCCCGGAAGTCATCTGCATTCATCGATTCGATGAACCGCTGCTCAACACCCCCAAAACAAGTTTGTTCACGCGGTTTTCCATGTTGCCTCGGCAGCCCTATCTGGTGATTGTCAATGTGCACGCTATCAATTTTACTATGGATTCAGATGCTTATAAAAATTATTGGCAAGAGCTGGAGATGATCCTTGAGTCCCACGACGGCCCCCTTATCGTGGCCGGTGATTTCAATACATGGAATGCGGAACGCCTGGCCATCATGGCGATGGCGACGCGGCGCCTAAGGTTGCAGCCGGTGCGATTCGAGCCGGATCGGCGCAGCCGGTTTTTCGGTCAGGTCGTCGATCACGTTTACTACCGAGGCCTCGTGCCCTCGAACGCCGTGGTGCACGAAGTCGTAACCTCGGATCATAACCCCATCCAAGTGAGCTTCAAGCTGGCGGATGCCTATCAGGGAGGGAAAGGAAGATGAGAAGAAGGGTTGGACATGGCCTGATCATCCTGATGACATTCATGGTGCCCTGCATTTTGGTCGCGAATCCGGACAATACCGACCAGGAGATACAACATCTGCTCGCCTATATTGCCGAAGCGGAATGCCGTTTTATCCGTAACGGAAAAGAATATGGCCCTGAAGCGGCCCGTAAACACATTCAGAAAAAATACGAATATGCCCGGAAAAGGATCAAGACAGCCGAGGATTTCATCCAAGGCGTTGCCAGTAAAAGCAGTATGAGTGGCAAGCCCTATAAGATAAGGTGTAAAGACCAGACTAGGCTGTGCGCCGATTGGCTGGGCGCGGAGCTCAAGAGATTCCGTCAAAAAGCACCGACTGGTGGACCTTGAGAATAGCCAGACTGATCGGTTCTATGTTCAGGGTTCACGCCCGCCCCGGTGCGACGGGATGTGTCAATGAAATTGCTTTCACATTTTATGGAATTGGGTTGCCATCTCCACATCCTGTCATGTCAGGTCTGGGCCAGGGGTTCAAAGGTTGCAACGGTCTGAAACTGATTAAAAGTTATCATTTTGAGCCCCTCAGTGGGAAACGCCGATATAGTTGAGCAAAACCTCCATCGCTGAACTTGACAACTGTTTAGGCGAGGAATATAATGAGTCACAATAAGTCAGGAGGTGACTCATGCGGCAAATCACTTTGCGCGGGATGGATCCCGAGGTGGAGCGAACGATTCGAAGGATGGCAAAAACTACCGGGAGATCCCTCAATCGAGTAATTTTGGATATGATTTATCAGCACACAGGCAAAAAAAAAGAAAACAAAAATCCACCGGCGGCATCTTTGAGAAAACTTGCAGGCGGATGGAGCGAGGAGGATGCCGCTGAATTCTTAGATTCCATTAAGTCTTTTGAGCAGATTGACGAGGAAATGTGGGCATGAAGATTATGCTCGATACAAGTGCCTATGTGGGATTCAAACGCAATGCCGCAGAAGCGGTTGAAATCATAGTGATGGCTGAGCAGATTATTTTTTCTCCGGTTGTCATGGGAGAGCTCATGTTTGGGTTTCGCAATGGCACCCGATTCAAAGAAAATATGAACGACCTAAATCGTTTTTTGGAGCATGAGGCTGTGGGCCTTGTGCCAATTGGAAAAATTACATCAGATCGGTATTCAAGGATCGCCGTTAAGCTCAGAGAGCAAGGGACTCCCATTCCGACCAATGACATCTGGATCGCCGCACAAGCGATGGAACAGGGAGCGGAACTGATAACATCCGATAAACATTTTGATAAGATTAACGGGCTCGTTCACACAATCTTTTAAATAAGATATTCAAAACCGCCAAGGGCTGCATTGAGATAGAGAAACACGGGTTCGATGTTTTCGTCCAGATGGGCGATGCAATGGACGGATTCAAAGCTGGGGTTGCACTCAGGTCTGAATATTTCCTTGGAATAGCTTTTCAGCAACATGACCGGGTCCCTTTGAACGGTTGGTTTAACGCCTCCTGTTAAGCTTATTTGGAATAGGGAAGGGAGAGTATTTTCAGATAAAATCTATTCTCAAGAAAGAACCCCAACCAGTTATCTGGAACAACACTCAGAACTCTTGAGCCCCTCTGAAATAAGTGTTTTATAATCTCCTAAAGCCTCATGGGTCCAACAGTCGTCTCCGCCTGCAGCTTCCCTCATCGTCAGCGCGAGAATATATGCAAGCTCTTTTACCGTGGCTCCGGCTTCCAATGCACCCATGAAGTGTTTCAATACACATGGTTTTGAACGTGCTTTTATCGATAAAGCAAAACATATGAACTGATAGGTCTTTTCATCGATCGTTCTCATTTCCTTGTAAAGAACATCGATCTTGTCAAATTGTTCAGTAAACTCTGGAAACCATTCAGCTAAAAGACGTTGTTCAGGCATTGTTTTCCCTCCTTTGTTAATTCGCTAACCATGATTTGACTTCATTCATTGTAGGCACCTTGCCCACGCATCTGACTTCTCCGTCTACCACCACCGCCGGTGTTCCGAATACGCCATAACCGGCAATCTCCATAGTATCCGTTACTTTTTCAATTTGGGCATCTACACCTGCTTCCGCCACGGCTTCTTTGACAATTTTTTCGGTCTGGCTGCATTTTGGACAGCCGGGTCCTAAAACTTTAATTTCCATAATGGTTTCCTCCTTGTTTTATTTTGTATGGGACACGGATTTACACTGATGACACAGATATAGAAATTCAGATAATCTTTCAGCCACAATTGTTTAGCAACTAGTATCTTTCCTTTGTGACTTGGTGTCCTGGTGGCCGAACTGTTACGAGTCAGGAAAAAAAATGACCGAAGATCATCCCGCTGATGGTGGCCATCATCACCACCAGGCTGACAAAGGCCACTGTCTTCTTGGTGCCCATGACACTGCGGATCACCAGCATATTGGGCAGGCTCAGGGCCGGGCCGGCCAGCAGCAGCGCCAGAGCAGGCCCTTTGCCCATGCCGGCTCCGAGCAAACCTTGCAAAATCGGCACCTCAGTCAGGGTGGCAAAGTACATGAAAGCTCCTATCACTGAGGCAAACAGGTTGGCCCACAGGGAGTTACCACCCACCAGCCCACTAACCCAATGTGAAGGAATCAAGCCTTCTGAACCGGGCCTCCCCAATAACAGACCTGCCACCAGGACCCCGGCAAACAATAAGGGCATAATCTGTTTGGTAAAATCCCAGGTGGACAAAAACCAGGATTCGGTCTCGCCCCGGGTGGTGGTGGTCAGGACCACCAGGGCAACGATGCCGGCCGAAAATGCTATCAGCGGCTGATGCGGGAAACTAAAGCTCAGGGCCAGAATAGTGGCGGCTGCCAGCAGGACTTTATAAGTCTTCACCCGGAACCAATTTACCAGCAGCACGCCGAAGACAATCGCAAAAAAACCGGTCACCAACCATTTGACGCTGTAAATCATGTGCCACAGTCCGGCCGATTCGACCGGTTTGCCCCAGGTAGCAGACACCAGGATACCCACCATGACGGCGAAATAAATCACATTTTGCCACAGCGGCCGTTCCACTTCAGGTTCGGGCATGTGTATAGCCGAGTCAGCCTTGGCCTGCTCTTCCTTACGAAACAACATATGCATGATCAGGCCGATAACGACGCTGAACACCACCGCTCCCACCGCCCTTGCCAGACCGATCTCAGGACCCAGAATCCGGGCCGTGAGCACAATCGCCAGTACATTGATGGCCGGGCCGGAATAAAGAAACGCAATCGCCGGGCCCAGGCCGGCGCCGCGTTTCCAGATGCCGGCAAACAGCGGCAATACCGTGCAGGAACAAACCGCCAGAATGGTGCCCGAAACCGAGGCAACGCCATAAGACATGACCTTACGGGCCCCGGCCCCCAGGTATTTCATCACGGCCGCCTGGGAAACGAACACCGAGATGGCGCCGGCGATGAAAAAGGCCGGAACCAGACATAACAATACATGCTCCCGGGCGTACCACTTGACCAATGCCAGAGATTCGATGACCGCCCCGGTAAAGCGGCTGCTGTCTATGGGCAGCCAAAAAAAGACCAGAAAAATCCCTGCAATGATGCCCAGCGGTTTCCAGATGCTTTGCCAGTCCATCTGGCTTTCGGGTTCTTCCGCCTCAATTTCTTCATTCTCCTGGCTGGCGCCCTCTCTGTTTTTGATAGCGATTGCTTCACTCATTGGAATATCCTCATTGCATCAGGCCAAAGCCACTTTGGGTGCTATGCCCGACGTTGCTTTCGGCCAATAAATAACCATATGCGTATTCGACGATATTATAGGCATGGATTAAACAGTTCAAGAAAAACTATTTCCGGCACAACTCTTCGCGGTTTAGCAAAGGAACCTTTTTTACTAAGTCGGCAATTTCCGGATCCTCTTCCAGCCAGTGCTTCAGGTTGCCCAGCACACTGGCGGCATAGGGGCTGGCCTTACCATCCGCCAGATAATAATTTACCCACAGTCCATCTTTGGCAAAGTCCACCAGACCTGCTTCTTCTAATATTTTCAAATGCTTCGAAACGGTCGGCTGAGCGATTTCCAAAGCTCCGCGCAGCTCGCAGACACACATCATTTTCTGCTGTAATAATTTAACTATTTTTACCCGATTCGGATCGGAAAGAGCCTTCATG
>JARFPZ010000560.1 GCA_029288035.1 Desulfosarcina sp.
CCGATACCAATGGCATGATTGCCGGAGGCACAAGCGCCCTGGGGTGAAAATATAGGCCCCGTAAAGCCCAACAAAATACCGGCTTTCCCCGACGGTAGGTTGGCGCACAGATTGGGCAGCAAATAGGGACTGACTCTCAAGGGTCCCCTGTTTACGTAATTGTCCATGGCGATGCGATAAGCGTCGGTCCCGTTTAAGGCCGAACCGATCAGGCAGGCGGTGCGCGGGCCGGTTTCTTCGTTTAATTCCAAACCCGCATCGGTCAGGGCATCTTTGCAAATAGCCATGGTTAAAAACACATAATCGGCATTCCAGTTATGGAGTTCTTTGCGATCCAGGTAGTCGAACATCTGTGGATCCCAGTCCGGAATTTCACCGACCACATTGGAGCGTGAGGTCGTGGCGCATCGAGTCAGTTTGCGAAAACCGGCTTCGCCCCTGACAGCCCGCTGCCAGGTGGTCTCAAACTTTTGACCAAGGGGTGTGGCCGACCCATAACCGACGACAAACACCCGTCTATTTTTAGGAGCCTTCATTTGTTATCTTAATACAGGAGATGTTTAAGTTTTCCCTATGATTCGTCTTTATTCTTTATTTTGCTCTATCCCGATTCCATGGATTCAGCGTTCAAAGGCTCAGAGGTTCTATGATCCGATCCGATTTTAACCCTGAACGTTGAACCCGGAACATTTGAACCTGGTAGCCTGATACCTAAAATCATAAAATTGGGCAAAAGCCCTGAGCGATGCTAATGATAAATGCCTTCAGTCATATGAGTTCAGGCTAGCCGTCGAAAGACTATACAGGCATTACAGCCACCGAAACCGAAAGAATTTTTCAGCACGTACTCCTGGTCGAGCTGACGGGCACCATCCGCAATACAGTCCAGGACCAGTTCTGGATCCGGTGTGTAGTTGATGGTCGGGGGTACGACACCTTTCAGCATGCCTTCCATTGCAAAAATAGTTTCAATGGCACTGGATGCCCCCATGGCATGCCCAATCAAAGATTTATTGGCTGAAACAGGAGGCAGTGAATCCCCGAAAACGCTTTTCAGCGCCTCGTATTCCACTTCGTCGCCGACTTTGGTGGAGGTCGCATGGGCATTGACAACGTCGATATCATGCGATGAAATGCCGGACTTGTCAATGCATTCGGCCATACAGCGGGTTACGGTCGGCAAATGGGGAGCCACAAAATGGTAGGCATCGGAGGTCATGCTCCAGCCGGAAATTTCAATCCGGTGATGCAGACCGTGGGCGGCAGCAAACGCTTCGGTAGCAAGGATGATACAGCCGGCCCCCTCAGAAACAACAAAGCCTCTGCGATCAATTGAAAAAGGGCGACTGGCCCTTGCGGCCGGAGCCGCTTCCTGACCAGGTTTAGGGCTGTAAGTCCCGTTCATGGTTGCAAAGCCGGCTACGATGGGTTCCACCAAGGCGAAGTCAGCGGCACCACAAATTGCGATATCGGCCTGGCCCTGGGCCAAGAGCATGGCGCCAAAAATCATCGATGTTACCCCGGTGGCGCAGGCGGAGATAGGTGATGTAATCGGACCGGTAGCGTGGGTTAACATCGATATTTTGCCGCCGACCATATTGATACATGAGTTCGGATTGGTATAGGGCGGCGGCAGCTTGTTTTCAGCGATCATACGGCGATCGGCTTTGAGGACGGCATCCAGTCCCCCCACCGCCGAGCTGAAGGTAACCGCCACCCGGGGCGCTAACTCCTGCGTGATATCGATACCACTTTTTATGAGGGCCCGATGAACCACCAGCATTGCATATTTAAAAATGGGAGACGGCCACAAGGCTAGTTTACGCGGACTTAAAAAGGGATAGTCTGCGGCGTCGATGTCTTCCACTTGACCGGCAATATTAACCGGGAAGTCATCCGCCAGCGGAAACCGGGTCAGTGCGCCGATACCGCTTTCGCCCCGGATCGCTCTGGTCCACTGGCTGGCCATCTCGGTTCCCAGCGGGGAGACTGCGTCATATCCGACAATTACCGCCTTTTTAGAAGACATAAATGGAGCGTAATCTAGGTTGAACGGTTCAGGGTTCAACGTTCAAAGTTGCAAAAAAATGATAGAGCGAGCCGACTCCGCCATAATGGCCGATCCGACCTTCGTAGCCGTTGTTACTTCGGCGGAGTAGGCAGGCTACGACGGCCGGGAGCGACATCCACAAATATTCAATCTTCAATTTTCATTCGTCAATCCCATTTACCAGGGTATGAACTGATACAGCTTGGCAAACATCTCATAGACCTCTATCCAGTTCTGTAAATCCTGGGTCCTACGGATGTGGGCACGCTTGTTTACCATTACCCAGCTCATGTGAGCGGCTCCGTCTTTGCAGCTCGAGCAATCTCTGGTTTCGGAAGTGCAGCAGCGATGCATCGTGTTGAGATCGGATGCCCAGCGGATAAATTCGATTAAGCGCTTGGGATGGGGATCGCGGTGATCTAGCGGCTGGGTGACGGAAGGACATTCATCCCAGCCAAAGGTACGGCCCAACATTTTTCCACTGGTAATGATTTCATGGTAATATTTGGAGGAGATAAGGGTATCCGGATAGTTGTCCAGCATATCGTCCATTTCGATCCTAAGAACCTCGAGTTGCTCAGGCTGCCAGTTAAAACCGTCTACCCCCTCATCATTGGAGAGCAGCTGCATGTGGACTTTCAGACCGACATCTCTTATTTTGACGATGATACGCTCAATTTTGCCGATCTGATTTGGGGTCAGGGTATACAAATAGTAGACATTGGGATCGCCCTCATAATTTTTACTGGAAATGCTGAAGGTGTCTTTGCCCCTGAGCTTCTTTTCATCCGCTTCATCCCCCCAAAGTGAAATGCCCAGCATCATATCCGGGAATCTGTCACGGGGAATTTTGATCAAACCGTTGGTGGCACAAAATGTCGGCAGCCGTTTATAAAAGGCCTCGACTCGGTCCAGATGCAGGGTCGGTTCGCCGCCGATCAAAATGGCAAGATTCACACCGCGGTCCTTTTCCCGTTCGATGAATGCTTGCCATTTTACTATATCCTTTTCCTCGGCAGCGGCCTTGTCCTCATTAGATGAAAAAAAGAAGCAGCCCTTGCATCGCAAATTACACTGATTGGTGACATCATATATTGAACTGCGAATATTGAGTTTTGAAATTCGCTTGTAACGTTCATGCCAATGTTGATCCAGTAAAGAACTAACGGTGATCATTCTTACTCCTTGATCCGGATAAAAACGGACTTACTTTTTACCACAAATGGAACCATGTTTAATAGGTTCTATATTTAATTCTGATGTTTGGCTTATCTGTGACTATAATTAAAATACTGGCTGTCCGGGCGGCGCAACGATATAGCGGCAAAGATTGTCACTTTTCTCATATCCCATCACCCAAACCGCCAAATAGGTGTCGACATAATCGAGCCAGGCTTTAAAGGTTTCCGGATCGGTGGCATGGCGAAAGAGACGGGCTGTAACTATCGCACTGCCGGATGCATAATGCCGACAATCAGCACAGTCGGTATCCGGCACGCAGCAGGCGACCGCTCTGTCCCAGCTAAGATCGGTACGATACTGTCTGAAAGATCGTCCAAGACCGATGTCGGTTGATGGATTCATCCGCGGGTATGAACAGGAATAAAGGTCATGCAGTCCGGATTGGTGAGTATGAGTCACCGCGTTATAATGTGAAAAAAGCACGCTGGCGGGATATTTTTCCAGCAATTCGATCATGATTTTGCGGGTCTTTTTCAGCGATGAGATCGTGTGTCGCAATTGCCCCTCATATCCAACCGGAGCAGAAAACATATTAAACGTCAGTTTACATCCATGTTCGGCCAGGACCCCGGCAACCTCCCGGGCCTGATCGATATTGTCGTGGGTAAAGGTATAAACAAACACGGCCCGTGGATCGCCTTGGTAATTCTCTATCTGTCTGAGCAGCATGTTTTTAGCATTGCGAATTTTACTGCTGGTGGCGTCATTTCCCCAGACCGAGATATGAATTTTATAGTTGATGGATTCGGAGATGAATTTCAGCCCGTTGGTGGCAATCGTTCCCAGCGGCATTTCCTGAAAGCAGACCTTACAGAGCTCTGGTACCAATGAAGGTTCGGCCCCGGCAAGCACAACGTAGGTAATGCCGCGTGCTTTCTCCGCGCGCATGAGTTCGCGCCAGGCCGCCGGATCCCGGTTTTCCTCGGTGAACTGTTTATCACCTTCGTAGTAATAACAGCCCTCACACCGGATATTACACCGGTTGGCCATGTCATAGGTAGACTCCCGCAGAAAAAAATATTTGCGAACCTTTTCCCATTTTGCCCGAATACTCTGGTCTGTCAGAATTTCAGAAAATTTCCATTCTTTATTGGAGAGATTATCTTTCATAAGTTCTACGAGGCATTTTTCAGTTTTTTATCGACGTATTCGGATATCAACCGGATATTGGTCAATTTGGGGTAATCATCCTCATCGATTCTAATTGCGTATTCATCCCGCAGCACCAGGGCCACGGTGGCCAGATCCATGCTGTCAATCCCCACTTCGTCTATCAAGTCGATTTCGGGGTCAAATGTAGCCGGTGTGACATCTTCAAGTTTGAGTTCCTCGATCATGATTTCCGCTACCCGCAGGGTGATACTTTCCACATCAATTGCTGTCGTCATACTGATTGTTCTCCCTTTTTTTCAGTTCTTCAACCATCATCACGCCGCTGCAGACCACCTCATTTTCGACCAGAATGCGAAAAGAATAAGCGCCGGTGTTTTCTTTCAGCGGTGCTGCTACAAGGTTTAATTTGTCATCGGGCCGGATGATTTGTTTAAATCTTACCCGACGTACACCTGATACGTTCAACTCCTGACCCCGGACCTGCCGGATCACATCTTTGACCATGCCAATTTGAGCCACGCCCGGCAAAATGGGGTCTCCAGGAAAATGCCCGCTAAACCAGGGCGACTCCGGCGGAACCTGAATCTCAGCTTCTATTTCGTTTTTATCGGATCGGGTCACAAATTTTAAAACGTACCACTTCATGCCAACTATTCTAAATTAATTCAAATAAATGTTCAACCGCAAATGACGGGTTAGCCTAAGCGGGTCAAATATTCCCACATGGGACCACAATGTCCGCGCTGATACATTCTGCTAATTATTTTAGCGGTGTCTTCCCCACCGCCTCCAATCACCCAATTAAGTCGTCTGTTGGCCTCTTTTTTAACCTGCCTTACGATTTCATCCGAATCAATAAATGGTGAACGGTAAAAAACGGGCTCGAGAAGGCTCCGGTCCTCTGCTATCTGTCCTTCCTTGATGGCGATGTCATATAATTCGGTATCCGGATAAATACGCATGCCACAAAAGAAGAATAACGCTGATTTTTCGAGGTTACCGACCCCGGCAAGGGTCTCTTTGAGGGTCTGAGGGTTTTCCCCGGGGCCTCCCAGCAGAAAATAGTGGGCGACGTACAGACCTGCATCGATTGCTGCCTGATGGGTTCTAAAAACCTGATGGTCCCGAAACGGTTTGCGATATGAAGCCAGAACGGGATTCGATAACGAATCCGTGCCGAATTCCAAATGGGTCAACCCGGCATCGGCCATTATTTGAAAATAATCCTCAGGTTGTTTCAATGGCGCAAAGAATGCGCCCCACGGTATGGATAGCCCTGATTTTTTGAATGCCGCTGCCACCGCCAAGCTATGGGTACAATCGCCGTTAAACACCGAATCAGTGATAAAAAAATATTTAGCACCGTTTGCTTGCAGCTCGCAAGCAGCCGCCGCAATTTCTTCAGGGTCGATGAGCCTTAATTTTCGACCATCAATATGGGGATAGGTACAGTAGACACACTTAAAATGGCATCCCCGTTTTGTCTGCAAATTCAACATTCCGCCATTCTGCAGGTAGTATTTAAGATTGGAAGGATTGGGGATGGGGCTCCGGATGATTTTTCCTTCCCAGGGGGCTGGAAGGACTTTTTTTCTCTTGCGGGTGATAACACCCGGTATTGACCCGGTATCTTCCCGGTTTTGAATGGCATTCAACAATAGCCCCAAGCGTTCTCCCTCGCCAATAATTCCATAGTCAGCATCCAAAGCCTTAATGGTCTCGTCCGGAAAGATGGTAAATCCACTCCCTCCCAAAACCAGCGGTACATCGGTATGATTCCGGATCGTATCGACAATCACTCGGTATTGGCCGATAAATCCCCGCGGGTCCGTTGTGTCGGTGTTGTCAATGTTACGCAAAGACATGCCGATGACATCCGGTGAAAATGCTTCTATAATTGAAGCCAGTGAATTCCGATCACCCAGGCAGTTCATATCGGCAATTTGCACCTGATGTTTGGCGGCGATGGCGCCGCTCACATAATCCAGTCCCAGAGGATAAACCGGGTAGGGTTCCTTCAATGTATTGGCGGATACAAGCAATACTCTCATTTCGGTATCACCTCCAGGGCCGTGATAAAGCTGCCCGTACCGATAATCAGCGCTCCCTTTTGGCCTAGATCCGCTGGTTTGTCCCGACAAAGGGCTTCAGGGATTTTACCATTCTGCAAAAATTTAACGGCCATTGCAGCAGCCACCGCTGAGGCAGAAGCGTACTCCCCAGTTATTTTACGGTAATCAATCACGGGGGAGGTGAAGCTGGATTGAGAAACCAGGTTTTTCAGCTGCATCTCGCCTTCATGGCGGCAGGCGGCAGGGATTCCTGCCAAAATCACACCGTAACGGTCATTTATTTGCTGGGGCTGTCCCAGACACTGGATCAAAGAGGATATCACTTCCGGATTATTTTCACTGCTTTCAAAAAAAACGGGTTGGATGGTAAATCCGGACGCGCTCGCCGCGGTCTTTAAACACAGGGCACCTCCACCGTCTGACAATATCGCTGACCCGGAAGTGGACCGGTCAAATAGCCGCGAAAGCTGCGGATGCGATTCATCGGTCCCGATCACCAAAAAAGTATCCTCAATACTGTTGGATAAAAGGCTGGCCGCCATGAGTGCTTGTTCGAACGAATAATCGCCTCCGGTCATGGTGATATTAGGGCCGGTGGCCTGAAATCGCATGGCAATCTGACCTGCGGCAGCGTTGTGGACCGAGCCGATAAAGTCGATGGGGCTGGGAAACTGCTCATTGGTTTCAAATAAGCGGGTTAAAAAATCCGAAGTTTCCGACAGCGCTCCCCAACCGGTACCCAAAAATACCGACGATGGGTCATGGCTTTCCCCCGAATTCTCATGGGCGGCTATGGCCAGCGATAATGCCAGGCGCGGAAACCGTTTAAGTCGACGGACGTCACCGGCAGCAAGATTTGCGGATATATGCTGAATACCCAGCATCCCGGCGCAGGTTTTTCCGTCTGCGACCGATTCCATCGTCTGTCTTGTATTTCCCGCCCCGGTTACACAGGCGCAGCCAAGGATGGTCATCGGCTGTGTTTTGGTGCACGTCCTGTTGGGTTTGTATTTTCCACAGGCACTAAAAACAACCGCTGCGTTGTTGCCGCCAAACCCGAAGGAGTTTGAGAGAACGGTGCTGATGGGTCTTTGAACGGGCTGAATGACGAGGTCCAGCTTTAAATCCGGATCCGGGTGATCACATCCGACGGTTGCCGGGACCAGGCTGCTTGAAATGGCGATGGCGGATACAACCGCCTCAATGGCCCCGGCGGCAGCCAGAGTATGACCAAATGCACCTTTGACCGATGACATCAGCGGCTTTTGCCGCTCATAAAGGGAATTGATGGCCCTGGCTTCCGAAATGTCATTGTCAAGAGTGCCGGTGCCATGCAGATTAATATAGTCAACTTCGGTACTAGAAATTCCGGCATCTTCCATGGCGGCCTGCATGGCTGCCCGAGCGCCTTGTCCGTGGGGGTGCGGTGTTGCCGGATGATGCGCATCGCAAGATAAACCGGCACCGAGGATTTCGGCCACGGCATGGTGCGGATCGTTTGCAACCAGCAACAACATGGCCGCACCTTCGGCCACCGACATTCCCCGGCGGCTCCGATCAAAAGGCCGCGCGCCGTCGGGATCGACAAGCTGTAAGGCGCTAAATCCATAATACGTCAGCCGGCACAAGGAATCCGCCCCTCCGGCCAATACCCTTTTATAATTCTCGGAACGTAGCATCTCCAGCGCAATTTTTATGGCAACGGCTCCGGAGGAACAGGCCGTCGAGACAGTCAGTGCCGGTCCAGTGCAGTGATAACGACGGGCAATATCCTCGGCCACCGATCCCGTGGCATGCAGGCGAAACAACTTTGGATCCTGCACATTTTTTTTCAAAAGAGCTTCTGTGGTCAGCATACCGCCGGTTGTAACGCCCATCACCACTGCATCCGGCGTCTCTCTGGATTTGGCCATGGCTTGATCGGCTGCCAGGCGGGCAAGCTGGTGGGTTCGTGGAACTGATTCATCTTCAATCGGACCGGCAACCTCTCCCACCGGCAGCGGCTGATTGGAGGCTGTCGCAAAAAGGTCTAGCGGTCGGATGCCTGTCTGACTTCGTTGAAGCGCTTCTCCGGTTTCTGTGATCCCTCTTCCGAGGGAGGAAATGATTCCCATCCCGGAAATGTAAATCCGCACATCAGTCAATTGGGCAACTCCGGAGCGCTCTTATGTATGTGGTCGGCAAGGGTTCCCAGGGTGTCAAACACTTTTACACCCAGCTCGCGGTTATCGATTTTAACGCCGTAATCTTTTTCGATCATGATAACCATCTCCAGCACATCGATGGAATCAATTCCAAGTTTTCCGCCCACCAGCTGGTCATCGGTCCCTATATCTTCAGGCTGCACATCAATCAGATTCAACACTTCCACAATTTTAACCTGGAGTTCTTTGATTAGTTTTTCCATTTGTTTTTCCGTTCTGCTTGATTATTTAAGGGCTATTCCAAATATCGGAGCTCCCAACCGCAGTTTTGGCAACAGTCTCAACAATAATAACCACACATTCTACATCGGTACTGCGCATTGGCACCATGTTACTTTACAGCAATGACGATTTATTGTACCATCGCTGTTAACACGTAACCCATCAAAATATAATTTTCTGTAAATCTTTTCAATGTTTTTTTCGTGAGTACTGTTCGGGGTGTTCTTGGTGCAATTAAATCTTTCGTATTTTGGCAGCTGTTATGAACCGTTTGGACATTAATATCGAGGATCTACTGCCTCATCGCGATCGGATGTTAATCATCGACGAAATTATTGAGTTAGACGATACGTCGGCCGTTACCAGTGCAACCGTAACCGATCAGTGGCCGTTTTTTGACGGCAAAACTGTGGATTCACTTATACTGATCGAGCTGATCGCTCAGACTGCAGGAATTAATAACGGCTGGGTGAGATTGAAAACGCATGGACAGGATTCCAAAAAAGAAGGGTGGCTGGTAGGCATCAAACAGTCTCGTTTTTTTGTTGATGCGGTTTCCCTAAATGATCTGATCATAACGAAGGCAGAAAATCAATTCGAATATAAAAATTATCGCCATATCGCGGGTGTCGCCAGTATCGGTTCGAAAATCATCGGCGAAGTCACGCTGCAGCTTATTCAAACGGAGTTAGCAGGATAGTTGGAGCCCGGGCTAGTGGAAATTATGGTTTCTTTCGCTTTGTTACGTTTTGAAATTGATCTCACTGCTATTCCTCAATAAATTGAGTTGATTTTCCATTGAAGAGAGTTAACATGTATCTTGAAATCCTACTTTGGCTGCTTGCTTTTATTCTGGTGGTGGCTGGAATGGCAGGATTGCTTTTTCCGGTCCTCCCCGGTGCGCCCATATTGTATGCCGGGCTTTTGGTGGCGGCCTGGGCTGAAGGCTTTGTGTATGTGGGCTCCGGCACACTAATTGTTTTAGGCATCATGGCGTTGCTGATGTATGTACTTGACTTTTTAGCAGGTGCATTCGGCGCGAAACGATTTGGCGCCTCTCGCCGCGCTGTCATCGGGGCTACCCTCGGTGCGATTGTCGGTATATTTTTTGGAATTCCAGGTGTTTTGCTGGGTCCATTTATTGGTGCCGTTTTGGGAGAGTTAACCTTCCAATCGGATTTGAGGACCGCCGGGCGCGCCGGTGTCGGCGCTACGATGGGTCTGGCCCTGGGAGTTGCGGCCAAAATCGCTCTAGCCTTTGCAATGTTAGGAATTTTTGCGGTCGTTCGGTTTTTATAGATAATCGCTCATTTGGCCCTTAGCCCATTTTTTCTAACAACATGTTGTAAGAAAAGGTTTCAGCGACACTTAATTACAAGTATACGGCCATTACATGGTGGGAGCGGCTTCCAGCCGCGAATATCGCGGTGACACCGTGTCGCCGTCTTTAATCGCGGCTGGAAGCCGCTCCCACAAAGGTAGATAACCCAGTTAGACCAAAGTGTCACTGTAGTAATAATTTGTGGCATTAAATTATCAGCGTGCTTGTTGCCCCGAAGGGGCCACTTTCTCCGAGCGCAGTCTCGGAAAAAGCCTATACGCATATCGGGTTTTACCAGACATGGAGGTGCAGATGGTCAATGAAGCACATGGCAAAAAAGTTGCGCTGGTCACCGGGGCCAGTAAGGGTATCGGGCAGGCCATCTGCGTTGAGCTGGCAAAAGCCGGATACCGAATTGTCGTCAATTACAAGTCGGATGAAATGGGTGCCGCAAAGACCCTAGAAATGGTCAGGGAAGCGGGTTCCAACGGGAATATGGTAAAATTTGACGTTTCCAATTTCAATGAAACTGAGGCTGCCGTGGATGCCATCTTAAAACAGAATGGATCTATTGATGCATTGGTCAATAATGCCGGTATTACGGCTGATGGACTGTTTATTATGATGCCCCGCAGAGACTGGGATGCGGTGATTGACATCAGCTTGAGCGGATTTTATAACGTTACCAAACCCGTGCTTGAAAAAATGATTCGTCTTAAACGCGGCACGGTTGTCTCTATCGCGTCGGTCGCCGGACTTCTTGGAAACAGAGGTCAGGCCAATTATTCCGCGGCCAAGGCCGGGTTGATCGGTGCCAGCCGGTCCGTTGCTGCCGAAGTGGCGCGACTGGGGATCCGAGTCAATGTGGTTGCCCCGGGACTGATCGAAACCGATATGATAAAAGACGCACCCGTGGAAAATATTAAAACCATCATTCCCATGGCCCGGATCGGAAAACCCCAGGAAGTTGCCCGGGTGGTGAGGTTTTTATGTTCCCGAGATGCATCCTATGTTACGGGGCAGGTGATATCTGTAAATGGGGGAATGTTTTAAAATGATAGAAGATTGTCGATTGAATATCGACGATTTAAGGTTTCAGGTGTCAGGTCGCTGTTGGGTTTCGCATTTCGCAACAAAACCGGCAAAATGTAGGTTGGGTAGAGTGTAACGAAACCCAACAAGGCCTGGCGTAGGCTCAACCTAACCTACGAAATACAACGATAAATCACGGTTAAAAGCATACTGCGTTTCATGTAGTTTCATATAAGCATCGCCGCTGGCCAACAAAAAAACGGCCAGTCTGATCAAATAAGAAACTTTGTGATTTTATTTCAATTGTATTTGGATTGGTGGGAGCTGTTTTTAACCGCGATTGCCCATATAAATCGCGGCTGGAAGCCGCTCCCACCAATCATTAATTATCGCCTAATGGACATTGAATTAAATGTAGTTTCATATGAGTTGGGCTTGAATCCGGCGGCTGATGGCCTTGGCCGCATTTCGGGTTTCTTCGGCAAGGGTCTTCATCTTTTTATCATCTAAACCCGCCTTGAAGCCAACGGCCCAGATGGCTGACCGCAGTTGTCCCAATCCCATCAACGGTGACGCCACCGCGCGGACGCCCATGATATATTCTTCATCATCTATGGCGTAGCCCTTTTCCCTGACGCGCTTTAACTCCCGGTAATACGACTCGGGATCGACAATGGAATTTTCGGTAAACCGGGGTAGTCCCTTTGCGTGAACCATTTTCGCTGCCTGGTCCTTTGACATGCTTGCCATAAACACTTTGCCAACCGCTCCGGCAAATAGCGGGATGGTAGAGCCCACCGGCGCTGTAATATTGAGTTCCTGCCTTGATTCGACGATGTCTATAATGGTAACCTGGCCCCAATTCCGGATGCCTATAAAAACCGATGTCTGCGTCTTTGCCATCAGTTCTTCAGTGATCGGTCTGGCCGAGGTTTTCAAATCAATTTGGGTATAGGCCGAACGCCCGATCTCAAGAAGTGTAAAGCCCAGTTTGTATTTTTTGGTGAGAGGTTCCCGCAAGACGGCTCCCAGTTCTTCCAGGGCCGAGGTCATACCATGGACCGTGCTTTTGGCCATTTTGAGTTTTTTGGCCAGATCACTTACGCCCATCCCTTCGCTGGATGAAGAAATGGCACTAAGAATTGCAAAAGCCTTTTTTACCGAGGGGGCACCATACTTTTTCATTTTGCTTTGCCATCATAAACTTTGGGAATACCCCGTCAGCTTTGCTGCAGGGCAGTTCATTATGTGAAACCTTAATTTAAGATACAACACTATGTCAGTAGTTCTGAATTTATATCACCATTTTTATTATATCAAGATATGTTTTAAATCTTTCCGAATTGCTGTATTTGCATTTGACAACATGGCCTGAGTTCGCTAAGGTATGCGCATCCTATTGGGGGCCGAAAATCTTCCGCTGTTTCTTCAATCTCACCTAAGACGATGTCAGAAAAAAACGATGAGAAGAAAAATATTGGTAATCGATGATAATACCTCACAATGCAAGATTTTAAAAAAACTCTTTGAATCATGCGGATACGCTGTCGTTGCTTTGGACAGTCCCGAAGAGGCACTTTATCTCTTGGAGTGGAAGGATTTTGATGTCATCGTAACAGACCTTCGGATGCCCTGGATGGACGGCGCCGAATTCTGTCGACGATCGCGGAATATCAGACCGGATATGCTCATTTATGCGTTATCAGGTTATATTCATGAATTTGACCGGAAAGAATTGCTTGAGGCTGGTTTTGACGGCATTTTTAGCAAACCGATTCGCATTGAATTACTAAGGGATGCCATTGAAGATGATTTGAAAAGAAACCGGTTGGCTGGTTGAAATGGCAGTTGCTCCATCTCAAAAGTATTTAGCAGCGAATTGGGAACATCTAATATCCTTCGACATTCGATATTCATTATTTGATATTCGCTTTTTTTGGAGTTTCTTTATCGATCATATTTCATCATCCCGGTATTGGTGCGATCAACCGTCGCTTAAAGCTCGCGACTGCCTAATTAATTCCAACCAATAGTCCATTCCCATTTTTTTGAACATTTCCTCGGCCTTGTTCAGGTGAATGCGTGCTTGTCCCATTTCTCCACGATGAACTTGAAGCATGCTTAAAATATAATATCCAATCGAGGACCATGGTTTTATTTTTCTATCCTCCAAAATTTGAATTCCTTCAAGAATAGATTCCTCTGCTGTTTCGATTTTCAACTCATCATTGCGAGCCATTGTAATACCCAGGTATATCCTTGATGTTCCCTCAATCCAGCGTTCTTTATGATTGTGAGATAAGGCCAATGCCGTCTTAAAAGATTCTTTAGACTGACTGAGCTTACCGGAGGCCGCTTGAACCATACCCAAGGCAAAATGATGAAATGACAGATAGTATGGCAATCCGGCATCTTTTTGAATTTTCATGCCTTTCTCTACGCATTGCAGGGCCGTTTCTTTGTCGTGGATAAAAAAATGGCCTATTCCAAGGCCGGTCCATGCCAGACCTAAAAAAATCAAGGCCTCGCCCTTTTCGCAATATCTTATGCATTCCTGAAAGTGCTTTATGACATTTTGGCCGTCCCCTCGGTGCATATAAAAATAGCCATAAAGAAATTCCGCCAAAGCCAGGCCAGTCAAGCTGTCATTTTTTAAACCAAATTCCAGACCTTTTTTACAATAATGCTCCCCTTTTTCAAAATCTCCCAGCCACGCTAAACTATGGCCGTAATAAAGGTTCAGCGCGGTATATACATTATTTCCCAGGCCAAAGAAATCATGCTGTCTGTTTTGCCTTTCAATCAACCGGATAGCTTTAAAAGCTGAAAGGGATGTTTTGTAAGGTTCTCCTGCTATGATATAAAAAGCACACAACCTGCTGGTAACCGGTGCAATGACGTCAATGCTATCGATTTTTTCGGCCTCGCGAATAGATGTTTCCGAATATCTTATCCCCAATAAAGGATCTCCGCCTCTGACTGCATGATAGCTTCCAATGCTTCCGAGAAACAATGAAAGATTTTTTTTATCGCCAAGTTCTTCCGAAAGCAGTTTACCCAATTTAAAAAACTGCATTGAGTTATCCGGATAGCCTAGCAGCTGCATTGGAATGGCCATCAAATGCAAAATTTCAAGCTTCTTTTTTTTGGTCTCGCGACCGTCTTTCATTTGATTGAGAATATTGCAGGCAGATTTGTAGAATTGAAAAGCCTCCCAGTTGGAAAATTTTTTGGTCGCTTTTTCGCCGGATAACTTCAGATATTGATACGCCTTCGCCGTTTCACCGCTTTTTGAATAGTGATAGGCGATAATCTCAACGAAGGCCTCCAATTTATTCTCAAAAAGCGCTTCCATCGCTAGCGCTATCCTTCGATGAATCTCTTTTCGTCTTTTTTGAAGTAAACTGTTATAGGCCACTTCCTGAGTAAGAGCGTGTTTGAAGATGTATTCCAAATCCGGGAATAGGGTTTTTTCGTATATGAGCTCAAGCCCTTGAAGATGATTCAGGTAGGATTTTATGTCCTCCTGCATCTCGGTGATGGCCTCTAAAATGCGAAAGGTAAATTCTCGTCCGATAACCGATGCCAACTGCATGGTATATTTTAATCTGTTATCCAATCTATCCAGGCGTGCTGCGATAATTCCCTGGATGGTATCCGGCAATTGAATCTCAGATGCCTTGGTGGTTAGCACCAATTGCCCGCCTTGTTGCTGAATTGCGCCGCTTTCAAGCAGACTGTAGGTGAATTCTTCCACAAACAGGGGATTGCCGGAGGATCGATCGAGGATCAGCTGTTCGAGCTCTGGGGCAACCTGCCCTTTTTCCAACAAGGCTGTCACCATTTGAGCGCTTGACGCCGTGCGCAGTTGAGTCAGTCCAATTTTGGTGTAATACGATTTGCTATCCCATGGATGGGTATATTCCGAGCGATAGAGGATGATGAGCATGATATGGCATTTGGCGATCGCTCCGATCAGGTTGTCTAAGAACTCTTCCGAGGTTTTATCGATCCAGTGCAGATCTTCGAACACAAGCATCAGCGGCTTATTTTGGCTCGCCGTGATAAAAAGTTCGCGCAGGCTTTCAAAGGTTTTTTCTCTTTTTTGTTTAGGGTTTAGCGCTAAATAGGACTCGTCTTCCGAACTTTGAGTTAAAAGTTCTTGAATGGGCGCTATACAGCTCACGAGCTTCTTATCAAATGCATATATCATTTCCTTGATTTTGCGATTGATAACATCGTCACTATCTTCCTCCTTAATGTCAAAATAGGATCTTAAGATCTCCAGAATCGGCATATAGAGGATGGATTCGCCGTAGCGAAGGCAGCGACCTTCAAGATAGATGAATTCTGATTTGGGCAGTTGATTGATTAACTCCAGGAGGAGTCTTGATTTCCCCACGCCGGCCTCACCTGAAATTCCCACAACCTGCCCCGATCCGGACAGCACCCTTTCGAAGGGATCCTTGAGGGCGGCCATGGAGTTTTTACGGCCGACAAATTTCGTCAAGCCTCTGGCCGCCAATGCTTTTAATCTTGATTTTTCTTTACCGACCCTGATCAATTCATAACCTTCCTGAGGCTTTTTTTTGCCCTTAACTTCCAGTTCGCCCAATGGCAGAAATTCAAAATAATCCTTAGCAATCATGTACGTGTTTTTGGATATAAAAATACTGCCTGGTCGGGCTTCCTGTTCCATCCTGGCCGCCAGATTGGTGGTATCGCCGACCGCGGTATAGTCCATCCGCAAGTCATCACCGATGGCACCCACAACGACCAAGCCGGAGTTGAGTCCAATCCGCATTTTGAATTCAATATCGTATTCCTTTCTAAGTCTGGCGGCATAGCCAGTCAGCGCTTTTTGTATCGCCAGTGCGGCATAGCAAGCCCGCTGGGCGTGATCTTCATGGGCGACCGGCGCACCAAAAATGGCCATGATACCATCACCGGTGAACTGGTTGATGGTTCCTTCATACCGGTGGATCTCATTCATCAGTATCTTGAAACAACCGTCAATGATTTCGTGGACTTCTTCCGGGTCACGTGTTTCTGAGATGGCCGTATAGTTGGCCACATCGGCAAACAATACGGTTACCAGTTTACGTTCACCCTCAATGGCGCTGCGGGTGGTGAGAATTTTTTCAGCAAGAAACTTCGGGGTGTAGGAAGAAACGTCACGATTGCGAATAGAGGGAAGATCTCCAGGCCCTCGCAGATCATGGCCACACTCATCACAAAATTTGCTGCCGATTTGGTTGGAAGTGTGGCAGGTTGGGCAAGTGACATCAAATTTATGACCGCATTCATTACAAAATTTAGCCCCTTTGCGATTCTCAAAACGGCACTGTGGGCATTTCATTTTTGTTTGCTCCATCTTATTTCTTTTTCGTTGCTGCACCCACCTTTTTAATTTCATCTAGAAATAATTTTACGATCGGTGAAATTTCCGGTGGTTGCCATTTGGTATGTTTTGGTTCTTCCGGCCAGGTGAAGGGCAGGTGGATAACCTTTCCGGGATTATCCGCCTTTTCCATAAACGAAAGCGTCTCCTGCAGCACCGTGCGCTGTCCCTCAATATCGTTTACCTGACCGACCGGTCGCCCATAGGGATATTCAATTGCCGCCACCCTGGGGATACCGATCTCCCGGTGAAACTCAGGCGTCATGGTTAACACAATAGTTGAAAAACCCTTATCTTCTAAAAACCGTGCGACCAGTCCAACGGACCGGCAACACAGCGGTCAGGCCGGCGTGAGCAAGACGGCCTCAATATTTTCCGCCTGCATTTGACCGGCGACGTCGGGCATGGTGCGTTCAAGCAGTTCAGCCGGATCCATTTGAAAACCATAGTACGAATAGCAGGTCGAGGCCAGCCGGCCGATGATGCCTTCTTTTTCGAATTCCTGAAATCTTTTCAAGGGAAGCATGACATTGATGTCCTGCTTAATGTAGTCGGTGTTGATATGGAGATGATTCACATCAATATCTTTTTCGCCGGCCGAAGCGGGGATTTGCCGGCTGGAAGGATCACCCCATGTCGGTTCACGTTTCTCCCTGGCAACGTCAAAAGGTGGGTCGTTCTTCATGCTGATCCCGGCTGAGGTCATCAGCGCAAACGACGTCCTACGGATCGGTTTCTTAAGCGCTGTCCAGGGAATATTGCCCTTAAACGGCTGAGCGGGAATATCTTTGGCAATCCATGCCCCCAATGAGGGAGGCAGGAACCGAAAGCCGTTGACCGCCTTCTCAGTATTGTTCATCCCAATAATCTCCTTTCGAAATTTGTACGATAGAGGTCCTCATTGTTTGTCCTTGGGTTCTTTTTGATGAAACTGTTTTTTCCATCACGGCGCCGATGATGCGGCGTTGGTGAGTGTGCTTTTCTTAGGAATTGGGACCTCCATTCACGAGGAGACTACTATATATCGATAAGGGACTGAGTTGTCGAGGAATAATTTACAACCTTGTGATGATCTGACGCTGTTCGAAGGTGTAGAGCTGGAAACTGTAAATGAATGAAAATAGGAAAGTTGTCGTTGCGATGCCGGGAAACTGGGCAGGGTGGCAAAATCTTGCCCAGGACGAATTCGGCATATATCGTACATTGTAAAAAAATGAATTTATATTCATTAACGATTTAAATGGTTTTTCCATTTAGAATTGGACCTTCTTTTCAGTGGTATCAATTTAACTATTAGTATTAATTATATAATTTGTTAAATTTAAATTAATTTTATTTAAATTTATACTTGACAGGTGAAATTTAACCTTGTAATATGAATGAGTATTCATTCATTATTTCAGTTGTGGATGACTATATCTATCGATTCGTAATAGCGATGATGCATTGATTCACTCAGGACTTAGTGCCGAGTGAAAAATTAAACTGTATTTGCGACTCGAAGCACTAAGCAGGGAGGTTAAAATCAATAAAAAAAATAAAAATGACAAATATCATCTTATCCTGGAAGCAGCGGTGAAGGTGTTTGCCCGACAGGGGTTTTATCAGTCAACCGTTGCTCAGATCGCCAGGGAAGCCGGCGTGGCGGATGGCACCATTTACCTGTATTTCAAAAATAAGGACGACATCCTGGTCCATTTTTTTCAATACAAAACCAAACAGGTCTTTGAACGGTTCCGGGCGGAAGTCAATCATGCGGAAAACAGCCTGGATAAGCTGCGTAATTTAATTAAACGACATCTTGCCGAGTTTCAACGAGACAGAGATATGGCCATTTTATACCAGGTGGGAACCCATCAGATCGATCGTTTGGCCGAAGACCAGATCAGAGAAATGTCTAAAATGTACCAGGATCTCATTTCTGAGATCGTCGAAGCGGGGCAGCAAGAGGGCAGCATCCGCAAGGATCTCTATGTCGGTCTGGTAAAACGCTTCATTCTTGGCGGCGTCGATGAAGTGATCAATACCTGGCTGCATTCGGAAAGAGAATACGATCTGGTTTCCATGGCCGATCCGCTGGTGGAGCTTTTTGTGAGAGGTATCGGGACCCTTGGAATAACGAATGACGAATGACGATTGACGAATTGTGGATGTCGCTCTCTGAGGCGTAGGCGCTACAACCCCTGCGAGCCGGGGGCTTCGCTCTGCTCTTTTAAATAATAAATTAGAAAAAATTCCTTAAAAACTTGGTACCTAATGCTGAATGATTTCGAAAAGTTTAAATAAAAAAAGGAGTAATAAAAAATGGCACAAAAAATTGCAGATCGAAGGGATGTTGACTTTGTTCTCCACGAGCTATTGCATGTAGACGAATTAAGCGAGCATGAAAAATTCGCCGAATTCAACAAGAAAACGATAGACCTCATTGTCGCCGAAGCCCGCAACCTGGCCATCAAAGAGATTTTGCCGACCCAAATTGACAGCGATCGGGAAGGCACCCACTTCCAGGCGGGCAAGGTGACGGTGCCGGCGTCATTCCACAAAGCCTGGGAGCTATTCAAAGAAGGTGAATGGCTGGCCATGATCGAGGATCCGAAATGGGGCGGGCAGGGGATGCCGCGAGCCGTCGCCCTGGCCGCCAGTGACTACATGAATGGGGCCAATTTTGCCTTTATGATGTATCCCGGGCTGACCCACGGGGCCGGCAAACTGGTTGAGGCTTTTGGAACCGAGCAGCAAAAAGCGCTTTTTTTAAAGAAAATGTTTATCGGTGAGTGGGCCGGCACCATGCTGTTGACTGAACCGGAAGCCGGTTCCGATGTGGGGGCGCTGACAACGTCGGCCGTCAAAAATGCGGACGGCACCTATACACTGACCGGTAATAAGATTTTCATTTCATCCGGGGAGCATGATCTGGCAGAAAATATCATTCATCCTGTTCTGGCGCGCATCGAAGGGGCGCCTGAAGGCACCGATGGTATCTCCCTTTTCATCGTTCCCAAAATCTGGGTTAATGAGGACGGTAGCCTGGGGGATCCCAATGATGTTGTCTGTACGGGCGTTGAAGAGAAAATGGGAATCCACGGGGCTGCGACGTGCTCCATGTCGCTTGGTAGCAAGGGGAAGTGCCGGGGAATGCTGCTGGGAGAAGAAAACAAAGGGATGCGCAACATGTTTTTAATGATGAATGAGGCCCGTTTACTGGTGGGAATTCAAGCGTTTACCTGTGCCAGTGCAGCCTACATGTATGCCGTCAATTATGCCCGCCAGCGGGTTCAGGGTAGACATCTATTGAATATGACGGACAAAAACGCGCCATCGGTTCCGATTATACAGCACCCGGATGTACGACGCATGTTACTGACCATGAAGGTCTACGTCGAAGGGATGCGCAGTCTCCTGTATTACGTCGGAATGTGCGATGAC
>JARFPZ010000583.1 GCA_029288035.1 Desulfosarcina sp.
AAGGTTACATAATTTTTTCAATAAGTTGCTTGACATAAATTCAAAATCCTTATATTCTTTATAATTACAATGTGTTCGGGGATATTAGCATTGATTGATACCCCACCATGAATCAACGCAGGAAATCATTACAGACGGAGAGACTTGAATGAAAGATAGAGAAGACTTGAAATTGAAAGCTGAACTTGAAGAAATCATGGAAAGTGTCGATAATATAATGAAAAAAATTGAAACAGTCATGCCGACAAAAGCGGAGGATGCCCAGCCGCCTAGCGATTAAAAATCTTTTTTGGAGGACAACCGATGGCTTTGACCAAAAGTGAAATCGTTACATCAGTTCACGATCTTGGTTTTACAAAAAAAAAATCAGTGGAAGTTATTGAAAGCTTGCTGGAAATCATTAAGCGCACGTTAGAATCAAGTGAGGATGTCCTGATCTCAGGATTTGGCAAATTTTGCGTCAAAGATAAAGCCAAACGCAGGGGGCGAAATCCCGCTACTGGCGAGGATTTGATGCTCAGAGGTCGAAGAGTCGTCACCTTTAAGTGTTCCGGCAAGCTAAGGCAAAAAATTGATGGATTGGAGTATTCGGAATAATCAGCGACCACCAGCAGAACTGGGGGTATGAGGAAGGCTCCTCGAAGGGGCCGTAGGGACATGCTCTGCTGGTGATCGCTGATTTTAACCCCCTTCATAATCCACCGGCATCGTTCAACGTTAAATCGATTAGCCGCGATCACCCGGTAACGGTGGAACCTTTTCAATTCTCACCGTCAGAGGGGGTGGCTTATGAAGGGAGTTAGAGATCAATCCCATAGGCTTTTATTTTGGTGAGCAATGAGGGGTGGCTGATTTCCAGAAGTCTTGCGGCCCGGGTGCGATTACCTTCGGTTTCATTGAGTGCCCGGGTGATGAGTTTTTTTTCCACAACTTTCTGCGCATCTTTCAAAGATAATCCTTCAAAAACAGTGTCCTCTCGGGAGCGCGTATCATTGCGTTGCATCTCCGCAGCAAAATGTTCGGACATCAATAGCGAATCGTCGGCGATCACCATGGCTCTTTCGATAGCATTTTCCAACTGTCGAACGTTACCGGGCCATTGAGATTCCAGTAGCCGGGCCATGGCATCCGGAGCCAAACCGGATATTTCTTTATCCAGAATTTCATTAAAGCGGCCGATAAAATGCTTGCACAAAAGGGGGATGTCTTCGGTTCGTTCGCGCAAAGGCGGAATTTCTACCTTCATGACATTCAGCCGATAGTAGAGATCTTCGCGAAAGCTTCCCTTTTCAACTTCTTCTTCGAGCTTTTTGGAGGTTGCCGCAATAACGCGAGCATCAATCTGCAGCGACTTTGAATCGCCCACCCGTCGAATCTCATTCTCTTGTAGCACGCGCAGGAGTTTCACTTGCAACGATAGCGACAATTCTCCAATTTCATCCAGGAATATGGTACCACCTTCAGCCTCTTGAAACAGGCCTTTTTTGTTGCGATCTGCACCGGTAAAGGCCCCCTTTTTGTAGCCAAATAACTCGCTTTCAAGCAAAGATTCAGGAATACCGCCGCAGTTTACGGGAACAAGCGGTCCTGCAGCCCTCTCGCCGCCGTAATGGATACCTCGTGCAATTAATTCTTTGCCGGTTCCGCTGTCGCCAATTATCAGCACGGTTGTCTTGTACTGTGCGGCTTTGTTCGCCAATTGAAATACCGATTGCATGGCCTTACTCTTGGCCACCATTTTGCCGAAATTATAATCTCCCTCAATCTTTTGAATACGCGCTTTCAGCAGCCGGTTTTCTGCTTTTAATCGCTCTCTTTCTTCGGCCTTCTTTAACGTCAAATAGACTTCATCGGCTTTAAATGGCTTGGAAATATAATCATAAGCGCCCGATTTCATTGCATCAATAGCCGTATCGATACTTCCGTAGGCGGACATCATGATGACGGTGGCGGCTCCGAGTCGCTCACGAGACAATTTTAAAAATTCCATCCCGTCCATTATAGGCATTTTGATGTCGCAAAGTATAAAATCGTACGGCGATTGCTGGATCATCTCCAAGCCTTTGGCACCGTCAGCAGCGGTTTCCACCTGGTAACCGGCCTTTTTAAGGACCGTTGAAAGCATATGACGCATGTTCGCTTCGTCATCGATGATCAGCAGTCGCCTTTCAATATGCTTGGCTGTCATATTACAGACCTCGTTATTCATCAAATAGAAGTTACGGTAATCTTTTGTAAAGTGGCAATGATAATGTCATCGTCGTTCCCCGGCCGATGTCACTCGTCACGCTCATGGTGCCGCCCAGGCTCTCTACAATCATAAAACTGACCGAAAGACCCAGACCCGTTCCCCGGCCAGGATCTTTGGTAGTGAAAAAGGGATCGAAAATATTGTCCAGGTGTTCTGCGGCGATACCCGGACCGTTGTCGATAAACATGATTTTTAATCGGGCAGCTGGATTCTGTGAATCAGGATCGGTTTTGGCCTCAAGCGCGGTGGTTATCTCCAGCTTACCGCCGGCGTTTCCGCTCTCCGCTGAGATGGCATCCGCGGCATTGATGATCAGGTTTAAAAATACCTGCCGCAGCTGATTGGAATCAGCGAATACGGTGTCGTCTTCGGCAGCCAGATTAAGCGCTATTTCAATTTTTGATATGAGTGGCTGAACCCCCAAAACACTGGCCGTATCATGGATTAATTGGTGGACGCAGACCGCCGTACGATCCGAACTGGATGGCCGCGATATCTCCAGCAGTTGCCGTATAATGGTGTTGATGCGTTCAATTTCCGCCTCAGTGCGCTGGATGTATTCGTCTCGCTCCGCTGCGGTGATATCCTCCTGCTTCAGCAGCTCCAGATAACCGATGACAATACCGATAGGATTTCCGATTTCATGGGCCACGCCGGCCGACAATCTGCCCACGGATGCCAACTTTTCAGCTTGAATGATTTCCTTTTGTGCCTTTTTTAATTCCAGGTTTGATTTTTCAAGGGACAGAACCGCAGACCGCAGCGTTTCTTTGTCGGCTGAAATGCGTTTGAGCATGAGATTCAATGATTTGGACAGCCGGTTAAGCTCATTGTCTTCCTTGCGAACGGAAAATATAATCTCATCATCTTCCTTGTAATTCTCCGCACGTTGGGCCAATCTGCCGAGCGGCGCGAGGTAGAGCTTGGAGATGCGATAAATTCCAAAATAGGTCAGAACGGCTAGGTTAATGACAATATAAATGAATATAATTTGTTGGGAGTGCCTGAGCGTATTGTAGACTCTTTCGAGCGGCAAAACGATGCTGATGCCACCGACGGTAGCATGGTCGCCTAGCAAAGGTGCGGAGAGTATCAATTTGGCCCTTTGTTTCCAGAAAATACCCCAAGTGGTACCGAAAAAATGATTCGCTTTTTTTCCGGTAGTTAAGGCCTTTTTTGTATACGACACAAGTTCTTTTTCTGAAATTTCCGATTGCCGGCCCAGATAAACCTTTTCACCGCTGGGTTTCATGAACAGCGCACTCGCGATCTGCGAATCGTTTATCATTTTATTTAACAGCAACTCGGGTTCCAAACCGCTCCTCTCTCCGGTTCCAGCAGAGCGATTTGGCTGGTTTTCCTGAAGAAAGGTCAACAGCAGGTCGGCCCTTGAAACCTCCGAGCGAATCAACTCGCGTCTGATGGTTACCATCGACACCAAATCGATCAGAACCATCGCCAACAGTAACAGCATCGCGAGGTTAATCGCAATTTTAGTTCTCAGCCTCCTGACAAACATTATCTTTTAAACCAGATCCTTAGATTATCGAGAAGAAATCTATTGGCAATGCAATTATGATGCCTAAGGCTGCACTAATTGTACTTTCTCTAATGGATCCCATAAAAACGAATATCGATATGGCTGCACGTCACCATCACGTTTCTATATTCAGCGCCAGCTGCATCTATCACTCGATCTTTGTCCAATCAAGTTCTCAATACAGCCGGATAGGTCTGCCGCAATTTCCTTTTGCGCGCATTCATTACCCACCCAGAACCGAAGGAAAACATCCGAAACCATTTGGTTGGTGTCAAATATATAACGATTTGAAGTTGTCAAAGATAAATTCAGAACGATTCGCACAAATTCGGTCTTATTAACGCGATTTTTGACATTTCTGTTGCATCCGATTTTACGACACATCAGTAGTTCTGAATTTAGCTGATTCAGCCATTAAAACAGGCGATTCGCCGACCTTGACAATTTAGAATTTGCACGCATTATATATGCAAAAAAAACAGGAGGTAATAGATGCAATGACGGTGAAAACCGAAACCCACGAATTTAAAACCGAAATTAAACAGCTGCTTAATCTGATCATCAACTCCCTGTATTCCAACAAAGAAATATTTCTGCGCGAGCTGATTTCAAATGCCTCGGACGCTATCGATAGACTGCGTTTCAAAGCACAAACCGATGAGAGTATACTCGGCGACGACGGAGAATTTAAGATCAAACTCACCCGCGACCCTGTCAAAAACACACTGACGGTCGAAGACAACGGAATCGGTATGACCTACGATGAAGTGCTTGAAAATATCGGCACCATTGCCAAAAGCGGAACCAACGACTTCCTCGAAGCAATGAAGCTGCTCAACAAGGAGGCCACCCTTACCCCGGAGTTGATCGGCCAGTTTGGGGTTGGCTTTTACAGTTCATTTATCGTGGCGGAAAAAATTACGCTGCTGACAAAATCCGCCAACGGCGATCCCGCGGTACGGTGGGAATCCCATGGCGATGGTGAATTCACCATCACCGAAGCCGAAAAGAGCGGGCGCGGTACGGTGGTTACATTGGCATTGAAAAAAAAGGAAGAAGACGACCCGGATTTCACCGACGAATGGACGATTCGCAACATCGTCAAACAACATTCAGATTTCGTGGCCTATCCGATCATCATGGATGTCGAGAAAGACGAACCGATTCCCGAGGCTGAACAGCTCAAGGACAAAGACGGCAAACCGATCGGGGAGACGACCCGTAAGGTGATAAAGGAAGAAACCCTCAATTCCATGAAAGCCATCTGGTCCAAGAACATAAAAGAGGTCACCGATCAGGAGTACGAATAATTTTACCAGCACATCAGCCACGACTGGAATCCGCCGCTGGAAAAGCTTCACCTCAAGCTGGAGGGCACCACCGAATATACCGCCCTGTTGTACCTGCCGTCCAAAGCGCCATTTGATATTTTCAACCCGGAATCCAAGCACGGCGTGCATCTTTACTGCAAGCGAATTTTTATCATGGACGATTGCAAAGAGCTGATGCCGGAATATTTCCGTTTC
>JARFPZ010000610.1 GCA_029288035.1 Desulfosarcina sp.
CCTGTCCCAGTCCATCTGCAGGGCGATGCCGTATGCCATGGCCATGGCCAGACCGGTCTTGACAGCTTCTTTCATGCGGGTCGATAGGGTTACCATAATATGCTTTAATATCTTATGAACAAAAATTCTTCAAATTACAAACTCCAGACACCAAAAAAAAATGTTTTCCGGTGTCTGGAGTCAGGAATCAACACAACGCTCACTGTGAAGGCAACGGTGCCGGCCATGCCGAGCCAGTAAATCAGCGATTCCAATTTGAATTTCTCCAATCGTTGCGGCGCTCAATTACTTGAATCAGACTGCAAACACGATTATTGGCCCAAGAAAAGTCAGCAATACATTGGAAATCGCATAGCTAACCGTATAGCCCAACACGGGCGTGTTGCTTTTGGCCAGGTCCATTAAACCGTTCAGACCCGGGGTGCAGGTCAGATTGCCGGTGATGGCACCGCAGATAATAACCGGATTCATTTTGAGTACGAAGCGGCCGTAAAACACCATCACCAGGCAGGCAAACAGCGCGGCACTCAAGCCGATGATGGGCAGCGTCACCCCGTATTGCTTGATCTGTGCTATCGCTTGGGGACCCGTGGCCAGGCCCACCGTGGCGATAAACACCGCCAGGCCGAAATCACGCAGATACTGTGCCGTGGATCCGGGCAGGTTGCCGAAGGTGGGATGTTTGGCCCGCAGCCAGCCGAAGATCAGCCCAGATATCAAACAGCCGCCGCCGGTGCCCAGCGCGACGGGCACCCCGGCAACCGACACGGTGATCATGCCGATCAGAATGCCGGCCAGCACCCCGAGGCCCAGGTAGACGTAATCCACCAGTTTGGAAGGGACCAGGGAATAGCCGATTTGATCGGCTGCCCTGGCCACATCGCCTGCCTCACCAACAAGCCGCACCACATCGCCCGAATGCGCTTCGGTGTCGGGATACATCGGGATTTCCTGATCCAGACGCCTTAAACGGCTGGCATAGACCCCTAAGCGGTGCTTCAGATCGAGCATTTCCCTGATTTCGGCAATGGTCTTGCCGATCAGCTCCTTGCGGGTAACGACCACGTCGCGCTCCTCATTGATGAAGCCCAGGGCGCTGAGATTGGCGGTTTCTTTGCCGACAAATTTGCCGGCGTGACCCACCTGATCCAGCTTGCCTTGCAGGGCCAGCCGAAAGCCGGTTTGCAGGGCAAGATCCGGGGTGACATCCATGCGTTTTTCCAGATGAGCGGCCTGCTCCACTCTGACATCAAAGCGGGCTTCCAGATCGCCGACGGTCATGCCGACGGAATCAGCTCGGGTCACTTCATAAACCCGGGCCCGGAGTTCACTGAAAGCATCATATTGGCCCGGTGTCAGTTTGGTGCCAGTGCCACCGAGTGTGTTCTCAAGATTTTGAGCTTCGCGCTTCAGATCGATTTTCATCAGACGCGGCGCCACCCGGCTGGCAAAAAATATGACGGTCAGCATGCCAAACAGGTAGGTAATGGCGTAGGTGACCCCGATATTGGCTTGCAGCTCTTTGATCTTTTCCGCCCCCAGCCCCAGGCGCTGCAGCGCTTCTCCAGCCGTGCCGATGCTGGCCGACTCGGTGATGGCACCGGCCAGCAGGCCTGCGGCAGTCCCTTTGTCCAGATCCATAACCTTTGCTGCGATAAAGATGAAGGCAAAAATGGCAATGCCCGATATCAGTGCCAGGTGCAGCTGACTGATTGTTTTGCGGTTCAGGCTGGCGAAAAACTGCGGGCCGCTGACATAGCCCGTCGTATAGATGAACAGGGCAAACATCATGTCTTTGACCACGGGATCGACCGGCACGCCGACCTGGCCGATGACAACGGCCACCAGCAGAGTGCCGGCCATGCCGCCGAGCGAAAAATTGCCGATCTTAAAATTGCCGATCCAGTATCCGGCAGCCACAGACAGAAACAGCGCCGCCATTGGTATCTTCTGGGAAAAAGTGTGTAAAAGTTCCATTATGAATCTCCCTATCCGCATCCGTATAGGGAGAATTGAAAATGAAGATTTGCGGTATTCTGTCTTTTTAATTCCGCCCGGGTAATCAATCCGCAATCTTCAAAATTTTTATGATGAAAGCCGTATAGATTATTTGACCTATGTTGTCAGAAAATAGCCGTCAAAGTGCCCGCCAAGACAATCTCGTCGTTATTGTTGCGCGGACTGACCATAGTCAGCCTTAACCAAAGCGTAGTTATCTTTCTGAAAGGCTTTGACCAATTCGCTGGCGTCAACCTCGGACATGCCAAGATCTTTCAGAAGCATAGCCCCGCGTATCAGAGTGCTCTCGATGTAACCCGTGGCTGCTTTATTGATGCCCTTTAAAACCAGTCGATCTTGTTCCCTGAGTGACCGCACGCGGACGTAGAGGTTAAGAGACGGGTACAAGCGTTGCAACGTTAGCGCGAGGCCTTCAGCTCGCGCCGACTCCCGAATTGAAACAAATGCAGCAGATGCTTTGCCAAGTCCGGCAGCCTGCTGTGTTACTGTGCTATACATGTTGCCAAAGTGGACATCATAGCCCGACTGCTTACCTTGTCTGACAAGGTCGATATCCTGATCAAAAGCCACATAGGGAATATTGGCTTTGTTTAACATCATACTGATGAGCTGACCCACCTGGTCGAACCCAATGACGACAACATGCCGCTCAAGATCAGCGGCAGGCGTTGCTCCCGTTTCCGGCGGCACATCCCGCAGGCGACCGGCCAGCCGATCACCGACCTTCACCATCAGCGGAGTTAAAATCATGCTGACGGCAACCACCAGCAGAGCCAGAGTATGGCCCTTAGCGCTCAGCAGACCGGCGACGGCGGCTGCACCAAAGAGGACAAAAGCGAACTCGCCCGCCTGTGACAGATAAAAACCGCTGCGAACGGCGGCAGACCGGCTGATACCGAATGAAAGCACAAGGGCAGTCAACACCACGACTTTAAGAAACAGCACCACGGGCACATGGACAAGGAGCTTAGACCAGTCATGCAACAGGGCGCCGACATCGATGGACATTCCGACCGCGATAAAAAAAAGGCCCATCAGGGTTCCCTTGAAAGGGGCCACAATCGCTTCGATCTGATAGCGGTAATCCGACGCCGAAAGCAGCATGCCCATAATAAAAGCGCCCAGGGTCATGGAGATACCAACGCTGTCCACCGCCCAGGATGCGGCAATGACCGCCAGAAACAGGAGGATTCCGAATGCGTCCATGCGGCGCTGCTTGGCGGTATAGCCCAGCACGGCAGGCAGCAGGTAGCGTCCGACAACCAAGATGCCTGCCAGTACGCCCACCACCAGAAAGGCCTTCTGCCAGATGGGTATACCAGTAGCATGGGTTGTCTTATGGGCCAAAATAGGCACCAGGGCCATGACCGGAACGACCCAGAGATCCTGTGCCATGAGAATGGCAAACGACGTCTGCCCGTGTTCGCTGACCAGCGCCCCGCGTTCCTGCAGGGTTGTCATAATGATGGCAGTGGATGACATGGCAAAGCCAAAACCCAGTATGATCGCCGTTTGCCAATGCACCTTGACCAAAAATACTAAATAGACACCCAAAATCGCCGCCGTCGCCAGCATCTGCGCCGAGCCTAAACCGAAAAGCAACCGACGCATCGCCCAAACCTTGCGGGGAAGCATCTCAAGGCCGACCGTGAACAAGAATAGAACCACACCGAGCTCTGCCACGTTCTGCAGGTCGCTCACGTTTTGGCCGGCAACGAGTCCCGGGGTGTGCGGCCCGATAATGATCCCGGCAACGATAAAGCCCAGCACGGACCCGAAACCGAGACGCTCAAACAAGATGACGCATATGGCCGTTGCCCCCAGGATAAATACCAAACTTATAAGAATTGATGATAGTTCCACAATCGTAGCCTCTTATTTTAAGCCGAAGGCCCCCCTCACGGAAAAGATCCTGACACACCTGAATTTATTGGATGCCATGTAATTTAAGTACTGTAATTTCGGCACCTGTTGTAAGCGCTAAAAATTTTTGAACGAATTGTCCATGAGATTTTACTCATGTACCCCTTCAATCGGCCATCCCCTGATAGCATATGAATAGATTCCGGTTCCTCGCTGTCCCGAATGAATGGCTTCGATTAGTGGTTGTGTAACTTTATTTACGGATTCCCACTTGATAATGAAGTTTGATCCCCACCCGCCTTTATCCTCCGCCGCTTCAATGAGAAAATATGTTGACGCCATGGGTTTTAGTTTTTTCGGAGAATTCAGGTAGCTTTTTATCAATTCGCCTTCAGAATTCTAGTAAATGACGTCTGTAATTTGTATCGAATTTGCTGAATCCGTATTTCTAACAATCACATTTGCCGACAGATTAAGAGAAACTTTCTCTCCCCTCACAAAAATACTGGAGTATATCGGAACGTAAACTGTTTGACTTGTCCACAGCTTAATGCCCGATTCAGCATGGCTCATTACTGCGAATATGCATCCCCAAAAAATCATCACCAAGCTTAATTTTGTATATTTTCCCAAAATACGTTTTCTCATTTTTGGCCCCCATTGTGTGAACTCAGTTATTATTCTATCTTCCGTCTAAAATTCGTTAAGTCGGATTTTTCCCATAAACCAAAGATCGATGCATATAAATATATCTACTAATTCCCAAACTATGTTACAGTAGCGGGCTGGCGAGCCGTGCCAGGTTTTCCAAAAAGCGCTCCTTGTTCGGCCGCTGCTCCCAGGTTTGCTGATCCACAGATGTTGAGTCTTGAATATACGTATCTTGCAGGGCCAAAAGCCGCCCCGCAAAATCCGGGTCATAAACACCAAGGGTGACCTCAAAATCAAGCCAGAAACTGCGGACATCCAGATTGACAGATCCAAACAACGCAATTTCCCGGTCAACCACAACACTTTTGGTGTGCAACAGCCCGCCTTTAAATCCGAAAATTTGGATTCCGGCGGCCAGCATGCCATCGAAATAGGACCGACAGGTATAGTGCACCAATCGCGAATCGTTGCGTTCCGGCACAATGATCGTTACTCTGACGCCGCGCTCGGCCGCCGTCAACAGGGCCGTGGTGACCGCATCGTCAGGTACGAAATAGGGCGTGGTCATAACAATTTCCTGCCGGGCGGAATAAATGGACATCAGCAGCAGTTGATAAATACCGCTGCCGGTCATACCCGGGCCGGAGGGGATTACCTGCACGTTCTTCTCACCGGGTTGGAGGACGTTGTAGGGGTCTTCACTTTCGGCCGGCACGTCCATATCCCGCCCGGTCTCCACTTCCCAGTCCCACCGGAAAAGAGCATTCAGCGCCAGGACGCCCGGCCCCTTGAGGCGCACCATCGCATCGACCCACTCGCCGACGCCGGCATCCTGTTTGAAAAAGCGGGGGTCCACCATGTTGAAACTACCGGTATAACCGGCCGTATCATCGATGACGACGATTTTCCGATGCAACCGCAGATCCGGTCGTACCTTGAACACACTGAACGAGCTGACCGGCAGGGCAAAGGCCACTTCGACGCCACCTGCTCTCAGCTGCTCTACCAGAGAGCCCTTCAGAAATTGAGCGCTTCCGACGGCATCCAGCAGCACCCGGCAGATCACGCCGCGGCCGGACGCGCGCAGTAGGGCGGCTGCCACCTCGTCCGCCGCACCGCCTTCAGCCCAGATGTAAAACTCCAGGTGGCAAAATCTTTTGGCACGGTCGATGTCGCTGATTAGGGCGTGCAGAATCGGTTCGGCCGCATCCAGCAGCTGGAGCCGGTTGCCGGACAAGGCCGGGATATGTTCAGTCGTTTGCGCCAGGAGATTGATAGACTGGGCCACCGGACTCAGCCGCCGGGGATCGGATCGAATTTCCGGTGGCAGCTCCCTCAGCCAGCTGTCATAGCGCCCCTTAATCTCTTGGGCCCGGGTCGCAAATTTATGCCCCAAACGCTTTTCACCCAAAACAAGATAGGCAATTGCACCCGCCAGAGGCAGGAAGAACACCAAAATCAGCCAGGCTAAAGATACTGCCACCGGCAGTCGCACCTGAATGACCCGGTAGGACACGCCGATGATGATCAGTATATGCACCAGTGTCATTAGTGTGAATACAGAAAAAAAGTGCATTTAGGCTTGCTCCAAAACTTCCCGCAGCTCCTCTTCCTTGTCCTTTGTGAGCGACGTCTTGAGAACCTTGCCCTTGAATCCCTTGAGTCCCTCCAAGACCTTGTCCGGGGTGGCTTTACGCACCAGGACAAAGAGAGCGGAGGTTCCCGGTTGGAACGTCTCCCCGAGTTCCTTCATAAAATCATCGCTGATACCGATATCACGGAGTTTGCCCGAAAGAGCTCCGGCGCCGGCGCCGATGGCAGCGCCCGCAAGCGGGTTGAGAAAAATCATGCCGATCAACATCCCCCAGAAGGTCCCTCCCATCGCACCGGCGGCGGTCAGGTTGACCGCCTGGTGCAGCTTGACCTTGCCCTTGTCGTCTTTGGTCACCACCACCACATCTTCCATTTCGATGAGGTACTCTTTCTGAAGTTTCGCCAGGGTCGCACGCAATTCAAACGCCTGGTGTTCGTCGTCAAAACCGATTACTACTAAATTACTCATGATGTACTCCTTTTTCTTTAGTTACAGACCTTGTTTAATAGTTTACTGGTTTAATGGTTGATTAGGTAAATTATAGTCATAATTTCTAAATGTTACACTCAAACCGTAAAAACGATCACCGGCCCGAGAAAGGTCAGCAGCACATTGGAAATCGCGTAGCTGACGGTGTAGCCCAGCACTAGCGTGTTGCTTCCGGCATGGATTAACGTTCGCCTGGAGAAATCTCTTCGACCAGCATTAGCACCGAACCGATAAAAAAATGGCACGCCCCTATCAGCGTGAACAGGACGGAGAGAGTCGCGGTCCAGGCGTTTTCCGGTCCCGACAAGACGATGGAAAACGGTGCCGCCAGCATGAACCGATGCAACCCAGCAGATTATTGAACACCAGCCACCAGGAAATGCTCATTGGTTTCCAGGCCCAGTGGGCATGACATGCTTCGATGAAGGCCATGTAACCGGACGCCAGGAATAGGATGGAGCCGAATATGTTGGGTCCCCAGATCACAAGGTCTTTTTGAAACCACGTGAGCGAGGGGATCATCGCGTCGAAGGTGTTGAAGTTGAACAAAATCGTTCCCGCGAACTGTAGCGCGCAACTTAGCCAGCCGATGTCGTGGGGTCGCCAACCAAAAAGCTTGGGGCGCCGTGGCGACCGCGTGCCGTCATCAATAAAATCACCTGCATTGGCCGCTTGAAACAGTTGGAGATAGGCAGCGATCGTAAATGGGATCGAACCCGCGAAATAGATTGCATTGACCCCCGCTGTATCCAACGACAATGCCTTCGCAAGCGTCGGCGCCAAAAATAGAATGCTGGCCCACGCGAAGAACAGCGAGCCGAAGGCGAAGATGGCGCCGATCCACCAGTTTAACCGCCCTGGCATCCAGAGGCAGCGCAACAGGGTCAGCGCAATTCCTTCTGCCTCAACGGCGGCGCGAATCAGTAGGCTTTTGCGATGGTGTCGCGAACTCCAGACTTGCTTGCGTCCATCCGCCGAATGAAAAACACGCCGGGTAACAACCGGCCAAGGGCCTTTTTCATCAACGATGGCTGAAGGTTGTTCGGCTTGTGGTTGGTTCGAGTGATTCATGCGTCATCGGCTTCCTTATCCATAATCTCCTGTTTCTCGAGGACGAGTATGTGTTTCATCCGTCCGCGGCATTGTACTCAAACGCCATTCATTTATTTACTATTTCTGTTTCTTTTGAGCAGGTTTGATACTTTTAGCAAATATCTTAATTAATTCTTCTGCTTCTTCATCATTTCCAATTCAACGTTCGATGTTCGCGTGAGTCTTTTCGGTTCTTTCCTCCCATCACCCCGACTTGGGCTTCATGGCCAGCCACTCTGGAACGCTGAGATCCCAGTGGATGGCTGCTGCACGCAGCCCGAAGATGCACAGGCAACATACGACCGCACCGTAGATCCGGAATGCCGGGAGAAGCGCCAGCAAGGCGACGTAGAGCGTGCACCCGAGAAGCACCGGTATGGCGTAGAGCTCGCGGCCCATCAGCAGGGTCTGACGTCCCGCCAGCACGTCGCGAATCAGGCCGCCGCCGATGGCCGTAACGATGCCCAGGATGATCGGAGCGAGTGGCCGGCCGAACGCCAGATGCCAGACCTTGTCCGCCGCTTCGATCGCAAACAGCGCAACGCCGAAACCGTCAAGATACAATATCGAGCTGTAAATATGTTTGCGGGTGAAGAAATTTTGCGATATGAACACCGCCAGGCTCGCGCCGAGGCTAACCCAGATGTAGTTCAAATCGACGGCCCAGAAGACCGGCACGTCCAGGATCACGTCTCTCACGGTACCGCCGCCAATCGCCGTGATGATACCGAAGACGGAGGCGCTGAATAGATTGGTCCCTTTAGGGAGCACGGTGAGCACAGCACTCACCGTGAAAGCAACGATTCCGGCCATGCCGATCCAGTATATCTGGGATTCCAAAGCTGCTTCTTTCCTATTTTTGCTCGGCCTTCCAACGATGGTAGTATTCGTCCACCAATTCGCGCGTGCGCTTGCCGATGGCGGTGTAGGCCGCATCGTCGAGATTGGCCAGCGAGGCCCGCACTGAGCTCTTGGGTCCGTCGAAGCCGCCGCCCGGCATGAGCACGACTTCCTCCTCGTCGGCCAGCCGGAAGACGAAATCCAGCGGGTGAATGTTCTGGTCGATCCAATCGGCCAGCTCCTGGTTGTAGGCCGCTGCGGCCACCTGACGGATGTCGATTTCAGTGTAGTAGTGGGCGGCATTCGGGTCGGCCGGCTGGGGAATGCCTAGTGCCTCGTAAAGGCTGTTGTAGCGCCGCGCGACCAGATCCTGGGCTGCCTTCTTGTAGGCGTCGTCCTTGTCCATCAGACAAAACAGCGAAAGCAGCGACATGAAGACCTGCTGGGGGGTTGAAAGCCCGGCGGTGTGGTTCAACGCCACCGCCCGGCTGTCGGCCACGAAGCGGTCGATCATCTTGAGCTTGTCCGGCTCCAGGGTGATGCTGTTGTAACGCTCGGCCAGC
>JARFPZ010000668.1 GCA_029288035.1 Desulfosarcina sp.
GGTGAACCCGGCGGTAAACGGACTGTCCGGGTTGCCCCGCAATGTAATTCGATTGTCTTCTCGCCGGCCCACTATCAGGGAACAGGCATCCGGACAATCCATCGTACAGGCGGTAATGGTTATGCTCATCGATACATCACCAGCATTAACCCAACCCGGACAAGCCGGAAATGAAGATTGAAGACTGAAGATTGAAGATATGTTGTATCGCTTCGCTCTGTCTTTTCAATTTAAATGCGATAGCATTTCTAAAATATTCAATCTGGCTATGGCATAAATCATTCGCAAACATGATATGAAGTCAATAAATAGATCCTAAATGGGGGGTTCATCTCCCTTTACTCTTCAATATCAATGGCTTCCGGCACGCACTCGTCGGCTGCCTGCCGTACCAGATCTTTGTATTGTTCGGGGATTTCGTCAAACTTGACAATGGACAGCAGCTGATCTTCGTCGTATTCGAAAACTTCCGGACAAAGCTTGTTGCAGTTGCGGTCGCCCATGCATTGCTTGTTGATGGTCACTTTCATTTAAGCCTCCTTTTTGCCCCGGGGGGGCCGGCTGGTGTTGAAATGAAGGTGCCAGGTGTCAGTGTTCAGGATTTGACGCCTCAACTCGCTGACACCTGAAACCTATAAGTTGCGTTTATAGATAATCAGTGCCGCTACGTCCCCGCAGCGGCCATTTTTTCTGAGCGAAGTCTCGGAAAAGCTTAGGCTCTTAGAAAAAATAAGCGGATGATACCCAATGAGCAAGAAATAATCAAGAGTAACAAACGTTCGTATCCGTATTTAATCCAGGATGGTTTGCAGAGGGGGTCTGAAAAGACTGGTTGCGGAGTTCGCTTTTCACCGCCATTCCCAATTGTTTTAGTGCATAGGGTTTTCGCACATATTGCCCTGCCCCCAGTTTATGTGCTTCCTTGACGCGGTCTGTTTCAGAGAAGCCACTTGCGATAATCGCTTTTTGTCCCGAATGCAGTTCAAGAATATCCTTGTAAGTTTGGAGTCCGTCAATTCCCGGATCCATAATCATGTCCAGAATCAGCAGATCGGCCGATGCTGTTTTCATATACTCGACTGCCTTTTCACCGCTTGAGACGGTGGCCACCGAATATCCTAGTTTGGTCAACAACATGGACGCAATGTCTCTTTGCTCGCGCACATCATCAATCACCAATATTTTCTCGCCCTTTCCGAGGAGCTTTTCAATAGAGATATCTGCATCGCATTTTTCTGTTTCTTTTCTCGTTACAGGAAAATAAAGTATAAATTTTGTTCCCTTTCCCACTTCACTGACCACGTTGATATATCCTTTGTGGTCCTTGACACTTCCCCACACAACCGCCATCCCCAACCCCGTTCCGCTTCTCCCCATTACTTTTTTTGAATAAAAAGGTTCGAAGATTTTTTCTTTATCCTCAGCAGAAATTCCTATGCCTTGGTCGGCCACCGTCAATACGACATAATCGCCTTCCATGACGTCTTCATAACCGCTGATTATTTGATCCACATACTGGTTTTTGGTGGATATGATTATATGGCCGCCATCCGGTGAGGCCTCTGCAGCATTGGAGACCAGGTTCATCACCGTTTTTGAAAGATGCACGGGTGAGCCGGTAATGTTAAATAGATCCTCGTTCAAATTTACATCAATTTCAGTGTTCGGATGAAATTTTTTAAGCTTTTCAAATTCAAGAGATCCTAAATATTCCGAAATCACGTCATTGAGGTTGGTCACTTCAGTGACAGCAACTCCCCGTCGTGCCAGGGTCAGCAGATCTTGAACAATTGCAGCGGCTTTTTTCCCTGAGCTTTCTATCGTTAAAATGGGGTCCCGCAGTGGACTGTCTTTGGGAAGATCCAGCAATAGAAATTCAGGATAGCTCACTAACCCGCATAGAACATTGTTGAGATCATGGGCGACGCCACCGGCAAGCACGCCAAGGGCTTCCATTTTTTCGGCGCGCTGAAGCCGTAATTGTAACTTTCTATTTTCATCCTCTGCCAGTTTACGTGACGTTATGTCTGTGAAGTGACCCAGAATACATTCTGTTTGATCAACCAAAATCTTTGTACCTTTTATGTCCGCGTAAATGATCGTACCGTCCTTGCGACAACACGCAACGTCCGATGTCAGGATTTTACCGCCTTTCGTCATGGTTTCGAATTGAGATACCGCAGATTCCAATTTGTCCTTGGGGTATATATCGAATAAGGTCATCTGTGCGAACTCTTTTTCAGAATACCCTAAAATCTTGCACAGGGCGGGATTGGCATATTTGAATTTTTTTGTCTTAATTTCAGTTACGAGTATCCCTTCAACCGCACTTTCGAAAAGAATCCGATACCGTTGTTCGGATTCACTTAACGCGCCGATAAGATTTGTAACTTCCTTGGCCTGACTATTCAAGCTATCTACCATGGAATTAAAGGCATAAACCACCTGACCGATTTCGTCGTTTCGGCTGACATCCAGTTTGCGGAAATTTCCTTGAGCGATGCCTTTGGTCGCTTTTATTACCTTTTTGAGTGGTTGATTGACGAAAAAATTGAGCACTACAAATAACGTCAGACAAACGGTTGATAAAACTCCAAATGTACCCAAATAGACGATTTTTTTG
>JARFPZ010000051.1 GCA_029288035.1 Desulfosarcina sp.
GTACTCTCCCAAAACACTGGTCATTTTGGTTGGAGAAAGTTTACCGAAATAATCACGATTGATCATCATGGTCGGGGCCAGAAAACAGGCACCCAGGCAGGCCACGGTTTCCAGGGTGAACTGGTAATCCGGGCTGGTTTCACCCTCCTCGAGCCCCAGCTCCTGCTTCATCAATCGCAGGATGCTGCGGCTGCCCTTGACATGGCAGGCGGTGCCCCGGCATACTTTGCAGACGTATTTACCCTTTGGTTTTAACGAGAAACCGGCATAAAATGTAATAACTCCCTGGACCTGGGACGGGAACAGATTGAGGGCCGCGGCGATCGGCTCAATCGTTTCCGGGGGCACATAGCCGAACGTTTCCTGGACGTCCTGGAGCAGGGGGATAAGTTCCCATTTCCCACTTTTGTGTCGTTCAATGATCCCATCGAGTTTCGTCAAGTCAATCTCAGGTGGTTGCATCTTGGTGCCTCTGTAGTCTGTGTAAGGAACGTTAGGTCATTATCGGTAATGTTGAACATTATGTTGTAAAGGACGTTAGGTTTCAGGTGTCAGTGTTCAGCGCTGACTCTAGCCACAAAAACGGCCAGTCTGATCAAAAAAAGAAACTCTGAAAAAGAGAATATCAAATATCGAATAATGAATATCGAATGTCGAAGTAAGGTATTCGGTCCATTTTATAAAAAATGACTGAGCGAAGCGAACCCACCCTTCGACATTCGATATTCGACATTCGATATTCTGCGGTTCGCGGTTAACTTGGTGTAGTTTCATAAGATTTTAGGAGTATGCGACTCGCCTCCCTGACACCCCTGGCCCAGACCGAACCTTACATGAACCTGGATGATAAGACATTATTGAGATCTTCTTCGGTGAACAATAGTAATACGTCATATCGCACCAGGGCGGGCCGAAACCTGACATCTGAAACCCATTAGTTCGTCACTCGTCCTTCGTTAATTTTCACTCTATGCCCTGCGCCTTTTGGCCTTGCGCCCTGCCCTTTTTACCCTGCGCCCTTCGCCTTGTGCCTTTTACCAATCGGTTGTTACTCTGTGCCTTGTGTCTTTCGCCTTGCACCTTTTGCCCTATTCCTTCTCCAATTGCACCGCGCATGTCTTCCAACCCGGCGAGCCCGGCTTAGTCATGTCCGACAGGCTGAAAAGGCCCATGGCCTCATTGTCGTTAACCCCGGTCGCTATAAAAATATGACCCTGGGGTATTGCATTTTTAAGGCGTAATTTTCTCTTTAGGTCTCCAAATCTCGAGCGTACTATAATAATATCATCATTCTCCAGGTTAAGACGCACACCGTCTTGCGGCGAAATTTCCAATTTTCCCATGCAGTCAACCCCCTGAATACGATCCGATGCCTGTGTTCTGGTGCCGCTTCCCAGATGGTATCTCTGCGATCCAACAATTGCCGTAAACGGATAGTTCCTATCAGCCGGCTCATCTTCCGTGGAAACCAGCGGATAAAAGCTGATCAAGCCGTCGGCGCCCTCCACCGCAAAAAGGGCTTTGTCGCTGGTCGTTTGGAGCCAGGTGTGGTCCGCACCGTTCAGCGAAGCGTACATCGGGACGAGCTGTTGAATTTCCTGCCGTATCTTTTCAAAAGATCCATAAGGATTCGTATCTCCGAGCTTGGCTGACAGCAGATCGAGTATTTCCCAATCCGGCTTGGCTTTACCCGGGGGCGACGTCACCGCGTTGAAAGATTGAATTCTGCCTTCTAAATTGGTAACGGATCCCGCCTTTTCACTGATCGCCGCAGCCGGCAGGACAACATCGGCAATCCTGGCCGTTTCGCTGTTGAGAATATCCTGCACCACGATGAACTCTAAATTTTTAAGCGCGTTTTTCACCCGGTCGGGCTGCGGCATCGCACGCAGTGGATTTTCACCCATTATGTACAGCGCTTTCAAATTTCCTTGTTCAGCCGCCTCGATCATCTGCACCAAGTTGAGTCCGGGGTCCGGCGAAACATTGATCTTCCAGTTTTTCTCCCATATTTTCCTGGCGGCATGATTACCGATGGGTTGTCGACCGGGAAGAAGATCCGGCACCGCCCCCATGTCCATGGCCCCCAGCTGATTGTTTTCTTTGGCGAGGACATAGATTCCTGCCCCGGCACAACCGAGGCTTCCGGATAGCAGGGATAGATTGAGGATCGCGCCCAGGGTATGGGCCCCATACTGTTGCTGGATGACACCGTGTCCAACGACAATGGCTACTTTTTTCCTTTTCAATAACTCAGCCGTCTTGTCCAGGGCGGCCATATCCAGATGGGTCAGGCGGCTGATTTTTTTCATATCGAGGGACGACAGGCGGTACCGAAACAGCCTGAAACCCTCCGTGTACTGGTCTAGAAATGAAGAATCGTAGGCCTTTTTTTCGTGAAGCAGCGCCGCCAGGCCGTTGACCAGTTCGAGATCGGTTTGGGGCTTGATGGAAAGCCAGATGGATGCGATGGATGCCAGCTCCGTTTTTCGGGGATCCACCACGATCAACGGAATGCCCTGTCTGGCCGCTCGTTTGAGATAATAGCTCACAACCGGGACAGAATGACTGGGATCCGCCCCCAGGATTAAAATGACGTCCGCTTTTTCGAGATCGGCAAGCCGGTTTTTACGATATCCGCCACCCGTTTTTTCATCAAATACCTTCAGCAGGGATTGTCCGGATAGGTAGCCGCCATTGTCTATGTTATTGGTGCCCATCAGAACCCGGGCGATTTTTTGAAAGAGGTAATTTTCTTCGTTGGTACATTTGGATGAGCCCAAAAATGCAACGCTTTGCGGGCCGTACGCCGATTTAATCGCCATCAACCGATGGGCAATTAATTCAAACGCGCTATCCCAGGAGATGGGAACCGGTTCGTCATTTTCCCGGTTGCCGTCTTTGCGGCCCATGGGACCGCTTAATCGCCGGGGCGAATTCAGAAAGTCATGGGCGAAATGTCCCCGGACGCACAGGGTCGCACCGTTTACACTCTGAGGCAGTTGGGCCGGGTTGACCTCGACAATACGGTTGTCCGCGACGCCCATGGCCAGACTGCAGCCGACGGAACAAAAACCGCAGATGGAGATCGATTCCTGCTCGGGACCGCTCACGTAACGGGTATTTTTGGCAGACAGCGCGCCGGTCGGGCACATACTCACGCAAGTCCCGCAAAATGTGCAGCTTGACTGCTCCAATCCCAATTCATGAGCAGTGGCGGGACGGGATTTAAAACCGCGCATATTATAATCGATGGCCCCGACCGCCACCAGTTCATGATCTGCCCGGATGCATTTACCGCAAAGGATACACTTGCTCAGATCCCTGATGATAAACGGATTTGCCTCTTCATAGGGTTTGTAATTGGGCATGTGATAAAGATTCGTCTCACCCACCCCCAATTGGGCCGCAACCCATCGCAGCTGGCAGTGGTTTCCCTTACTACAGAGAATGCAGGATTCGGGATGTTCGGCAATCATCAGGCGGGCAATGTTGCGACGATGTTTGATGATGCGGGGGCTGGCGGTTTGAAGAACCATGTCCGGGGCTGCGGGGGTCACACAGGAAGCCATGAGTCGTCCGGTTTTTTCATCTTCCACCAGGCACATGCGACAGGCGCCGACCGGTTTTAACTCCGGATGGTGACAGAGTCTGGGAATTTTGATGCCATTTTGTTCAGCAGCCTCCAAAATACTCGATTCGGCAGAACAGATGATTCTCTTGCCGTCAATGCTCAAAGCGATGGTTTCCAATGGACCCGTTCCTTTTTATTCGAAAACATAGATTGGCTCGCAATTTGACTGGTAGAATGCTAAGTTTGACGTTTGGTTCGGCTGTCGGATTGCGAGTTGCGGGTTAGGCGTTTGGTGCTCTGCAGCCTATATCGGAAAAATTATCAGCCACGGACCCCCATAGAAACATGCAGACGAAAAGATGTTTGGCCGTTTCGCGGAAAAATACATCCAACACCCAACCCGCAACTTGATATCAGAGGCCAATAAACAGAGGATCAGATGATAGACGCTGGAAAACAAATAGCATGGATAGTTCATTTATGCAACTCCCTGGAAACTCCCGCACCTTCCAATAAGCGCTGTCTTACTCTATGCCCTATGCCCCATGCGCTCTGCCCTTTTGCTTGCAACCCGCAACTCGCAACCCGCAATCCGATTCTTTTTCAATATTAAGGTAGGGTTTGGGTTTTTCTTCATTGGTCACCCCTATTCATTGAAGATTTTCGATTGAATATTGCATTTTTGGAAATCCTGCTATACGTTACATCAAAACAAAGATTTATAAAAGGAGGTCCGGAGATGGAAAAAACATTTGCTGAAATAATTGATATGGCAATTCAAAGGGAGGTGGTGGCCTATGACTTTTATATGGATATCTACCATAAGGTGCAAGATGAGAGTGTGAGGGACACCGTCGAGTTTATTGCCAAAGAAGAAATAAAACACAAAGAATTTTTAGTCGGCTACCGTGCGGGAAATTTTGGTTCAGATGCTTTAAGAATGGCTGATGTTGTCGATTACAAAATCGCTGAATATCTAGAAGAACCGGAAATCGACGAAGAATCGGGCAGCCAGGAAGTTTATTTGATCGCATCTCACCGAGAAGCCAAATCACACCTGTTCTATAAGGAACTTGCCGGGATGCACGCCGACAGTGAATTAAAAACGATGCTGCTGAAGATGGCCAACGAGGAGTTGAAACATAAGGAAAAGATGGAGTATCTATATAGCAACACGGCGTTTCCCCAGACATCGGGAGGGTGATGGTTGGGCTTACGCCAGGTGGAGGTGTTTGAATTCGGAATGCGGAGTTAAGATTATGGGGAGCGTAGCGAAGTGGGAAGGTGGGAAGATGGGAGGTTGAGAATGTAGGAAATTTGGAGTATAGGCATTCTATCTCTTATTTGGAAAACAAAATTTGTCGGCTTTTATTTCCATGGTATTTAGCATTCCGAGAATTTTTTCATATTCCCGGTCAAGCCTTTCGAATGTCTGTTGATTTATGTATTCACAAGCCAGGCAAAAATCTAACCAGGTTTGCGTTTCAGAGGCTTCTTGTTGAGCATCAGTAAGTTTATTAGTAAATACAGCACGATATCGTCTTTTTCTCCATGCTTCACCAAGATTTGAGCATACAGATCTCGAAGCTCTCCGTATCTGATCAGTAAGCGAATAACGTTCTTCAGAAGGAAAATTCTTTGTTAGTTGAAAGATTTCCATCGCAGCATTAAATGCTATTTTATAGACTTCAAGGTCCCTAGCACTTCTTATTTTATCAGCCACTTTCCTTGCTATTCCTCGAAATTTTCACCGTATTAATAGCAACTTCCCATTTTCCCAACTTCCGCACTTCACATCTTCTCATCTTCCCTAATCCCCATCTACCGGAATCGTCGTCACGGGAACCTTTGAATTTTTCAATACCTTTTCGGTGACACTGCCAAAGCGAAAATTTCCTTTGGCACCCTGGCTGGCCATCACCACCATGTCTACATTTTCTTCGTCAATCAACTTCAAAATTTCCTGGGCCGGATCGCCGACGGCAACGTGCTTGATATACAATGGACATCCATCCAGATACTTATCACAAACCTGACCCAGTCGTTCATTGGCCACTTTATTTGCCCGCTCCATCAGTTTGTCTACCCGGGCTTTGTCAAATTCTCCGTACCACGATTCGTGATGGGCAATATCTTCGATAACATAAAGAACATGGATTTCCGCTTGATATTTTTGGGTCAGGTCAGTTACGTAGGGTAGCGCTTTTTCCGCGCTGCTTGAAAAATCGGTGGGCCACAGAACTTTATTCACTTCCATCGGTTGCCTCCATTTACAAATCAGCGACCTCCAGCAAAGACCAGTCCCCACCAGGGACTTTCCTCATAACCCTCAGCTCTGTTAGTGGTCGCTGATTTTTCGGAATTTACTTTTTGTCGTCTTCTTTCACCTCTTCAAAATCCGCATCAACGACGTCTTCCTCGGGGGCTGCCCCACCGGGTTGATCCGCCGATCCTCCGGCGGCATCTGCCTGTTGCTGCCCTGCTGAGGCCTGCTGATACATGGCTTCCGCCAGTTTGTGGGAGGCATTGGTCAATTCTTCACTGAGCCTTTTGATTTCAGCCACATCTTCTGTCTCCATGGCTTTTTTTAGAGCAGATATGGCATCTGCCACCTTGCTTTTCGTTTCACTGTCGACTTTCTCTCCCAATTCCTTGACGGATTTTTCAGTGGAATAGATCATCGCATCGGCTGAATTGCGGGCCTCCACCAGTTCCCTTTTCTTCTTATCCTCGTCGGCGTGCATTTCAGCATCCTTTACCAGGTTGTCGATTTCCTCCTGGGATAAACCGGATGACGCGGTAATCTGAATGGACTGTTCCTTTCCGGTGGCCTGATCTTTGGCCGACACGTTCACAATTCCGTTGGCATCGATGTCGAAGGTAACTTCGATTTGCGGAATCCCCCGCGGTGCAGGCGGGATCCCAACCAGCTCAAATCGTCCCAGGGTCTTGTTGCCCGCGGCCATTTCCCGTTCTCCCTGGAGGACATGGATGGATACTGCCGGCTGGCTGTCCGCTGCCGTAGAAAAAATTTGGCTCTTTTTGGTCGGTATGGTGGTGTTTTTTTCAATCAGCCGGGTCATGACACCGCCAAGGGTTTCAATCCCCAGAGACAACGGTGTCACATCCAGCAACAAGACGTCTTTGACGTCGCCCATGAGAACACCGCCCTGAATGGCAGCGCCAAGGGCAACGACTTCATCGGGATTTACACCTTTGTGGGGTTCCTTGCCGAATATTTTTTTGACCCGTTCCTGAACCGCCGGCATACGGATCATACCGCCGACTAGGATAACTTCATCGATTTCCCCCGGCGACAACCCGGCGTCTTTAAGAGCGGTTCGACAGGGATTTTCGAGCTTGTCCAGCAATGAGCCCACCAAGGACTCCAGCTTGGCCCTGGTGATCTTGATGTTGAGGTGTTTGGGGCCGCTGGCATCGGCCGTAATGAATGGCAGGTTCACATCGGTTTCCATTGAAGTGGAAAGCTCCATTTTAGCTTTTTCAGCGGCTTCTTTCAAACGCTGTAGCGCCATCTTGTCGCCTCTTAGATCAATACCCTGATCCTTTTTAAACTCATCGGCCAGATAATCGATCATCTTCAGGTCGAAATCTTCGCCGCCCAGATGTGTATCGCCATTGGTCGCTTTTACTTCAAACACGCCTTCGCCAATTTCAAGTATCGAGATATCAAAGGTGCCGCCCCCGAGATCGAAAACAGCGATTTTTTCTTCCTTCTTTTTGTCCAACCCGTAAGCCAGCGAAGCAGCAGTGGGTTCGTTGATGATCCTGAGGACATTCAGTCCTGCAATTTTTCCGGCATCTTTGGTGGCCTGGCGCTGGCTATCGTCAAAATAGGCCGGCACGGTGATAACGGCATCGGTCACTTTTTCGCCCAGATATTGTTCGGCCGTGTTTTTAATGTTGGCCAGAATATAAGAGGATATTTCCGCGGGACTGTGCTGCTTTCCCTTTAGATTGATCCTTACATCGCCGTTGCTGGCTTGTTCGATTTTGAAGGGCAGTATTTTGATATCATCCTGTACCTGTTTGGATCCAAATTTTCTACCAATCAGCCGCTTGACACCAAATACCGTACTCTCGGGGTTTGTGATTGCCTGCCGTTTTGCGATCTGGCCTACCAATCTCTCGCCACTCTCATTAATGGCAACAATTGATGGAGTTGTGCGACCACCTTCCGGATTTGTGATCACTTTTGCCTCTGTTCCCTCCATAACCGCCACGCATGAATTCGTGGTTCCAAGATCGATTCCAATTACCTTTGACATGTTCTATTCCTCCTTAACATAATCCGGACTAGCCGGTTGTAGCAAATTGTGAATCCCGATTTATCGGGGAATTGAATATTCAATCATTTCTATCTGGGTTTTCACTGTCTTTCTCTTCTCTGGGTTTGGCAACCACCACCATAGAAGGCCGCAGCAATCTGTCATGGATCATGTAGCCTCTTTGCATTTCATTGATAACCGTATTTTTAGCATAATCATTGGTTTCTTCTTGCATAACCGCTTCGTGGAATGTCGGATCAAACGGCTGACCCTTGGCATCGATGGGTTTGACATTAAATTTTTCAAAGACTTTCAATATCTCCCTGTGGGTCATTTCAAGCCCCTGTAGCAAGTCTTTGTCGATGGCCTTGTGGCCGTTGGTTGAGTTCATGGCCAATTCCAGGTTGTCTACCACGGAAAGCATTTCTTTTATAAGAGATTGGTTGGCAAATTTTCTGAACTCTTCTATTTCCCGGGAAGAGCGCTTTTTGTAGTTTTCGAACTCCGCCGACAACCTTAAAAGGCGATCGTAATTCTCCTCGGCTTCCTTTTCTTTGGCCTCGAATTTGGCTTCCAGAGCTTTCATCGGGTCCTCTTCGCCATTGATAGTTTGCTCGTCCGGCGTGGTCTGTTCCGGTTCGTTTTCCTTGCTTTTAACCTTTTTAGAGCCAGTTTCAATCTTAATTGTCTTTTTTTCCGACATGCGACGTCATCCACTCCCATGGGTTTTGAGTTCTGTTTATCGACCTGAAAAGTAAGACAAATTGAAACGTTGTCAAGGAGGTAATAACGGGGTATTGTAAAGGAAATGGCGTGATTTTTTTCTTAGTCTGCACTGATCTTCGCAAAACGGGGCGAGATGGTTGTGCACCCGCCGTCGAATCTTTTTGCAAACCTAAAATCATTGTACAGACCGGGATCGATCCACGACACGGACCGCATCATTTATCGCTGCTTCCTTCCGGACCTGACGAGGTTCATGACCGTCTGTTGCGTGGCGTCCGATCGAAATGATTTAAGAGTTTACAGCATAAGATCCTCTGGCGGGAATTCAGCCCCGCATTAAGCGGATTTCGGGTAAAGGGCACCGCTAGCTCCCCGCCTAGCACAACCGACAATAAGATTAACCAATAATGGCCTTTTTGCAAGAAAAATTTGTAAAATGAAAAAATGAATAGCATTCCTATCGAAAAAAAGGTCCTGCACACCGTTCGACAGACCATCTCAGACCACCGGATGGTCACCCGGGAAGACGCGGTACTTGTGGCTGTTTCCGGAGGTCCGGATTCTGTTGCACTTGTGCATGTCATGCTTACACTGGCAGCGGAATATTCCCTCCACCTGGCAATCGCCCACCTGAATCACGGCTTGCGCGGCGCGGATTCCGAACGTGATGCTGAATTTGTTATCGCTCTGGCGCGTCAACTGGAAATGCCGATTTATACCGAAAAAAAAGACGTGCTTGCATATCAACGAAGCCGTCGCCTTTCACTGGAAGAAGCAGGGCGAAGACTTCGCTATGACTTTTTTGAGGCAGTCTCCTCCAAATACGGGTTCAACAAAATTGCCTTGGGACATCACAGGGATGACAATGCCGAGCTGGTCCTCATCAATCTGCTGCGCGGAAGCGGTCCGTTGGGCCTTTCAGGCATCGCGCCGGTCAGAGGGGACAAGATCGTACGTCCCCTGATTCGGTTGAGACGAGCAGAGATCATCAAATACCTCGCCGAAAAAAAATTGCCGTTTGTTACCGACGCTTCCAACACCGACCCGGCGTTTATACGAAACAAAATTCGACATCATTTAATTCCGGAGCTGCAAACTGCTTACAATCCAAGAATCATAGAAACCCTCAGCCGGCTTGGGGAGATCATGCGGGCTGAAAACCAATGGTTCGATGACGCTCTGAAACCTGCGTTAAAACAATGCGTCTCATCCAGGACAGATCAAAAAATCACTCTGGCCCTTCACAGATTCAATCAACTGCCCAAGGCGGTCAAAAGGCGGGTTATCAGGAAGGCAATACAAGGCGTTAAAAATGATCTGAAACGCATCACCCTGTTGCATATAGACGCTATCCTGAATCTAATTGAAAAAGACCGGGTTAGCGGCCGCTTGAATTTACCCGATGGCATTCTGGTGATGAGAAACAACGCCGAGGTAACCATCGAAAAAAGATGTAATATTAAAAAATCACAGAATTGCAGGAAATTTCAGACATGTTCGACGGACTATCAGTATCCGATTCCTGCAGCGGGGACCGTGCTCATAAAGGAAGCCGACGTTTCAATTAACCTTTGCGAGATCGATGTCCAAGATTTGCCCGATATTAAGGAAACCGAAGCGAACGTTGCTTTTTTCGATCTGGATCGGCTGCTGTTCCCGCTCCTCGTGCGCAACCTCCGACCGGGAGACCGGTTTTCCCCGCTGGGGGTAAACGGAACTCAAAAAGTAAAAAAATATTTTATCAATCATAAAATTCCCGCCGCACAGCGCAGAATATGCCCTCTATTGCTGAGTGGCGGAAATATTATCTGGATTGCCGGTCATCGCATCGACAATGCTGTTAAAGTCAGCCCCCAGACCCGGCGGGTCCTCAAGGCAGAACTTTTGCTTGCTTAATGTGTGATAATGATTAAATTTCTTGTACAACTATAGCCACACACGACGGCCCAGGACATTGGCTGTTGATATTTCAGTCAAGATACGAGATACTAATGCAAAAAGTTGATCTTGTCGATCGAACATAGCCAAATCTAAGGAATACTTTAAATTATCAAAATATCGAATAGATAGAGCGTAGCCTCCGGCTCGGAGGGGTTGTAAGCCTACGCCTCGGAGAGCGACTTCCACAAATCTTCAATCTTCAATCTTCAATAGTCAATTATTTTATAGCAGGAGGTAAACACATTTGAATCCGTTTTATAAAAATCTGGCGTTATGGCTGGTCATTACCCTGATGATGGTCATGCTCTACAACCTTTTCAGTCAACAGCGGATGGCAGAAACCAGCATCAGCTATACCGAGTTTTTGAGTATGGTCGAAAATGAGCGTGTGGCCGAGGTGGTGATCCAAGGCCAGGAACTGTATGTCACGGATACCAATCGCAACCGTTTGAAAATATATGCGCCCCCGGACAATGATCTCATTAATATTCTCAGAAAGAAAGGGGTTACCATCAGCGCTAAGCCGCCGGCGGAAAATCCCTGGTATATGTCCGTCCTGGTGTCATGGTTCCCTATGCTGGTGCTGATCGGCGTCTGGATCTTTTTCATGCGTCAGATGCAGGCCGGTGGCGGCAAGGCACTTTCGTTCGGCAAAAGTCGTGCGCGCCTGTCCACCGACCAATCGGAGAAAGTTACCTTTGAAGACGTGGCCGGCATTGACGAAGCCAAAGAGGAGCTGGGAGAAATTGTCGAGTTTCTCCGGGACCCCAAAAAATTCACCCGTTTGGGCGGACGAATTCCTAAAGGAGTACTTTTGATGGGCCCCCCGGGTACCGGAAAAACACTTTTGGGCCGGGCGATTGCAGGGGAAGCCGGTGTTCCTTTTTTCAGCATCAGCGGCTCCGACTTTGTTGAGATGTTTGTCGGTGTCGGTGCCTCCCGGGTCCGCGACCTGTTCGTTCAGGGAAAGAAACATGCACCCTGTATCATCTTCATTGATGAGATCGATGCCGTCGGCCGTCATCGCGGTGCGGGTCTCGGCGGCGGACATGATGAAAGAGAACAGACCCTGAATCAGCTTCTGGTGGAAATGGACGGATTTGAATCCAATGAAGGCGTTATTCTGATATCAGCCACCAACCGGCCAGATGTCCTCGATCCGGCCCTGCTGCGCCCGGGACGTTTTGATCGACAAGTGGTTGTATCTATGCCGGATATTAAAGGGCGTGAAATGATTCTGAAGGTGCACATGAAAAAAACCCCCATCGGCCCGGATGTAAATCCATTGGTTCTGGCCAAGGGGACGCCGGGTTTTTCCGGAGCCGATCTGGAAAACCTGGTCAATGAAGCTGCTTTGCTGGCCGCCAAACGAGAAAAAGAAAAAATTGAGATGGTGGACTTTGAAGAATCTAAAGACAAGGTCTATATGGGATTGGAACGTAAATCGAAAGTGATCAAGGAAGAAGACCGCAAAGTGACAGCCTATCATGAGGGGGGTCACGCCCTGGTTGCCCGCTTCTTACCCGAAACCGATGCTGTTAATAAGATAACCATCGTACCCAGAGGGCGTGCTGCCGGCGTTACCTGGTTTTTACCGGAAGAACGCGATTTCAAATTCAAGGATCAGCTTGAAAGCGAGTTGGCGGTCGCATTCGGCGGCCGGGCTGCCGAAGATATTATCTTCAACCGAATCAGCACCGGTGCCTCCAATGATATCAAGCAGGCCACCGGCATGGCGCAGCAAATGATAAGGACCTGGGGCATGAGCGAAGTTCTGGGCCCCTTGTCTTATGCCAAAGGTGAAGAACAAGTGTTTCTCGGCCGGGAAATCGCCCAGCATAGGGATTATTCGGAAGCCACTGCTCAAAAGATCGACGAAGAGGTCAACAAGTTGATCAAAGATGCCTATCAACGCGCAACGGATGTGCTGAACGAAAATGTGGATATCCTTCATAAACTGGCGGAATTGCTGCTTGAAAAAGAAACCGTCCTGGGCAAAGAATTGGACGAACTGATTCAGTCCTTAAGGCCCGGCATTGAACTCCCTTCAAAAAGCTTAGATGATAGCGAGCCGGAACCCCAGTCAGCTTCCGAAACGTCTTGATCAGATATCGTTGATTGGTTAAGTGAGTTTATTAAGTTGATTGAGTATATCAACTCAATCAACCTCTTCAGTCGCCCTGTTCAACGGAGTCTATATTAACGGAATTAACGCCATTTTTCAGCAATGGGAAATTGATTCTGGGCTTGATGAATCTCCGAAAAATATATCATTTTTCGTGGCGGGGCCACACGTTGGAGCTTGGTCGTCAGACCTGCGTCATGGGAGTGGTCAACGTAACGCCGGATTCTTTTTCCGACGGCGGACGATTTTATGATCACAACGCGGCCGTGTCACAAGGTGAAAAGCTGGCAGCCGAGGGAGCTGCCGTCATCGACATTGGCGGGGAATCTACGCGGCCGTTTTCAGAACCGATAACCGTCGAAGAAGAAATTCGTCGGGTCGTACCGGTCATCGAACAACTGGCACAACGGATCCCGGTGCCGATATCCATCGATACCACCAAAGCAGAGGTTGCCCGCCGTGCGCTGGAAGCCGGCGCCTCAATCATTAACGATGTGTCGGCCCTGCGCGTTGACCCCGGCATCGCAATGTTGGCTGCAGAATCGGGCACCCCGTTGATCCTGATGCACATGCTGGGTGACCCCAAATCCATGCAGGTCCTGCCTCGCTATGAAAATCTATTAGAAGAAATTCTTACATTTCTGGAAGATGCCGTTGAAAAGGCTGAAAATCAGGGTGTTTCCCGTGCAAAGATAATTGTGGATCCCGGAATCGGATTCGGCAAGACGATTTCCCATAACTTGCTTTTAATCAAGCATCTTCAAACCTTTACGCGTCTCGACCTACCCATTCTAATTGGAACTTCACGCAAAGCCTTTATTCGCAAAATCCTTAAGGACCCGCATGCGCAGGATATCCGACCCGACCTGCCCATTGTGGAAAACGGCACCCAGGCCACCGTGGCAGCTGCGATATTGAACGGTGCCCATATCGTTCGGGTTCATGATGTATCCAATACCATTGCGACTGTCAAGATTCTGGATGCATTGATGAATGTGAAAGACAGTGAGGGAATAGGAAATTGAATTCGGAAGTGGGAATGCGGATTGCGGAAAATGAGGTGACGGGCCTGAAGCTTGGGCTAAAGGGCGCAGGGCATGGGGCAGAGGACAGGAGGCAGAAGGCAGCGGACTGAGGTCAGAGGTCAGATACGGCTAATAAAATTCCAGATGCTATCCAACTTTTTATGTGCATAAATGGCACGGCCCTGGGCTTAGTATCTATATTGAATAGTTTACTGGTTGAATGGTTGATTAGGGAAAAGAAGTTGATTGAGTTGATTAGGTCGAATAGTTGATTAAGTAAAAGGAAGAATCAACATACTCAATCAACTTAATAAACTCACTCAACCAATCAACGATATCTGTACTGTATTTATCAATCTATATACTTTGTGCCTGGCTATTACAACGAAAGGGATAAGGGCCTATCACCAACCTTGGGGTTAGGCACGGCCGGTCTCTTTGAGAGTTTCTCTGTATACATTGTAAAACAGCTGGTTATCCGTGATTCCACGACTCAGTATCTTGCCGACATCTTCAATGTTTTTGATGTTGACAACTAAATTGACACTGTCGTGAAAGGCCATCATATTGTCCATGGTGCGATACCTGTTGGAAATCATGGCAACAAAAATATTGCGGCGAATTGACATGTTTAACCGTTCAAGGTAGATCAGTACCCCGTTGGCGTCCGGATTATTGGTGTCAAAGCTCTCATTGACGACGATAAGATCATAGGCATGGTAACGCAATCGTTTAAGTGCGTCCCGTGCATTTTCCGCAACCGTGATCCGATAGTCCATCAGATTCAGGGCACCTTCGATGGTTTGCCTGGCATGGGGATTTTGTTCGCACAAAAGGGCCGTTAGACCTTCCTCTTCCATAAAATCAAATGGCTTCTCGACAAAGTCAAAGTCTTGGCTCTGGCTTGATTCTAGCTCGGCAGCCACGCTCCCGGCAGATTTTTTTGCAGGATCCAGGGGAATCCGCGTTTTGCATTTGGGACAGGGAATAGAAGAGACCCGCCCGCGTGGAATCTTTTCATCAGGGATTCGAAACTTAGCTGAACAGCTATTGCATGTGATGTCCATAAGTACCTTTTCTTAAATCGCCTTGTTGTAAGCGCTATCAAGTTCAAGTTTTTCAATATCAGTCGTGGTTTCCCCGCGCGCACTTTTTACGGAATCAATACCGCGGCCGACGATCCCTCTCTGGGAAGCAAATGCCATGGCGGTTTCCTGGGTGATTTGACCCTCCTCATACAATCCTACCAGGTGTCGGTCAAAGGTCACCATGCCGAATGCTTGGCTGGCCTCCATGATGTCGTAAAAGGTTTTTCCATCGGATTCTCCATTCAGGACCGTATCCTGGACCCTCAGATTAGTTCCCATTATTTCAAAGGTGGCAACCCGTCCGCCGCCGATTTTCGGCAGTAAGCGCTGACACACGACCCAGCGTATCGCATCTGCGAGTCGAATCCGTATCTGCCGTTCATCTTCATTGGGGAACATACCGATGATACGGTTGACGGTGGAGCCGGCATCAACCGTATGCAGCGTCGTCAAAACCAGATGGCCGGTTTCGGCCGCACTGAGTCCGATCTCCACCGTCTCTCTGTCCCGCATTTCGCCGACGAGTATTACCTTGGGGGCCTGGCGCAGAGCGGCCCGCAAACCGCCGGCATAGGTATCATAGTCAAGTCCGAGCTCCCGCTGGTTAAAGGTGGATTTTTTATGGGGATGCTGGTATTCCACCGGGTCTTCAAGGGTGATGACATGTACGGACTTGGATTCGTTGATTTGATCCAGAATGGCCGCCAGGGTTGTCGTTTTCCCGGAACCCGTGGCGCCGGTAACGCATACCAGGCCGTTTTTTTCCTCGGCAATTTTGTACATGGTTTTTGGCAGATTGCGTTCCTCGATCGTTGGTATTTTGGACTCGAGTTTTCGCAGAACGATGGACAGGTTTCCGCCCTGGGAAAAGATGTTGACCCTGAAGCGTGCCTTGCCGGGTAAACCGTAGGACAAGTCGCAGGAGCCCTCTGTGAGGAGGGTTTTCGTCAAGCGACGGTCCTGGTTGATTAGATTCAAGGCCAGAATTTCGGTTTGAAACGGTGACAGTGTTTTAAAGGATGGCTTGATGTCGACCGGGATAAGCTCACCGGCACTTTCAACCTGCATGGGTTTCCCCACCGTAAAATTCAGGTCGGAAACATCCCGATGATAGTCCAGCATCTTTACCAAAATATGATCTATTTCCTGTTTTTTCATAATTATTTTCCCATAAACGGTGACTTAGGCTTCCGTAAAATCCGCCGGTGGCGATTTGAGCATGGCTCTGAATCTGCCTTTTTCGTTTGATTTGGCATAGGCGTCATCTGCGCTGATGATCCCTTTTTTAAAAAGGTCCATGATGGAGTCGTCCAACAGGATCATACCGTATTTTTTTCCGGTCTGGATCATGGAAGGGATCTGATGAGTTTTGCCTTCCCGTACTAAATTACGCACCGCCGGATTGGCAATCAAAATCTCCAGTGCGGCCACGCGACCTTTGCGGTCGATGCGCTTAAAAAGCGTCTGGGCAATAACGGCCCGCAGTCCATCGGCCAGGGTCGATCGGATAAGGGGTTGTTCCTGGGAAGGGAACACTTCGATCACCCGGTCTACGGTTTTATAGGCGCTGGAAGTGTGCAATGTGGAGAAAACAAGATGGCCGGTGGAAGCCGCTTCCACCGCCAGAGAAATCGTTTCAAGATCCCTCATTTCCCCCACCAGGATAATGTCCGGATCCTCACGCAAAGCACCGCGCAGGGCCGCTGAAAACGAATTCGTATGAACGCCCACCTCGCGATGATTAACGATGCAACCCTGGCTTTGATGCACAAATTCGATGGGGTCTTCGACAGTGATAATGTGATCTTTGCGCGAACGATTGGCCACATCGACAATCGCCGCCAGTGTTGTGGATTTCCCGCTGCCGGTGGGGCCGGTGACCAGGACCAACCCCCTTGGAAGCGTTGCCAGCTTCGAGACCACCGGCGGCAGGCCGAGCTGGTCTGCGTTCATAATCGCACTGGGAATTTCCCTGAAAACTGCGGCAACTCCATTTCTTTGCATAAAGAAATTGGCACGATACCTGGCAAGCCCCGGAATCTCGTAGCCGAAGTCGATGTCTCCGCTTTCTTCAAACATTTTTATCTTCTGTTCCGGCGCGATCTCGTACAGCATGCCCCTTAGATCATCGCTGTCCAGAACTTTAAATTTAACCCTTTCAATTTCACCGCGAACTCGAAGCGCAGGGGGTAAACCCGCTGCCAAATGAAGGTCGGAAGCCCCCTGTTCATTCATTAATTTAAAAAATGCATCAATTTTTGCCATTCATAACTCCTGGTTTCACAAGTAGTCGCTTAATGAGGAGGCTTTTCCGAAAACCCAAATTTCAACATCCAATGACCTAACCGGCCAAGCCATAACCAAAATGAAATTAAGGGTCTAATCCGATAAACCGTAAAAATAGACACAAAGGAAAAAGACACAAAATGTCGCAGATCCGCCTGGTGGGAACAAATGAAATTAGAAAGCTACCTTACCGCAATTCTTTAGGTCGACTGCTTCAACAATTTCAGCTTGGCATCCTCCTCATCCATTCCTTTGGTGCCTTCTTTGCTGATTTCAAGCAGCTTGCTGTGAGCTTCGATAATTGAGCTGATCTGCACCTCGATTTGCATACGCTGCCGTTTCAATTCCGATATATCTTCATGCAGCTGCGCAAGTCGGTTGTGGGCATTATTCAAAATCTTTTCCGCCTTCACTTCGGCCTCGGCGATGATCAGCTCAGCCGACTTGCGGGCATTGTCTTTCATTTGATCCAATACTTTTTGAGAATTCAGCAATGCCCGCTTAAAGGTTTCCTCGCGCTTTCGATATCCTTGGATTTCCATTTCAAGGCGCCGGACCTCTTCTTGCAAACTTTTTTGAGTTCTTTGCAGGGCCTCAAAGACGCTGGCCATTTGTTCGAGAAATGCGTCCACTTCTCTGACATCAAACCCGCGAATTCTAGTTCTAAACTTTTGCTGATGGATATCCAGAGGTGTTAGATTCATTGGATCTCACCTGCCTTTCGTCAATGCAATGTTTGTGCCATTTTAAGGAGGCTGTTCACTACGAATTGCTGCAGAAAGATGATGGCCAAAAAAACGAGGATTGGAGAAAAATCAATACCGCCGAAGCTCACGGGGATTCTTCTACGAATCTGATATAATACGGGTTCGGTTACTTGGTGTATGAAGCGAACGATGGGGTTATAAGGATCCGGACTGACCCATGACAGAACGGCACGGGCAATAACGATCCACATGAAGATGGTAAGGACAATGTCCAGCACTTTGGCGATTGCAATTAGAAAATTACTCAAGATAATCATTTGGGAGCTACCCTTTAATTTTGTCCTGCGTCAAGCCAATTTTTTGATCAGTGTCAAGATTTCGACACATCTATGCACAAAAACCCGCCTGACTAATGTTATCATGACAACTTTTTCTGTGTTTTATCGCATCTGTCGGTTCTGATGACGACTTGACCGATTCAACATTGGAAACTATCTATCTTGCTTCAGCCAATCAGCGACCACCAGCAAAGCTGGGTGGTATGAGGAAGGCCCCTCGAAGGGGCCGCAGAGAAATGCTCTGCTGATAGTCGCTGATTTGTGGTTATTCTGCTGGCGTATACCAAAATTGTAATAAATAAGCAAAAATTCTTTTTTTATCCGCCGGCAATCATGGAGATCAAAAATACCTCCGAGTTATCCGGGATGGTGGTTTTATCAAAATTAGGCTGAGACACATATCTGTCGCCAATGCGCACCACGGGATAGGGATGGGTATCGTTAATTTCACCGAGAAGTTCGCTTATCGTCATCCCCTCATGCCAGGCAACCTGACGGCCGTTGACCTCAATCATTTCTCACTTTCTCACCTTCCCATCTTCTCAACTTCGCTATGTCCGTTGCACTTTCATTGAGCCCTAAGCCTTTAGCCTTCAGCCTTCAAATTTCTTACATCCATCTTCCCTCGTCTTTCGTCTGTCACTCCTCACAACTTCTATAGTCAAAGCTTCTCACCTTCCCATCCTCTTAACTTCCCATCTTCTATCTCTTACCGCACCCCATTGGCCTCGAGGATCTCAAGTACGCCTGCCAAATCGATACCCAAACGTTTTACCGTTTCAGCTGTCGGGATACCGTCGCTGGTCCATCCTCTGCGTCGATAAACCGCGCTTTTTAGTTTTTCGTATTGTTCGCAGCGCAATTGCCGCAATAGCGCAGTTTTTTCAGCAGTGGTCTTACCGGATATATCGATCTGATGGGTGTCCTTAAGCTGAGTGTCGTAACGCTCGGCCCTGGATTCGTATTCCAGTTCGGTTACCGGTCCCATCGCGCGGTACGGGAGGTCGTCGTGTTGTGCCCGACCAAAACCCATTTTCAGGTTGAAGATACGCTGGAAATTATAAACCGCCTCACTCATTTTTATCAGATCGTCGGGCGCGGATGAGCGTCCGGTCACCGCGCTGAAATAGTCCGCATACCATTGCAGGTGCTTGATGACCTTGGCCGGTTCCTCGGTATCCTTATTGTCCTCGGGCAGGATGTCATTCCAGGGCAGCTTGCAGAGGCCGCAAAGGGAAAACCAGGTGCGAAACATGGGAAACCAATGCAGCGCTTCGGCCTTCTGTTCGAAGGTCGGCATAAAATTGTGGACCATGTCCAAAAATATCAGCCAGGCTTCATCGTGCTGGGGACCCTTGAGCGCCAGGCCGTAACCTCCCTGCTGGGCCAGGGATTCTTTGGTCATGTACTCGGAAAATTACAGCCCTTTGGCCTCCATGCCGATGTCTGCCATGACAGCGGCATCCGCCGAAAATTTCGCGGTAAATATTTCTTTCATTTTGCGAACGCCCTGGCCGATAATTTGGCCGAAGCCCTCACCGGCGGCCATTTGATGGACAAGCTTCAGGGCGTTTAAGCGATTGCCGAAACTTAAATCCATTCCGCCGGTGTGGTCTATATTGATCAGTCCCATTTCAAAGCATTCCATGGCAAAGGCAAT
>JARFPZ010000074.1 GCA_029288035.1 Desulfosarcina sp.
AGGTGATGAAAATTTAAATTTTTTATTGACAGTTCAATCTCTTACCTTTAATCTGAGCACTCCATCTGAAAGGAGGTCCCCACCATGCCCAAAACCGGTACCCTCACGAAAGCTCAAATTATCGAAGACATCGCTGAAGCAAATGGCTTCACCCGAATTAAATCCGTCGAAACCACCGAGATCATGCTGGAGCTGATCAAATCCACCTTAGCGTCCGGTGAGGACGTATTGGTATCCGGCTTCGGCAAATTCTGTGTAAAAAAGAAATCAGAACGTCGGGGCAGGAACCCGGCCACCGGCGAGGACATGATGCTGCCGCCCAGACGGGTTGTTACCTTCCAGTGCTCGGGGAAGTTGAGGGAAAAGATTAATTCCCGTTAGTTTTAGCAAAGATTTGGAAAGCAAATACCCTGATCGGGTGGATCGCGAGTTGAATCGATTGACCTTTGAAAGGCTCTGCTCGCGCCCCGCTTATCAAGCGCAATCGAGCCGAGTAGATCCGGTAGACTATGGTCAAATTTATAGCAGATCACAAATTTTGTCGCGGTTTTGATCATCCAAATTTATTTTTACTTTAATCTTAAAATTGAGGGAGTACTATGAGCCAAGACAGAAAAATCCGGGTAGGTATTCTCTGCGGAGGGAAATCAGCGGAACATGAGGTGTCACTTCAATCAGCGAAAAATGTTGTAGAAGCGATAAATAAAAAAAAATATGAGGTTGTTTTAATTGGTATTGATAAAACGGGCAAATGGTATTTGAATGAATCATCCGAGTTTCTTTTAAATGCTAACGATCCTAAGTTGATTAAATTGAGCAAAACCAGCGAAAATATCGCTCTCGTGCCGGGTGACAGAGAGGATCAGCTAATCAGTCTTTCGAAACTTACCCCGATGCAACCGGTCGATGTGGTTTTTCCAATTATTCACGGGACCTATGGAGAAGATGGGACCATTCAAGGGCTGTTAAAATTGGCTGGAATTCCTTTTGTTGGTGCCAGCGTTCTCGGATCGGCAGTTGGTATGGACAAAGATGTTATGAAGCGCTTGCTAAAGGAAGATGGAATCTTAATAGCAGATTTTCTCGTATTTAATCGGATGTTTCAGGAAGAAATTGATTTTGAAAATATCAAGAATCAATTGGGCCTGCCATTTTTTGTTAAGCCCGCTAACCTAGGTTCTTCAGTTGGAGTAAGCAAAGTAAACGATGAGGTTCAATTTAAGAAAGCAATAAATGAAGCGTTTAAATATGACAATAAAATTATCATAGAGGAAAATATTAATGGTCGTGAAATTGAATGCTCCGTTTTAGGGAATAATGATCCAATTGCCTCCTTGCCCGGGGAGGTGCTACCCAGTCATGAGTTCTATTCCTACGAAGCGAAGTATATCGATGAAAACGGTGCGGCCTTAAAAATACCGGCCCAACTTCAAAAAAAAATTGTCAATAACGTCCAGACGTTGGCTATCAAATCATATAAAGCACTCTGTTGCGAGGGAATGGCACGTGTGGATTTATTTCTAAAAGATGATAATGAAATCATCATAAATGAGATTAATACAATCCCAGGCTTTACCAATATTAGTATGTATCCCAAGCTCTGGGAGGCAAGCGGAATTTCAAATGCGGAACTCATTGATAGACTTATTCAGCTTGCCATTGAGCGATATGAATCTGAAAAACGGTTAGAAACTTCTTTTGAAGCGCAAAGATAAGGCGTTTTTATTCTAGTTGAGCGTTGCATTTTCAACCGATAGGATATTCTGAAGCAATTTTTTTAGAAAGATGGATTGCCATGATTTTAATGGATAAATCAAAGATTCTTTCAAAGGAAGCAAGCATATGGAAAAGGCTCATGGGCTAAAAAGGCTGTTACTGATTTTCTTTCTTATTGGGGGCTTTTCAGTAATGTTATCTGCCCAGGCATTCGGCCAGGTTAAAAAAATTTCAGCAGATAAGTTGCTGGAGTTATTAGACAATCCCCAGTTGCTAATCTTGGACGTCCGGACATCGGAGAGTTGGCAAGCCAGCGATACGAAAATTAAGGGAGCGGTTAGAAAAAATCCCAAGACTTTTGACTCCTGGGCGAATGATTTGCCTAAAAACAAGTTTCTGGTGCTATATTGAGATTGACCTAATGAAGAAACCAGTGCCAGGCTGGCACTAAAACTTCACCAAAAAGGCCACCAAAGCGTGTCCGTCATCAAAGGTGGGTGGCAAGAATGGCAACGGGCGGGATATCCAACCGAGAAGAAATCGTCTGTTCTTTTATAAATGTTAGAAATGCAGATTGAGCCGAAGCATTACAAAGTCGAGTTGTTTTTAAACAGCCGATTTCAGCAAAAGGATTGATATAGAAAGTAATATCCGAGCTGTCATAGATCGAAGCTGTAACAAGGCAGGGCCGCAACGGCCCGGCCTTGCTGTTTTAGAAATCTATCATTTCCTGGAATTCATGACCCCTTCCACGGAAGCCCTGAAAGCCCGCAGCATTTCTTCGAGATCTTCCTGGGTGTGAGCGGCAGAGAAAAATGCCAGGTGCATCCAGGGGAGGAGTACATTGTTAAAGCGAAAATGGAGCTGCAGTTCAGCCAGGGCTTCCTCATCTTGGCCCGGTAAATCCCTGGCCAGGACCGGCAGATCTGCTTTGGCGTGAATTTGGAACATCGATCCGATGCCGGTCATACAGAACGGGTAGCCTTTGGACGCACACCAGTCGTTGAAACCGCTGCGCAGAAATTCGCCTTTGGCCATCATATCGTCATAAATGTCACTGTTTTCCTGAAGGTACTTCAGCGTGGCAGCGCCGGTAGTCAGCGTCAGAGGATTGCCGCTGAACGTGCCCGCCACGGAGAATCCGTCGTCGGTTTTCTGAGCGACCGCCACCATCTCTTTGGAACACACCACGGCACCGATGGGGAGACCGCCGCCGATAACCTTACCATAGGTGGCCACATCCGGCAGCACGCCGGTTAGCTCCTGGCACCCACCCAGGGCGAGCCGAAAACCGGTAATGACCTCATCAAAATGAAGCAACACGCCGGCCTTTTGGGTCACCTCCCGCAGTTTTTGGATAAATCCTTTGTCAACGGTCAACATCCCACCGCCTAAAACCGGTTCAATTGCCACGCCGGCAAGCTCATGGGCGTGTTCTTCGATCAACCGGAAAGCGTTTTCATTAAAGGGCAGCACCAGCATGGTGTCACGGGCGCCGTCAGGGATCCCCCCGGACCCGGGTGTCATATTGGGACGTTCGGCCGGGCCCATATTTTCAGGATCGACGGTTACGCTCCACTGGGCGTAATCATGCCATCCGTGGTAGCAGCCTTCGAATTTGGCAATTTTAGGTTTGTTGCTGGCGGCCCGCATGAGACGCCAGGCCAGCAAGGTGGACTCGGTTCCCGTGTTGCAGACCATGGCCAGTTCGGCGCAGGGCACACACTCGATAAGTCTTTGGGTGAATTCCACCTCCCGGGTGTGAGGCATACCGTAACTCATGCCTCGTTCGGCTTGCGCTTGCAAGGCTTTTAGCACCGGCGCCGGGCCGTGGCCCAATACGTGTACGCCGAAGGACATGGCGCAATCGATATAGCGGTTGCCGTCGATGTCCCAGATATAGGCACCTTTGCCGCGTTCGACATAAACAGGGTAGGGCTCCATTTTTCGCGCCCCGCTCATCAATCCACCGGGGACCAGATCCTTGGACTGTTCCCAGTATTCACCCGACTTTGGAGTTCGATCTCTTAGTTCTTGTAGTATGACTTCTTTACTGCTACTCATTGTAAAAAACTCCTTTTAATCTCTTCTGGGTTAAATTCCCCGCAGCTTGCTGCGATAAAGGTGAGCTAAATCCTAAAAACATGATGCGCCGCGGCTTGCCGCGGAGAGATTTCATTTTTCTATCCTCCCAGCCTCTTCGTCTTCTAGCTTCCAAGCCTCCTGGCCTCCAAGCCTTATTGCCTACCGGCTCTCGCTTCCGCCAGGAGACAAAGAATTTCAAACATCATCTGGGCCCCGACTCGGGCTGTGTTGGTGGTTGGGTCGTACTGAGGGGCGACTTCCACCACATCGCCGCCCACCAAATTCAGACCGCGCAGCCCCCGGATCAGAGCCTGAGCCTCCCGTGTCGTCAGGCCGCCCACTTCAGGCGTTCCAGTGCCCGGCGCGTAGACCGGATCCAGCCCGTCCACATCAAACGATATGTAGGTGGGGCCATCGCCGACAACCTCGCGGGCCTTTTGAATGACCTGGTCGATACCCATTTCAACAAACTTTTCTATATGGATGACCGTCATTCCGCTGTCGTATGAAAACGCCCAAACCGGCTCAGACGGCCCGCGAATACCGATCTGAATGGTGCGTTCGGGGTCTAACACCCCGTCCAACACGGCATTGCGAAAGGGAGCCCCATGATAGAATTCTGATTTTCCCATACCTGGGCCGGTGTCACAATGGGCGTCAACGTGAACCAGGCCAACCGGGTGGTCCCGTCCCAAGGCCCTGAGTATCGGGTGGGTAATGGAATGATCGCCACCGGCTGAAAGAGGCACGATGCCGGCGTCAAGAACTCTATGGTAATAAGCCCCGATATCCCGAATGCCCTGATCGAGATTGTAGCGGTGCGTTATATGCACATCTCCGACATCTGCAATCCGGCACAGAGAGCAAGGTTCGATCTTGCTGTGATGGTTCATCGATCCAAACAAGGAGACGTTGCGAATCGCCCGGGGCCCGAAGCGCGCTCCGGGCCGGTTATACACGCCCAAATCAAAAGGCACCCCGATTAACGCAACATCGATATCCTGTAATTCTGCTTGGTGCGGCAATTGAAGAAAGGTGGGAAGGCCTGCATATGGTACCACATATTCGTCCCGACCTTCTGACTCAGGTGCATGGTTTGCATATTTTTTTCGCAGTGCGGCAAGCTTGGAGTTATCCATGGTTAATCACCATAGGGGTTCAAAGGTTGAAAGGTTTAGGCCCACCCTGGCCCCCGGCTCGTAGAGCCTAAACCTCGGGGAGCGCGACGGAATGTATCTCTGAAATTATTTTGTATTTTATGGATTTGGGTTTTCATCATCACAACTTGGTATATCAGGTCTGGCCAGGGGTTCAACTGGTTTGGCTATACGTTTGTTCAATAGAAATTGGATTGACTATACGTTCATTCAATGTTACTTGTCAAGAAAGATTTTAGGAATACTCATGGCTGTGAATAACAAACCAGGCATTATCACGCGAGCCCAACAAAAACAGCATACGCGTCGAAAGCTCATCGAAGCCACAATGGCGGTGATTGCAGCGGAGGGCTTTTCCGGTGTTACCATGGCGAAAGTTGCTGAAAAAGCCGGTCTTTCGCGTGGCATCGGCAATTTCCATTTTCAAAGTAAAGAACAGCTTTTACTTGAAACCCTTCATACCTTGTACATGGAATTTGAAAACGGCTGGAGAAATGCGGTGGCCGATGCCGGATTATCACCGGTTGACCAATTAAAAGAATTGATAAAAACCACCTTGCAGCCACCCATCGCAGACTTTAAAAAAGTCGCGGTTTGGCTTGCCTACTGGGGCGAAGCACCCTCTCGGAAAAAATATCTTGAAATTTGTGCCGCCCATGATCGAGAATGGGATCGCGCCGTTGAAAATATATTGAGACTGTTGGTCGATGATGCATTTAATTCCCATGGTATGACCCTTGCGAAAATAGCCCACTCATTAACTGCTATGATGGATGGTTTCTGGGTTGAATATTTAATCGCCGACGGCAGATATACTCCCGACGATGCCGTAAAGGCCTGCTTTGCCTTTCTGGCAAGTTTTTTTCCTGAGTTTAGGAAACACCAATAATAGCCTTTTTATGGAGAGACAAATGATGTTTAAACGACGCCATCTCAGATATAGCAGAATAATTCCATCGATAAATACTTAGAACGCTTAAACAATACCAAAGGAGGAAGTTATGTCAGTCAAACTTAAAGAAATAGATAAGATCGAGATATTGACTCTTCAGGATAATTACATCGATGTCGCTGCATTTGACGGCACCGAGATTGTCCAGCGGGCGTTGCCGATCAAGGATATGGAAATTAAAAATAGTATTCTGGCTGAACATGGCTTTTCGGCAATTGTGACCATTACCGCTGATGAAAGGCCCCGTAGCCTCCTTTTTGATTTCGGATTTTCCGAACACGGTGCCGCTTATAATGCAGATGCATTAGGCTTCGACCTAACCACAATCGAAGCCATGGTGCTGTCTCACGGGCATATGGACCATTTTGGTGGTTTAGAGCAGCTTGCTCAGCGTGTCGGGAAAAAGGGCATCGAACTTGTAGTGCACCCGACGGCGTTCAGAACATCACGCTATATAAAAGTCACCGAAGAGTTCAAAATTGGGTTGCCGGCTCTGAAAAGGGAAAGATTTGAGAACGCTGGTATCTCTTTGGTTGAGTCCAAGGAGCCACGAATGTTGCTGGACGATAGCGTGTTATTTTTAGGTGAAATTCCCAAACAAACAGAATTCGAAAAAGGATTTCCCCGCATGCATTATGAAGAGGACGGTGAGACCAAATGGGACCCCATTGAAGAAGATAGTGCTATTGTCGCCAATATTAACAGAAAGGGTCTGGTGATTTTATCTGGTTGCGCTCATTCGGGAATTATTAACACCGTAAAATACGCCCGGGAGGTTTCCGGTGTTGACAGCATATTTGTGGTGATGGGAGGATTTCATCTTACCGGGGCTGATTTTGAACCTATCATTGAACCCACGACGGAAGCCCTGAAAACGTTTAATCCTCAATATGTTGTACCTACCCATTGCACTGGGCGTAAAGCTGTTATGCATTTGGAAAAGGAAATGCCGGACAGGTTTTTATTGAATATGTCGGGGACGAAGATGGCGTTTTCTGGATAAGTTTCGTATATAGATACAAAATTGATAAATTTAATATATTGTATCGTCCAATAGAAAGTTTATTACCACTAATATCAAGATCTTGCTTTAGAAAGTGATAGTTGCTGGGTTTAGTCATGCCTACATCTGGGTACACTGTTACGCCACAGAGAAACCGGACATGGAATACCTGTACCGGGGTCGCCAATGAGAGGAACTGGCTAACAAGAATCTTCAAACCATGAGAGCCATCACCATTCAACAAGATAGTTGACTTGAAACTTTAAATTCGGAGAAGACGACCGGATAAATGATTGCTTAATCGGATCGAGTCAACTTGCTTGCGATCATTTCCGAAATTTGCTTGGCAAATCTTGGGTTCAGTGGCGCATGTTTGTTCAACAACCGATACCACATCGGCCCATATATCAGGTCGATGATCAATTCGATATCCACATCGGATGCCAACTCACCACGCTGGATTCCTTTGAACAGAATATCTCGCAGCGCGCTGCGCCGGCTGGCGATGAAAATATCGCGCATGGCTTCGGCGAAGTCTGGATCGATTAGGGCTTCTGACATTAACCCGCGTACAACCTCTCCGGACTCTTGGGTTAAACCATCGAACGCCTGTGTTAGAAAAACCTGCAAATCAGTTTGAAGGTTTCCGCTGTCCGGAACTGCGATTCGACCTGCCGTATAACGGGCAAACGCTTCCAGGATAACTTCGGCCTTTGATCGCCACCACCGATAAATCGTCTGTTTTCCAACGGCGGCTTCGGATGCAATCCCCTCAATCGTTACCGAGCGATAGCCCCTTTCATGAAGTAATTTGAGTGCGGCCGCCAGGATGGCATCGTGTGATTCAGCACTGCGTGGTCGGCCCGCCCGAGGGGGTTTTGAAGGACTCTTTGTCTCGGATGTAATAGGTTTTTTTTTCGCTTTCATTAGATCGCCCTTACATAACGGTAGACCTCTTGTCGTCGTAGATCGGGGTACCAGTCTTCTTTTAAGCTTAGCCCGGCATGTCATACCGATCTGTCTTTGCCAATGCAGTGGTGAACCGGATTGGATTTCTACCAAGTGCTATAAAAGTTACCAGGAGAAAAAAACAGATTGACAATACGAGGCGTATCGTATTATAAAGTCTGCATCGTGTCAACACTTTTTTAAGGATAGCTGTTAGGCCCGACAATAGGCAGCCCTTTGACGTAACCTGAAAACGAAGGAGGAGACCATGAAAGCCATTGAACTTGAGCGAGCGGGGTCACCACTCAAGATTGTGGAAAAACCGAAGCCCCATCCACGCCCTGATGGTGTAGTTATTCAAATGAAAGCCGCGCCGGTGTTAAGTTATATGCAGGGCGTGATCTCAGGCACACTTCCTTACATGCTCCCACCCAGCCCATTCACCCCTGGTTCGGATCTGATCGGCACTGTTGATGAAGTCGGTTCGGAAGTCTTCGATCTTGAGCCTGGGACGCTGGTACACGCACGCCCTCAGATCGCGTCGCGGGGCTTTTTCAGACAAGCGGATGATATATTGATCGGTTTGACAGGCATGGCGCCATCATCTGACCGGGTCCAAAATACCTGGCCTGATGGCGCTTATGCCGAATACACACACTATCCTGTTGACTGCCTCACGCCCCTCGATCGTATTGCAATTGTGGAACCGGAGAGATTGGCATCCCTTATGTTTCTGGCGGTGCCCTATGGCGGATTCTTGTCGGCAGAGCTAAAGCTAGGGGAAACTGTTATCATCGGCGGTGCGACAGGAAACTTTGGGGCGCACGCTGTGCTTGTTGCCCTTGCCATAGGCGCATCCCGTATCATCCCCATAGGTCGTAAAACATCAATTCTTGAGAAATTGAAAACCCTCGCACCAAACCGCATATTCCCAGTAGTGCTCAACGGAGATGTCGAAAAAGATACGGCCAGTATGGTTACAGCGGCGGACGGTTTTGCGGATTGCTATCTTGATATTACTGGCGGAGGCGGAACGGAACCGGTTCTTGCGTCCATCAGAGCGATTAAGAACAATGGCAAGGCGCTACTGATGGGTGCTTTGCAGGAAGCCATTCAAATACCCTATGTTGAGATTATGGTGCGCGGTTTGACGATCCGTGGCAATTTCATGTATCCGCCCCATGCACCTGCCGAAATTTCCCGAATGATTGAAGCAGGTGTCATCGATCTGAGCGTACTCGACATTAGTAAATACCCGCTGATCGAGGCGCCTGCCGCAGTTGCGGATGCAACAGGCAAGGGAGGGCTATCGTTCAACGTGCTGACGGACGAGTAAATTAATTTGGTTCTTTAGAAACCAAAGAACCTTTTGCAAAGGCGTCAGCTATCATAATTCACTTTGACCAAGGAAAAAAAAGCGTGAATTGAGGTAAAAAATTCACGCTTCTTTAGTTTAAAGACTACCCAATTTAATAGGGTAAATAGATCGGGTGTGAAATCAATGGAGGTAAATAATGATGCAAGAATCACCGATTCCGAATATAAAAACCTGTGTTTTTGATGCTTATGGCACATTGTTTGATGTCCATTTCGCTTTGGCAAGCATGATGAACGCCTTGGCGATGTTGCCGGCCAGGTTTCAAGTCTCTGGCGCACCAAGCAGCTTGAATATACCTGCAGATGGCGATTCTTTCCAACGGTACATCGGTCATGTTAGAGGCTGTGGTTCAAAGCAGTGGTTTGCAATTGATTTTTGAAATTTTATTACTATTCTTATGAGAATATAACATCAGGAGGACCAAATGATTATTCATCAGAGGGAAATCGGTTACGGTGAGAATTACCCGGAGTTTTTCGAGGCGCTTGTCAAGGCCAAGGCATATCTGGAAAAAAAATATCCTGAAATCTCGGTGGAGCTGATGTACAGTCTGGCAGGACAAAAAGGTTTGTGCCCATCGATCTGTTGAAACCGATTCTCAGTGATCTGAAGTTTTCAGGGAGGTCCAAACTACCGTCACGACCTTGGCTCGGTGTTAGGACGGAAGAATTATACGGGCACTTAATTGTAGAGCGCGTTACATTAGTCAGTCCCGCTGAAAAGGCCGGAATTAAGCCCGGGGATATAATTCTTGCCGTTAATAAACTTGAGGTGCATGGGATGGCGGATTTTTACCGAAAGGTCTGGGCCTATGGCAAAGCGGGCGTTGATGTGCCTTTACGCATTCTCCAAGGTATTCAGATTCGGGATATTGTCGTTCATTCCACTGCTGGCAATCAATACAGGCAGCCTGTGCAATCCAGTGTTGAAATGTGATAAGCGGTGAAACTCCGCTCTTTTGGTTGTTTCAGATGAAGAACTGTAAGAATGCCACAAAAATTGGAAAAAGCCAGCTCCTCTTGCTAGGATTTTATGGAATGGTTCTGGCTTTTTTTTGTTTTTTTGCCGCTACCACCTCCGCCCAAGAAAACGTTACGAAAATTGGTTCGGCAGGAGATGAATTTACCTTTATTCGTATTCAATTTGATGCGATGGGGCAGGGTTGGGGTAATGGTGGATGGGCACATGATTACCCAGACGCGGAAATTAATTTTTTACGTGGCGTCACCCGGTTGTCAGGAATCCATATCCATGCTGAACCTGCTGTTTTAAGGTTGGATGATGATCGGATTTTTGAGTTCCCTTTTTTATACTTGGTAGAAATCGGTCGAGACGGTGGTCCGGATTTTTCAGAAAAGGAGATTGAAAATTTACGAGAATATGTCCTACGTGGTGGTTTTTTATTAATTGATGATTTCAAAGGGAAGGCAGGATGGCAGGTTTTTCGGCAGGTCTTCCAACAAATCTTTCCATATAGCCAGTGGATTAAACTCGATCCAAGTCATTCTGTTTTCCATATTTTTTATGATATTGATGGGGCTCAACGGATCCCCGGTATTTATTTTTTACATGGAAACGCGCCATCTGACCATATGAATCCAGAAAATTGGGCTATTCTTGACGGCAAGGGACGTATTATGATTTTGATCAACTGGAATTCAGATATGGGAGATGGTTGGGAACATACCTACGATGCGGATTATCCTACAAAATACGCTAACCTCGCATACCGACTTGGGATCAATTATCTGGTTTATGGCCTGACGCATTAAACTCAATCATAAATAAGAGTGTATCTTTCCGAATTTAACCTCAAATTATGCACAGCAGACTAGTTGAGTTCCGTTCTAATGAAATATACTGATGTATATTTGCTCAGGAGAGATGTTTCTAAAAAACGACATTGTACATTATGTCCGTCAAGAGCTTGTCTCCATCCAAAGACATAGTTAAAATGGCTACTTCATCGTGTGACCGTGCTCAGAGTCGTTTTTGAACATATCATAGTGCTGTTGGAACGGACTTCGTCTAGTTTGATCTTGCTATGGTCATCATTGATGTTGCCTAAATACAGGTCAATCAGTGCCATCAGCTTGTCACGATGCGCTTTGCTCAAACGATCTGCGGCGATACCTGCGAACGGCACAATGATAATGATCCGCTACTCGTGATACCGGTAAAGGGCTGTGCAAGCGCTTCGCGCGCACGCGCGGCAAAATTAAAACCGCCTTGTTGCTGAGCTAAAACGTTGCATGTCACGACGCCTAGACCTAACAATAGTGCCATGATGCATTTCAATTTCATTTTGTATCATCTCTTCTACGGGAGTTATTCATGCCAATTTTTATCCATTTATCAAATGACAGGAAAATGCACAAATCGCAAATTGAACCTTCTAATTTTCCCCCACCCTTGCAAAAAGAGCCCAATATACGGTATTAAGGAAAAAAAAAGGAGGCAGAATGGACAACCCAATTCGATTCCATGATTTAGATAAACTTTCCGAAACTGAAAGACACACACTTCTCAAACGAACCGAAAGCGATCTGAGTCGCTATATCGAGTCTGTTGAATCGATTTTAAAAGCGGTTAAAGAAGACGGGGATCTGGCGTTGGTCAGATTTGCCCGTGAATTCGACCAGGCTGAAATAAAGGCCGATGCAATTAAAGTGCAATCGGAGGAGTTTGAAAAAGCGTTTGAATCCGTCGAGGCTGATGTTGTCGAGGCCATCCGCTTTGCGGCCGATAGCATTCGTGTCTTCCACGAGGGTCAGCTGCCCGAACCGATGCGAATGAACGAAGTTCGCCCCGGGGTGTTCTGCGGTGAAAAAGTGAATCCAATACCATCGGTGGCATGTTATGTGCCTCGCGGTAAGGGCTCTTTCCCCAGTGTGGTGCTGATGACCACCATTCCTGCGGTGGTGGCGGGCGTGCCAAAGGTCTGTATTCTGACACCCCCCGGACCGGACGGCCGGGTGGATGATGCCACCCTGGTTGCCGCCCGACAGGCCGGTGTTGAAGAGATTTATAAGAGCGGTGGCGCACAGGCGGTGGCTGCGGCAGCCTATGGTACCGCCACCATCCCCAAATTCGATAAAATCGTCGGACCCGGCAGTCCCTGGGTCATGGCCGCCAAGCGGCTGCTGGCAGATGAAATAGATCCTGGAATACCGGCCGGTCCCAGTGAATCGATTGTTTTTGCCGACCATACGGCCGATGGCCGTCTGGCAGCCTTGGATCTGATCATTGAGTCCGAGCATGGTCCCGACTCTTCCGCCTTTTTGGTCACAAACAGCAGGGAAGTCGCCGAAAAGGCTTTGGAAGCTATTCCGAATTGCTGGCAATCTTTGGGAGAAACAAGAAAAAAGTTTTCAACCGCTGTCCTGGGCGGACCCCACGGCGGCGTCGTGCTGGCCCTGGACGAAGATGCCTGCATCCGGTTTATCAACGACTACGCTCCCGAGCATCTGATGATTCATAGCGGGGAGCCCTTTAAATACCTGGGGGCCATCAAACATGCGGGTGAAATCCTTCTGGGCAGGGATACGCCGATTACACTCGGCAATTATCTTCTGGGGCCCAATGCGGTCTTGCCGACATCCGGCGCCGCGAGAATCCACTCACCACTTGGGGTCCGGGATTTTCTGAAAACAACCGGCATCGGCTATGTAACATCCGGCGCATATGATTTATTGGCAAAGCATGCCCATACCCTGGCTGTTTACGAAGGGTTTGATGGACATGCTTTGGCTGTTTCGGAATTGAGAAAAAAAATCATTTCTAAAGACTAACCAAATAAACGGTTTGAAAGACGCCAAAACCGGACAGCGATTCACAACCGAAGGTTTGTATGGAAACGAAGATTGAATTCCCGGATTTTAATCTTAGCGGGCGAAAGGCTCTCGTAACCGGGGCCTCGCGAGGTATTGGCCGCGCTCTCGCCCTGGGGCTGGTGAATGCCGGCGCAATGGTTGCCTTGACCGGAAGGGATGAAAAAAACCTGGCCGAGGTGGCGGGACAAATTAAGAAAATCGGCGGCAACGCGGTCATCCAAAAGATGGACGTTAAGGATACCGACGATATACGGCAGGGGATTGATTCCTGCGTCCGTCGGATGGAAGGACTGAATATATTAGTCAACAATGCCGGCTATGAAAGCGTTAGCGATTCTTTTGAAGTGACTCCCGATCTTTGGGATACCATCCTCGACACCAATTTGAAAGGCGCCTTCTTCTGCGCCCAGGCGGCTGGGGAGAAGATGGCAGCCATGGGCGGCGGCGCCATCGTGAACGTTTGCTCACTGACATCCAGCGTCGGCGTTGCCACAGCGGTTCCGTATACGAGCAGCAAAAGCGGCCTTTTGGGTATGACGCGGGCGCTGGCCACCGAATGGGCCGCCCGCGGAATCCGGGTCAACGCCATAGCGCCCGGCTATTTTCGCACGGCAATGACCGACCCTTTTTTTCAAAATCGAGATTGGGCCGAGCGCATGAAAGCCAAGATTCCCCTTGCCCGATTCGGTCATGTCCAGGACTTGATCGGCCCGACTGTATTCCTGTGCAGTAAGGCTGCCGAGTATATTACCGGCCAGATGATCACCATTGACGGTGGTTATCTCGCCTCGATTTAGTGCCATATGACAAATGTCGAATGTCGATTGACGAATGTCGAATTAAGGTATTCTTTCTATTTTATTTGTTAAAAAGAGCAGAACGAAGCCTCCGGCTCGTAGGGATTGTAGTGCCTACGCCTCGGAGAGCGACATCCATAAATCTTCAATCCTCTATTTTCAATATTAAATTGGCAGTCCTTTAGAAGCCAATTTCCTGAGCACAGCACCCAAAAAAGCTTAGTGGCTGAACTATTAGTGATAATCACGGAATTGTACCGGACATAAATCTTGACAAAAGCTTATTATTGTCTGATATTTTTGCAGTTTTGAGTCATCCAGTAACCGAGTAACCGAGTAACCGAGTAACCAGTAACCAGTATCGAGCATCCAGTATCGAGTATCAAGTATATAGTACAAAGTATCGAGGATCGAGTATAAAGCACCCTGTAACCCCCAATGAAAGCCGGAATTGTGAATGAGCGATCACCGATGGTCGAGCTCCAAAACGTATCCAAACGCTTTGGAAACGTACTCGCCGTTAAAACGGCCAGCTTTACCTTACTGAAAGAATCGGTTTTGACGATACTCGGACCCAGCGGCTGCGGAAAGACAACCTTACTGCGGATGATCGCCGGTTTCGACGTCCCCACCAGCGGAGAGATTTTCATACACGGCAAACCGGTCTCATCCATGCCGCCGCACCAAAGATCCATTGGTATGGTTTTTCAGAAACTGGCCTTGTTCCCCCACATGTCAGCGGCCGAAAATATTGCCTATCCCCTTAAAATGCGGCGCTTTGACCCCAAAACCATACCCGACCTGGTCGACCGGTATTTAGGAATTGTGCGGTTGACAGGTATGGGAAAGCGTCGTATTCACCAACTTTCCGGCGGTCAGCAGCAGCGTGTCGCCATTGCCAGGGCACTTGTTTTCAGCCCCGACTTGCTGCTTCTCGATGAGCCCTTGTCGGCCCTTGATAAAAAACTGCGGGAGGAGATGCAACTGGAGTTTCGGCAAATCCAGCAGGAATTGGGTGTCACCACCATTAATGTTACCCATGATCAGCGCGAAGCCCTGGTGATGTCGGACGAAATCATTGTCATGGCCGACGGGGTTATCCAGCAAACAGCCGATCCGATTCGTCTATATCGAGAGCCATCCAACCGCTTTGTGGCCAACTTTATCGGCCTAACGTCCCTGTTGACCGGTCAAGTTGCAGATATCCGGGGTGCGGATGTCGAGATCCTTATCGGTAGCATCGCTTTGAAGGGGCGCACATCGGAAAATGGCTTGGTGAGAGGTTCCGCGGCCGAGTGTGCCGTTCGTGCCGAACAAGTCCGCATTTTTCGAACAGGCGATCATTCGGCTGTATTTGATAACGTTTATGAGGGTGTCGTCGATCAAAAAATCTTCGAAGGGGATCGTATGGTTTATCAGATCCGATGTCCTGCCTTGGGCGACGCGGTTGTCTTTGCTTTTGATCACGATCCGACCTATCACACCTTTCATCAGAAAGGTGAAACTGTCGGAATTGGCTGGAATGCGCGGGATATGTTTGTGTACGCGTGTTCAGATACACAAGTTAAACAAAAAGGAGGTTCGTTATGAACAAAAAGGCTGAGTTTAACCCCAACATGAATCGGCGTGATTTTTTGACCGGAGCGACGGCATTCGTCGGCAGCATGCTTCTGGCTCCCAATTTTGCCTTCGCGGCCCAAAAAAAGCCCAAAGAAATTATCGTTCGGGCCTGGGGCGGTGCCTGGGGTGACGCGCTCAAGGCCGGCGTGGCGGATGGTTTCAGCGCGGCAACTGACATCAATGTCCGTCTTGACTTCACTGAAGACAATGAAATCAAACCGAAAATTTGGGCAGCCGTCGATCAAGGACGCGTACCACCGATCCATGTCAACTGGGACACGACCACCAATGCCACCATCTCGGCCCTGCGCGGCGTGACGGTGGATCTCAGTGATCTGCCGAACCTAAAAGGACTGCTACCACTTGCCAAACCGGTGGGGCTCGAAGGGTATCCCATTGTAAACACCTATGCGTACGTCTATGTTTGTGCCTATCGGCCGGAAGCATTCCCGGAGGGGCCGCCTGCATCCTGGAAAGTGCTGATCGATCCAAAGTTCAAAGGTCGGATCGCACTTTACGATGACGGGATCGGGTTCAATCCGGTGGCCGTCATTGTCGGCGGCGGCAAATTGGAAGATATCCCGGACAATATGGAACCGGGCTATGAATTTTACCGCAAGCTGAAAGAAAACAAGCCGCTGCTGGGAGAAGACGCCGATTTCACCAATTGGTTCCAAAATGGTGAGATCGATGTTGCCTGCACCATCAGCGTGAATGCGCGCGCCGCCAAGCAGAATGGGATCAATGTTGCCTGGACTGTGCCCGCCGAGGGTTGCAAGGTCGATACCGACGGATTATGGGTGCCGAAGGGTTTGCCGTCCAACGAAGAATATTGGGCCAAGCAGTTTGTCAATTTCGCCTTGACCAAGGACGCCCAGCAAAAGTGGTGTGCGCTGCTCGGATTGCCGCCGGTTTATCCGGGTATCCAGCCGCCGGCCGATCTTGTCGGCGATGTCTCATATCCGACAAAACCCGAAGATTTCCAGAAACTCCTGCGCATCCCGTCAAAGGTTCTGGTCGAAAACCAGCCCAAGTGGTTCTCAAAATTTAATGAAATCTTCCAGGGATGAGACGGCAATGGCCCGGTTTTCTGATGATTAACCGGACGCTTTGGCAACCATCGGTTTGTCTGAACAGCGAACTGCAGAATAACGAATATCGAACCGCAGAATTTCGAAGGATGGTTTCGCTCTGCTCAGTCTTTTTTTAAAATTGATAGAATACCTTCCTTCGACATTCGATATTCATGATTCGATATTCGATATTCGCTTTTTTAACGTTTCTTCTATGATCAGACTGGACGCTTGCAGCCAAGGTGGCGCTCATATGAAGCTTCATCACCAAAGTGTCTTTTAAAAGCGATAAAATTTTACCGTAGTCTGAAGGTATTCATTTGCCTTTCAATCATCAATCACATAACTACCCCATCACCTGGCGGATCCTGGACCGGGTCGAGTCCCTCGCCGCTGTTTGGCCCAAACGCTGGGCATCGCTGACAGGCTACCTTTTCCTTGTCCCGTCGCTGTTGCTGGTGTTTGTTCTGGTCATCGGCTTTGCCTACATATTTGAGTATAGCCTGCATGAACTTGATATCGCCACGTACCGGCTAAAGGACGACTACAGCCTGATCAACTATTTCGCTTTTTTCAAAAGTGCCGCCTACCAGAAGGTGGTATTAAGAAGTCTGGCGGCATCGGCCATCGTGACCGTCATCACCGTATTTCTGGCATTTCCCTATGGCTATGTCATGGTGCGGGCAACATCGGCCTTCACCCGCAAGTTTCTTTTAATCTGCCTGTTTCTGCCTTTTTTTATCGGTCAGGTCGTCCGCGCCTACGGCTGGTTGATCATTCTCGGCAAGGAGGGTCTGCTGAACACCTTCCTCACGTCCCTGGGCCTGCCGCTGGTCGATTTGATTTATAATTATCCGGCGGTGCTGCTCGGACTGGTGCAGTACATGCTGCCCTTTGCCGTCCTGCTGATCTCTCCGGCCATTACGGCGATCAGCGAGGATTTCGAGCTTGCCTCCGAAGGTCTTGGCGCCAATTGGATCCAGACCTTTAGACATGTGGTGATTCCGATGGCGCTTCCGGGAATTATTGGATCTTCGGTGGTGGTGTTCACCCTGACCCTGACCGATTTTGCGATGCCGGAAATCCTGGGCGGCGGGACCACGGACTTCATCGCAAATTCCATATACGACGGCTTTTTTCAGATATCCAATCCGGGGCTTGGCGCGGCGCTGGCCATGATTCTGGTAACCCTGGGCAGTGCCTTTGTGACCGTTATTTTTGCGATGGCCGGCACCGGTACACTCGGTTTTTCGGGGAAGGTCCAATGACCGGCGCGCGTGGCAAAAAAATCGTACTCTGGTCGATTGTCTGGTTTAATCTCATTACCTTGAGCCTACCGACCGTGATTATCCTGGGTGCATCTTTTACGGCCGGGGACATCGTAAAATTTCCTCCGGACGGTTTTTCACTAAAATGGTATGAGCAACTCTGGCTTCTGGATAATTTTAAAGATGCGTTTCTCCGGACCTTCTATGTTTCCCTTATCTGCACTATCGTCAGTATACCGGCCGGAACACTGGCCGCCATGGCATTGGCACGCTATCGGATCCGGTTTAGGACGACCCTGCAAGTTTACCTGCTGCTGCCGTTTACTATCCCACTGGTCGTTTCCGGCCTTGGGATGATGATTGTCTTCGGGGAAATTCGCATTCTGGGTCAATTGTGGCCGGTGGGTATCGCTTTGTGCATTATCAATTTGCCCTTTATGATTTGGGCGGTCAGTGCAACGGTCAACGCTCTGGATGATGAATTGGAAAACGCGGCCGCCAACTGCGGCGCCCCACCGCTGCAGGCCTTTCTGACGGTGACGTTACCCGCCGTGATGCCGGGGGTCATCACCGGCGCCCTACTGATGTTTATTCTGGCGTTCAACGAATTTCTCGTTAGTCTATTTTTAACGGATGCACGCATCGTTACCCTGCCGGTTTCGATCTATAACTCCATCCGTAGTGTCATCACCCCCGATCTGGCGGCCGTTTCAGTGGTCTATATCGTCGTCGCCTTCCTCGCGGTTTGGCTGTTGGACAAGCTGGTCGGACTGGAACTATTCCTGAAATCAAAATGACATGAAACCACTTATACTCGCCTTCGGAGATGTCCAATCCAAGCGGATGGAAACCCCCAATGATTTCATCAGCCACATGGTTGAACACATTGCCTGGCGTTTGGGGTGTTCGATCGATCTTCAGTGGCCAAATGAGGATTGGCGGTCCTTGGGAAGCTTGCTCGGTACTCGAATCCGGTCTTTCACGCCGCGCCTTCAATCGGCGGCGACGTTGGGGATGATTGACGACGGCAGTGCCGAAGTACTAATTGACTTAGGAAAAAATGACGATCTTAACATCAGTGCGGGTGTAAATACCGACCTGGAATGGTTTTTATCATTGCGTTGCGAACAATTATCTACCGGACGGGATCTTGTCGAGCTGTTGACGGGATTGGCCAAAGGCCTTGGCGCGCAAATTTTGGTCAAGGTGTGCAACTTTGAAGACCCGCACCACACCTGGGAAGGTGTTTTCCGGGCCGTCGGTATGGTCTTAAATAAATTATTTGCACCGGCTGTTAATCCCGGCCTATTTTCATCTTCGATGGAAACGGATATTGATCGCGGCGATATCATTGTCATCTCCCGTTCCAGTTATCTGGCAGAAATTAAGCGACAAACGGCGGAAAGCGGATTATCCGTATGTGTCGATTTCAAAAAACAGCAGCCGGTGGTTTTTGAGTATGAGGGTGCGCCGATCGGGCATTATCATGGAACCACCGCCTTGGAGGGCTTCCGGCAACTTTTGCAATTGGTTGCCGGAGAGGCCGGATTTTCCCTGCAGGCCGTTTTTAGATCCAAAGTCCTGAGCTCCAGTCATGTGCTATTGGAAGACACGGGAATGGTCATTGGCAAAGTGCTCAGAGAAATTCTGATTAAACGAATGATGGACTTGGGCATCAACGGCGCAGGAAGCAGTCTGCAACATCCCCGCGATTTCTGTCATCAGAAAATAAGTGTCGGCATCAGCGTTGAGGGCCGAAAATCCTGGCGATTTGTACCGCTTAACGCGACCAACGCCGACATCAGACAGCGCTTGATCATCGGTCATACCATCATGGGCGGTCTGTATTCAGAAGACCTGGATGATTTCTTGGATGGTTTGACCTGGGGGCTCGGTTGTAGCCTGGTGATTCACATCAAGGAGCTCCCGCCTGCCGAAGATGCCTGGCCCATGATTTATAAACATCTCGGTGTCGCCCTGGGCGAGGTATTTGAAATCAATCCCTATCGCAAAGGGGTTCCACCGGGGGTGAAAGCGAATTTATCCTAATCTGAACATGGCCACGGACTCACCCAGAATGCCACAGACGTATCACACAACGCGAACGCCCAACATCGAATAAGGTATTCTGTCAATTTAAAAAAAATGAGCAAATCTACACCGTCGAAGCGGCTACGAAAGCCGGGAGCAAATCTACTCTTTGAAGTTCTGCAGTTCGCTTTTTTAAAATTAGATCAAGCGAAGCGTCATCAATATTCAACGTTCGATGTTGGACGTTCGATGTTCGACGCTGGTCTATTCAGCGTTTAGGTGGTCTATCAAGGGCTTATGGCAGAGCAAATGGATAGCAGATACCGAAGGCGTGTTTGACACATCCGCTTATAAGTGTATAATAAAACAATGGAAAAATGTGGGGTCGACGCTTTAAGCCGTTTAACTTCAGTGAAGCCAAATCCCTGATGAGGTGCCTGAGAAAATGCACAAAGAGCTTACCGAGGAGGAATTGGAAACATACTCCAGGCAAATCGTTCTGGCCGACAGCGGTTACGACGGACAGTTAAAACTCAAAAATGCCAGGGCCTGTCTGGTCGAAGTCGGCGGACTGGACTCGCCGGTTTGGCTGAAGCTTGTTGGCATGGGTATTGGCTTCCTGCGCGTAGTTGATCGGGATATCGTCTCCCGCTCGGACCTGCACCGGCAATACCTTTACGATGTGGATTCCATCGGTATGCCCAAAGTGGAGGTGCTCGATCAAAAATTAAGCCGGCTGAATCCGGACGTGACCCTGGATCCCGTGCCGGAGTCACTGAACTCAATCAATGCCGAACAATTACTCACGGACATGGACGTGATTATCGACGGGCTAGACCGGCCAGAGCCGCGCTACATCGTAAACCGGACCTCTAACAAGCTGAAGATCCCCTATATTTTTGGTGCCGCCATCGAGGCTTTCGGCAACGTATCGACCATATTGTCCGGGCAGACCTTTTGCCTGGAATGCTTTATGTCCGGTCTTCAGGATGAAGACCTTCCGGCCTGCGGCGTGGTCGGCGTCCATCCCGCCGTTTTGGGGATTGTTTCTTCAGTGCGGGTTTCCGAGGCCGTCAGGGTACTAACAGGCAGGCCAGCCAAAACTTTATAACAAATTGATGTATATCGATCTCAGGGAATTTGAGTTTAACATCCTGGACATTCCAATGCTGGAATCCTGCAAGGTATGCGGTACAAACCCGGACGGCGCACCGCTAATTTCGATTGGGTAATTCAACCGATAGGTGTTTTGAGTGTTCGGTGTTCAGGAGTTTAGCACAGGGAGGATCATCCCTCTTGAATACCGAAAAATGAGTCCGGGAACCAAGAATTAAGAAATGAAATTAGAGAAATTCGTCATAGATCGCATCAGCACCTTGAAGGATCTGCCCAGTCTTCCCCATATATTGATGAAGCTTATGGCGGCCTGCAATGACGAAAACGGCAGCCTGGGAGACATTGTTGATATTCTGACGAATGACCCGTCACTTTGCGCCAAAGTGCTGAGAATGGTAAATTCAGCGTACTATGGACTGGGCAGCAGAGTGGATGGAATCGATCAGGCTGTTGCCTATCTTGGTACCGATGCAGTGAAAAACATTGCGGTCTGCTCGGCGGTGTATCAGGCCTTCAATACTCGCAAGGGGGATAGCGCCTTCAACCTCAAATTATTCTGGTGGCACTCTTTGAAATGTGCGCTATTGTCGAGAATTTTTGCCAAGGAGGTCGCCTACGGCAGGCCGGAGGAGGCTTTTGTTGCCGGGCTGCTCCATGACATTGGTAAGCTGGTTTTATGGGTGAATTTTCCTGAAAAATATACCGAGCTTATCAAACAATATGAAGATCGTGCCGAAATGCTCGCAACGGGTGAAAGCCAATTGGGTGCCACCCACAGTCAAATTGGGGCCTGGTTGCTGGATCGATGGAAGTTTCCATCTTTAGTTGCGGATTCAGCCTTTTACCACCACGAGCCCTTGGAGAGGATCGCTGACGCCCTTCCGCTATCACAGATTGTCTACACAGCCAACATGCTATCCGGTAAGACAGCAGATAGCCGGGAGGATGGGATAAGGGTTGCGAAAGCGCTCCTTGGATCTTCCTCAGAACAGGTTTTAGGGTTTTTAGCGCTCAGTGATGAAGCGCTTGGCGAGGTGGCCCGATCATTCGGGATAGAAATCGAGGCTCCCCAAGAAATCGGCGAGAACCCATCTGATACAGATCGCAAAGTGCAGGAAAATTTGGTGCGAGAGGTTCGTGATATATCGCTGCTGCTGGGGACGATACGGAATCTGGTTGCAGCACAGGAAGAAAAAGAAATTTTGAAGGTCTTACATGAGGGTCTTCAGATCCTCTTTGATATAAGGCACATTCTATTTTTTCTCTACGACGATGAAAAAGATATACTGGTCGGAAAAGAGGTTGAAGGTCATCAAATCACCTCAAGGGCCAATGATCTGACTATACCCATGGGGCTGGAGAAAAGTCTACTGGTGTCATGCTTATTGGCAGGAAAAGCGCTTGATTCCTTTAGTCTCGGGCAAAGCTCCGATTTGGTTATTACAGACGCGCAGATGATTCGTTTTATGAAAACCGATGGTATGTTGTGCCTGCCGCTGGCTCTCCGGAGTGAATATGTGGGGGTGGTTGTTGTTGGATTGGACTCTACAAAGCTATCTCACCTTGGACGGAACTTCAAACTTTTAGAGATGTTTTTGAGTGAGGCGACTCTGACCCTTCGGTTGGAGCAGCTCAGAGAGCGGCAGCTCAGGAGGATTCAATCAGAACGTGCCGGCGCTTCATTTGACGTGGCCCGAAAAGTTGTACACGAAGTCAACAACCCCCTTGGTATCATGAAGAATTATTTGAAGATACTTGGCGTAAAATTGAAGGAGCAAGGGATCGAACTTGATGAACTCGGGGTTTTAAACGAAGAAATCGACAGAATTGCACTCATCGTCGGGGGATTAACGGCGTTTTCCAGGGAAACGTCCCGAAAATGGGCTCCGGTGGATATAAATGCCCTTATCGATGATCTGGTCAAGCTCACCGCAGAATCATTGCTGAAAGAGAAAAAGGTGGCGATTCAGGCGGATCTGGATCCGAAACTTCCCAAACTAATGAGCGACAGGGGTGGTTTGAGACAAATTCTCGTTAATTTAATGAATAATGCCTCCGAGGCGATGATGAAGGGTGGTAACATATATTTTAAAACGCGTTATCGGAGTGCCCCTCTTGAAGGAAGTGAAAGCCGGGGTTTGGTAGAGGTGACAGTCAGCGACGACGGGCCTGGAATTCCCGAAGAGATGAAGAAAAGAGTTTTTGAACCGTTTGTAAGTTCTAAAGGCAGCGGGCACTCTGGCCTTGGGCTTTCAATAGTGCTCAATCTGATTAACGGTTTAAAGGGAAATATTGTATGTCAGAGCGAAGAAGGAAAAGGTACGCGTTTCAAGATAGAATTACCGGTTGGAAAATAACAGTTAAAAGATACTCAGAGAGATCGTCACTGCGGGCTCGCCTGCAAATTGGATAAACACGTGGAGATTGATAGGCCATGGTATTTTCACCCAAAATTTTGATTATCGATGATGAACGAAGAATGTGTGAAAGCCTCCGGATTTTGTTTGGCACAAAGGGTTATGACGTTAGCACTGCCGGCAGTGGAGAGGAGGCCCGGGAAATACTACAGAACCGTCGGTTTGATGTGGCATTAGTGGACATGGTGATACCCGAGACGGACGGCCACCAGCTGATGGACCTGATCAACGAAAAGAACCCGGATACTGACGTGATTGTCATCACGGGAAACGACTCTTTGGATTTCGCCATAGGAGCCTTGAAGAGAGGCGCTTACGATTATGTGAGAAAACCGTTTGAGTTCGAAGAACTGCTGATAACAGTTGAGAATGCTTTAAAACAAAAGAAGCTGAAGAAAGAAAACAAATTAATCCATGGAAAACTGGCGTGGTCGGAGAGCCGATACCGCCGTCTGGTGGAAAATTCACCCGATATTATTTATGCGCTGGATGAGGCCGGCAACTTCACCTTTATCAGCAACGCTGCTGAGCGCTTGCTATGCGTGGATCGAGAGCAGTTGATTAACAAGCACTATAGCACCATTATTCATGAAGATGATCAGGAGAGGGCCAAATGGTTTTTTAATGAGAGAAGAACGGGGGAACGATCGGCCACGGGGATCGAATTGAGGCTTATTTCATCTGGGGAAAGCGAAGAACCCAAAACTTGCGAAGTGCGGCACCTGACCATCGAACTGAAGTCCACCGGCATTTATGACAAGAATGTCAAAGACCGTTCCAAGAAGTTTCTTGGTACTTACGGCGTAGCCAGAGACATTAGCGATCGGAAACGACTGGAAACCCAATTGCGACATGCCCAGAAAATGGAGGCCGTCGGCACCCTGGCAGGAGGGATCGCCCACGACTTCAACAATCTTCTGATGGGAATCCAGGGTTACGCGTCATTGATAATGTTAAAAACCGACCGGGAACATCCAAATTATAAAAACTTAAACAGCATCGAAATGCTGGTCCAGAACGGCGCGGATCTCACCAAACAGCTGCTGGGCTTTGCCCGGGATGGCAAATTTGATGTCAAATCGACCAATATGAATGAAATCGCCCAGGAAACCCTCCGGATGTTCGGCAGGACTAAAAGAGAAATCAGTATTTATGAGGAATATGAGGAGGCAATCTGGCCTGTGGATGTAGACCAGGGGCAGCTTCAGCAGGTACTGTTAAACCTATTTGTTAACGCCGGACAGGCGATGCCCGGGGGAGGGGACCTCACCCTGGTCACAAACAATTTAATTCTTGGGGCGCATGAGGCCAAAGAATTCGGACTACCTCCAGCCAGATATGTGAGAATATCTATTTCCGACTCCGGCATCGGCATTGACGAGGGAACCCGGCAAAGAATTTTTGAACCCTTTTTTACGACCAAGAAGCGGGGCCATGGTACCGGTCTGGGGCTCGCATCCGCATACGGAATTATCCAAAACCATCAGGGGACAATTGATGTTGTCAGTCAGGTAGGAGAGGGGGCAACATTTCATATTTATCTGCCGGCATCGGAAATAGCGATAAAGGACGAAAAGCCACTTATCAATAATAATCTTAACGGCCCTGAGACCGTATTGCTGGTGGATGATGAAGAGTTCATACTCAAGGTTGGATCGCAAATTCTGGAAGAATTGGGGTACGCGGTGTTGACTGCCGCCAGCGGCAAGGAGGCTCTGGAAATTTATTCCGAAAAAAAAGATGAGATCGACATCGTGGTTCTGGACATGATTATGCCCGGAATGGGCGGCGGAGAAACTTTCGACAGCATCAAAGCGCTCAATCCGGATGCAAAAGTTCTGCTCTCCAGCGGCTATAGCATCATGGGTGAAGCAAGTGATATATTGAGTCGGGGTTGCCAGGGATTCATACAAAAACCATTTACCATGAAAAGCTTTTCAGAAAAATTGAGAGAAATATTGGATGGCGAGAATAATTCAGTCCATGAAGATCTTCGGGTCCAATAACTAACGCAATAGACGCTTCATAAACCAAGTTCTCAAATTTCATATCAAATTTCAAATTGTGATAAAAATAAAGATACTGGTTACTGGTCTCTGGATGTTGGATGGACTGAGAAATGTTTTTATTTATCCAGCATCGAGCAGCCAGCAACCAGCATCTCCGTGCTTTAACCAGTAAATCGGATAAATGCAGACGACCTCGTCGATTTGAGGCGGAGCGTCGCTAGACAACCAGGAGAAACCATGGCCTTGCATTTTTCGTCGGAAGAATTCGCTCAACGCAGCCGCCGCACGATGGAAGCGCTGAAAAGCCGTAATTTGGATGGACTTCTTATGTTCCGCCAGGAAAGTATGTACTACCTGAGCGGTTACGACAGCTTTGGATATGTGTTTTTTCAATGCCTTTATCTCGGTGCTGACGGCCGAATGATGCTGCTAACCCGGGCGCCGGATCTTCGACAAGCTCGTCACACCTCCATTCTAGAAGATATCCGCATCTGGACCGACGGCCCTGATGCCAACCCGGCAAAACAATTAAAACACATTCTGGATGATTTTGGCTGCAAGGGCAGGCGACTGGGCGTCGAATACGATGCCTATGGTTTAACGGCCAAAAACGGCAAACTCCTGGAAGCCGCCCTATCGGATTTCTGCATTCTTGAGGACGCGTCCGATCTTGTGAGCCGACTGCGGGTGATAAAAAGTGCCGCCGAACTGGAATATGTATGCAGGGCCGCCGAATTGGCCGATCGCGCCTATGATGAAGCCTATCGTTTGGCCGGCCCGGGAGTAAACGAGGGGGACATTCTGGCAGCCATGCAGGGGGTAATTTTTTCCGGCGACGGTGATTATCCGGGAAATGAGTTCATCATTGGTTCGGGTAAAGATGCTCTTCTGTGCCGTTACAAATCCGGCCGCCGTAAACTTGATCCCCAGGACCAGCTTACCCTCGAGTGGGCAGCGGCTTACCGACACTACCATGCCGCTATGATGCGCACCATCCCAATCGGTCAGGCCACCGAACGCCATAAAAGAATGCACGTGGTAACCATTGAGGCCATGGACGCCTGCCTGGAGGCCCTGAAACCCGGACGGCCCATTGGTGAGGTGTTTGATGCCTATGCCCATGTCTGCGACACGTCCGGGATGCGGGACCATCGGTTAAATGCCACCGGCTACAGTTTGGGGACTACTTTTGCCCCCAATTGGATGGACTGGCCCATGTTTTATCATGCAAATCCGGTCATCGCTGAGGAAAACATGGTATATTTTTTACATATGATTTTGATGGACAGCGACACCGATCACGCCATGTGTTTCGGACACACGGTCGTGGTGACCGAGACCGGCTGCGAGGTGCTGTCCAGGCGATCGCTGGATTTGATTGTTAAATAAATAATATTGACAAACAGATAATTAGTATGATTTTTTTAGCTTAAAAATACTATTATTTAGGATATTAGTTATGGGACATTCCAAAATCAGTGTAACGATTCCAGATGAAATCTATAATGATATAGATGAGATGGCTTCAAGAGAAAAGGTCAAATTGAGCCATCTCGTTACCGAGGCACTTACTGATAAGCTCAGAAAAAAAAGGAACAAGCCTATATACAACAGGTAAACAAGGCTTTTGAAGATAACGAAGTCGCAGAAGAGCAGCAACAGATGGCCGAACTCATCGCCGACAATACCGATATTGAAGAATTGCCATGGTAATGCCACGTCAAGGTGATATCTACAAGACGAAACTACCCCCTTTCAAAGTTTGAAACTCTCAATGAGAATTCAACTTATAGAACATGATCCGGAAGACTTTTCACGCACCAACATTTCCTTCTGGGCGGCTAAAAAAGGCTATTCGGTTAATCAAATCTACGTTTGCAACAACGAAGACCTGCCATCGATAGAAACCTTCGACTGGCTGATGGTGATGGGTGGATCACAACATGCCTGGGACGAGCAGTCAAACCCATGGCTGCAGGAAGAAAAAGCATTTGTTGACGAGGCTCTGGCCAAAGGCAAACCGTTTCTGGGTATTTGTTTTGGTGCCCAATTGTTGGCGGAGTCCTTGGGAGGACGGATTTTTCCGAATACATATAAAGAAATCGGCTGGCATGAGGTATCCGTCAACCCGGCGGGTCAGGCATCCTTTCTTTTTCAGAATGTGCCACCATCCTTTGTATCCTTTAACTGGCATAGCGACCATTTCTCCCTTCCCCAAGATTGCACCAGACTGGCCGACAGCAAAGCCTCCGAAAATCAGGCTTTTGTTTGCAACAATCGGCCGTTGGTGGGACTTCAGTTTCACCCCGAGTATACTCGGGACATGGTCATGTATTTCGCTCGGAAAAACGGTCATGATTGGGTGCCGGATGAGTTTATCAGTGATAAAGACACGGTCATTGCACAGACGAAAGAGATTGCTGATACGTATTGGCTGATGGAAACCCTGCTGAATAACATGGAGTTGGAATTTGCGAAATATCTCTAAATTTATGCCTCAACCGAACAGCTTCAGGTTTGGAATTCGGGGTTTGGGATTTTTGCATGCGATGTGAGAAGTGTGCCCAAAAATGCCCCAGCCAGTAGCTCGATGGGCGGGAAAATCATACTCCGTTTAAATTTTGTTATGCAATCTGAATATTTGCTTTATTTCAGGTGCAGGCCCGGAATGTAAACAATACTAGCTGTTAAAAAAATTTTGGTTTGTCATGTCTAATCCATAATTCAGGCCAAAAATGGCCGCAAATAAAATGTTGTTTTGTATTATTAACTCGCAGCACAGTATCTGATACTATGCAGAAAATGTGTTTGTCTTGCGCTGATCCCGGTCGTAATACTCAATTTGGACGCTGTAATTCCTCAGATCAATACTGGCAGTAGTATGGTAGGGGGCCTGCGACCAAGACAGCTTCAACTGGTCATCGGGTGCTTCGACGATCACAAACTGGCCGTTAAAAGCCGGATATGAGTTGCGAAATTCCATCAACCGCAATAACCGTTGCACCACGGGTTTTTGAATTTCCACTTTAATTTCATCCAAGCTGTAATTGTGGCGGTTAATATCCCGACCGTTTTTGGTGCGCTCCACTAGCTCAATGTCGTTCTCTCCTGCCAGCAGACCGACGTAGTAAACCTGAGGAAGCCCCGGCGCAAAAAATTGAATCGTTCGAGCGGCGATATACGAGTCGTCGTTGCACTCTAATGCCGAGTAATAGGTACAGTTGACTTGGTAAATATCCAGGTTCTGATATTCAGGACCGGAATAAATTTTGCGTGTATTAGACCCTTTTTCATCTAAACCTAAAAGGGTTTTTTCAATTTCTTCGGGGGTTAGCAGGCCTTCCACGTCGATAACACCAATACCGTCGTGCGTATCAAGTGTGGTCAACTGTTGATGCGGGCAGATTTGAAGCCAGTGGCGCAATCGCTCACTGCTATGATGATATAGGGTGTGCAGGATCAGCATTGGAAGGGCAAAATCATAGGTCCAATAACCCTTGGCCGCAAATTTCAAATGGTATTTATATTGTTCGTGTACCTCCGGCAACATCACCGTGTCAAAAGGGGTTACATATTCCTTAAGCCATTCCAGTAATTCCCAGATATCCGGTTCGAGAAAGAAGCAATTGGTTCCAATCCGGATGGTTGCATAAGCAATGGCGTCCATGCGGATCATTTTGGCGTTGGTCCGTGCAAGACGTATTAGAAAGTCGCGGACCACTTCCTGGGTGACCGGTGAACGAAG
>JARFPZ010000214.1 GCA_029288035.1 Desulfosarcina sp.
ATGGGCACTGACCTTTCCTGGTGGCGAAATCGATAAATTGGTTTCCGGTACTTCTTTTGTGGATCAACTTGTTGCGGCCAAGATCAGGAAAGGGCTGGCATGAACCCAATTGGGTGTTATTCGTTATTAGTTAATTGTTTCTGATGAATAAGATCCATTCTTATATAACTTTACAGTCTAAAGTTTGATGCCGTCATGCCGGACTTGATCCGGCATCCAGGATATTTCTGGATGCCGGCATTTACAGAAATAACCACCTTACTGTGTTCACGTCAAAATAAAAAAACGCACTCATTGTTCTGACTAAAGTGAAGACCCCTAATTTATTTCTTGTCATGGACTTCAAAATCAGGAAAATAAACTCGTAATTGTTTTCATTGGCAGGAACAAACGCAGTTTCCGGTCAGGAAAAGCGTGAAATTCATATTGCGCGTAAAATGACCGTGCACGTTCATTAATCGCATCAACAACAACAGCGTATGAGGCGACCTCTGTTGTCGCCTGCAAAGCCCGGCGCAGGGCGTCTATGATCAGAACTTCGCCATAGCCTCTCCCCTGATAGCGGCGGTCAATTGCCAGTCTGCCGAGAAGGGTGGCTGGCACATGTGGGTATTTGGGAAGTTTCCTTGCCGTTTCATTCGGCAGGTCAGCAAGCAGGATACTGGTTGCCGATAGTGTATAATACCCGATAACTGTACTGGTCGGGCTATTGGCCATCACAAAGGTCGTAGCAATCTTCTTTTTTGCCTCCTGTGAGGCCCTTTTTTGGATATACGTGTTTAACGCATCATTTCCACAAGAAAAAACCACCCGATTGTGCCTTTTACCAAGTGGTTCTATCTTGTGAGACCGCGGATCAGCGACGCCTTTTTCGGTCACTTACTTCTCCATAACCTTCTTGTAACGCGTTGCTGCACGCTTTAATTTTTTGCTCGGCGCCGGGGGCCTCAAAAGCGCCTTGACAAAAGCTTTCGTATCTCGGGACGTCAGGGACATCATCTGATGCTCCTTTACAGCCTGTCTCGCCGCTTCTTGTGCACTTCGCACAACAAATTCCGTCAACGAGCATCCTTGTAAATCCGCAGCCCGTTTGAGCAACTCTTTGTCTTCGGCGCTGATTCGCGCCTCCAGGCGGCTCCTTTTACGCCGTCGTGTTACGTCAGCGTTATGTGATTTGTCCACTAACATGATCAAATCTCCTTTAAAAAATTTATGCTAAATTGTACGGCATTTGCCCGTACATTTCAAGCCAAATTAAAAAATTATGAATTTGCTTATTTGCCCTGATGGGGATTAATCAGGGGCATTTCTTTAATTAGTTGATAATATTGTAATTAAAGGCATTGAGCTTTTGTTTTTGTGTTTCTTGCGCCATTTTGTGGCTATATCAAGCTTGATGGTTTCGTAAGAATTCCTCGAATCGTCATGCCGGACTTGATCCGGCATCCAGAACATAGCAAATTTAATAGATTCCGGCTTTCGCCGGATTGACGCCAAAACGTGGAAATTTACTTTTTCGAGTTCGTCAAGACTTGACACTGAATACTGAATTTTTGTATCCAGTACTCATCTTATAGATGTAATTTCCGATCCTGCTAAAACACAGCAATTACCGGTTGCTAATATTGAACGTGGGAGCGGCTATCAGCCGCGATAGTTGGTTTCGCGACTGGAAACCACTCCCACGAAACGTATAATTATCGGAAACCTGTAGATTACAGATATACAGATTTTATTTTTCTCCGTTCTCTCCCACCGGGGCGTAGGGCACCCTATGGGCCGGAGGCGGTGAACGCTGTGGCGAAATACGGTACCATAGTTACGAATGCTCATACTTAGCATGTGGGATTCAAAGGAGAAAAATAAGGAGAAAAATGACGATTATCAAGCAGCTCGAAGTCGGATACATGGACAATTTCTGTTATATCGTCGGCTGTGAAGTCACTCGCAAGGCGATGGTGATCGATCCAGGTGCCGATGTCGATCATATTTTGTCGGAAGCTAAAAAAGAAGATCTCGAGATCGTTACCATATCCGGAAGGTAACCGACCTGCATTTTGCCTATCTAACCAAAGTGATAGCACCAATACCCTTGGATTATTCAGGGTGGGAGTAGTAATGCATAGAGGTGAATAAGAATTTGGCACCTAAAAAGCTGAAATATTGGTTTGACAAGGATTTGGCAGTCCTTTTATCTGATAAAATTCAAGCGCATTGTAAATCGTTTAATGCCAAGGACTTTATCAAAGCGGTGGCTAATGGAACCAAAAACCTGGAACTTAAAGACCGGGTAGAATTCATCGCGGATCAATTACAGGCAAATTTACCGACGGATTACACCCAGGCGCTTGATATTCTGCTGATGACTTTAGGTCCTGAAAATGAGAATGAAACCGGGATGTTTTCCGAGTATTACTGGGTCATGCCGATTGCAAAATATGTCGAAGAATACGGATTAAACCATTTCCCGGAGTCGATAAGCGCAATCAAGGAGATTACGAAAAGAAATACCGGTGAGTATTGTATCAGACCCTTTATTGATAAGTATCCGGACAAAACCTTGGCAGTCATGAAAGCGTGGTCCCACGATCCCAATGTCCATTAATTTTCAATCTTCAATTCCTTCTCCGCTACTCCTTGATGTAGGGCACACCAATCGAAGCCGGCGGGGTGGCACGACCAATGGCACTGGTCAGAACGAGGATGGTGAGTATGTACGGAATCATATCGATAAACTGTGACGGCACCACCTTCGGCAGATACGGCTTAAGGGCTTCACCGAACCCAAACAGCATTCCGGCACCGGCAGTGCCAAAGGGCGTCCACTTGCCGAAGATCATGGATGCCAGGCCGATGAATCCCCGGCCGCCACTGATGCCTTTAACAAAATAGTGGGCATGCTCCAGGGATAAATAGGCGCCGGCCATCCCGGCCAGCGCGCCGCTGATAATAACCCCCGTATATCGCATCTTAGCCACACTGATTCCCAGCGTGTCGGCAGCCCGGGGATGTTCACCCACCGAGCGCAAGCGCAGACCGAAAACGGTTTTAAAAATGACAAAATGGGAAGCAATCACAATGGCGACGGTCAGAAATACCAATGGCGGGATTTGGTTGAAGAGTCCTTTGAAGAAAGGAATAGTATGCAAGACGGGAACTCGCAGATAGGCTTCGACCTGAATCTGGGTTTGATTATAAAGCAGCCAGGCACAAAACACCGTAATCCCGGCCGCGAAGACAATCAGCGCCAAACCGCTGACGATCTGATCGGCTTTAAAGGTAACGCAGACAACGGCATGAACCAGCCCCAGCAGCATGCCGACCAAAATTGCTGCCAGCAGTCCCACCCAGGCATTGCCGGTGGTGTTGGTCACGGCCACGGCCGTGAAAGCACCGGTTAGCATCATGCCCTCTAGGCCGATGTTTACCACCCCGGAGCGCTCCGAGTATGTGCCGCCCAGCCCGGCCAGCGTATAGGGAATTGACAGCCGAATACCGGAGGCCAGGATGGCCAGGATGGTATCCATCATAGCCTAACCTCCTGCCGTTTCTGGATGATTTTGTTCAAGCGCTTGGTGATTTCACCACTAACAACAACAAAGATTAAAATCACGGCTTTCAAAACCAGTACGATTTCCCGGGGCACTCGGGTGGAGACGTCAATTGCCAACCCGCCATGATCCAGGATGCCGAACAAAAGCGCTGCCAGGACCACACCGAACGGGCTGTTGCGCCCGATAAAGGCCACGCCGATCCCGTCAAATCCCAAACCTTCAAACACCCCGTAAAGAAACCGATGCTTGTATCCCAACACCTGATTGACCCCGGCCAGTCCGGCGATGGCACCGCTGATGGCCATTGCCAGAACCGTATTCTTACCGACACTGATGCCGGCGCACTCGGCGGCCGTCGGATTAAAGCCCACCGCTCGAATTTCATAACCGAGCTTGGTTCGCTTTAAGAGAAAGGCCACAAAAATAACCGCGCATATAGCCAGGAATACGGCCGTGTTCAGTAAATTGCTTTTCGGAAAATCAATGCCGATGGCATTCAGGTATTCGGCCATTCTTGAAAGTTGGGCGCCTTCAGCGATTTTGTGGGTATGCGGAATCCAGGATTCCTTGGGCTTGTAGGCCATCGTAAGGTACTGGGTAAAGGCCACCGCGATCCAGTTCAACATGATGGTGGTTACTACTTCATGCACACCCCGCCGAGCTTTTAAATAGCCGGGAATGGCCGCCCACATGGCCCCAACCAAGGCGCCGCCGATAATACAAAAAGGAATCAGTAGAAAGGCAGGGAAATTTATCAAAGTAAAGCCAATCCAGGTAATCGCGAAGCCGCCCATCACCATCTGGCCTTCCCCGCCAATATTGAACAGACCGCACTGAAATGCCAGCGCCACCGCCAAGCCCGTAAATATCAAAGGTGTGGCGCGATACAGGACGTTGCCCCATCCGTCCCGATTGCTAAGGGCCGCCGTAAATATCGTGTTATAGACCTGCAGCGGATTTTCCCGGATCTGAGTTTGTCCGGCAATCAGTCCGCCATATCGCTGGTAAATCTGCTCACCGATAACTGATTTAAGATCTTTTTCAAAGGCCGATTTGTTGGGATATTCCTTGCTTTTAAGGGTCTGCAAACTTTCCAGCACGTCGGTAGGAAGGCCTTTTTCCTGCAGCCCTTCAAAAGACGCCGGTGTAAAGACGAAGCTTTTGATGAATACCAGAATAATGATCCCGCCGACCACAAATGCCAGCATCACGGCTACAATCGGTGAAAGAATCCCCAGAAGGGTCTGGTATCGGAAAAGTCGACTGACGTTCAATCTAATATCGAACCTCGCGTCATTCTCGCGAAGGCGGGAATCCAGTGATTGCGTAATTTTTTCTGGATTCCGGCTCTCCGCTCCGCTGCGGCCGGAATGACATGTTTAGTTGCCAGGTTAATATGTTAAAAAATATTGGTGGCTAAGTAACCAATCAACCATTCAACCAACACCCCCACCGGTCATCATCATTCCGATACGCGCCTCCGTAGCCTCTGCCGGTTCCAGGATGCCGACGATTTTACCTTCATACATCACCGCGATCCGGTCTGATAATGAGAGGATCTCTTCAAGATCGGCCGAAACGAGCAAAACCGCCTTACCCTCATCACGTGCCTGAAGCAGTCTTTGATGAATAAATTCGATGGAGCCGACATCGATGCCCCGGGTTGGTTGGGCAGCGATCAGCAGTTTGGGATTCTGGTCAAACTCCCGTGCCACAATAACCTTCTGCTGATTACCACCCGACAAATTACCGGCCGGATTGTCCTGATCCGGTGGACGAATGTCAAATTCCTGCAGCAAGCGTTGTGCTTTTTCCCTGATTGGAGCGAAGTTGATCACATCTAATAGCGTGTGTCGCACATACGGGGCGCGGTAATGAATACCCAGCACCATATTCTGGGAAACCGAAAAATCCAACACCAGTCCCCGCCGATGGCGGTCTTCCGGTATATGGCAGGTGCCTCTTTCTCTGATCATGCGCGGTGTAAGATTTGTTATCGCCTGACCGTTCAGCTCAACCTGACCACTTTGCGCCCGACGCAGACCGGTCAACACCTCAACCAACTCGGATTGACCGTTACCCTCAACGCCGGCAATGCCGAGAACTTCGCCCGCACGAACGGTAAACGATATGTCGCCTAAGGCCGGCAGATTTTTGTTATTCAGAGCGTTTAGATCTTTGACCGTCAGAACAGTTACTCCAGGATCGGCCTGGCTGCGCTGCACCCGGAAAAGCACCTGTCTACCCACCATCATGTTCGCAATTTCCTGTCGACTGGTATCCTTGACTCGAACGGCGCCGACGACTTTGCCCCGCCGCATGACGGTCACCACATCGGAGATTGCCATCACCTCCTGCAGTTTATGGGTAATAAAGATAATGGTCTTGTTCTGCTCTTTGAGCGAACCCATGATGCCGAAAAGTTCGTCGACTTCCTGGGGAGTTAGAACGGCGGTGGGCTCATCCAGAATAAGAATCTCCGCGCCGCGATAGAGGACCTTGATAATTTCGATGCGTTGTTCGATGCCGACGCTGAGGGTTTCAACTTTGGCTGAGGGATCCACCTTCAGCCCGTACTGCTCCGAAAGCTCACGCACGATCTCATTGGCCCGGGATATGTCGACCATTCCACCAATTGAGGGCTCTTGACCCAGGATCACATTTTCCGCAACGGTGAAGGGCGGTATCAGCATGAAATGCTGGTGTACCATGCCGATGCCCAGCCTGATGGCATCACCGGGATCGGATAGTTGCACGTCCTGACCGTTAATAAAGATGGTTCCCCTATCCGGCCGCAAAAGACCGTATAGGATGTTTACGAGCGTGGATTTGCCGGCACCGTTTTCGCCAACCAGGGCATGTATTTCCCCTGGTTGTACAATGAAATTGACATCATCATTGGCCAAAACCAAAGGGAACTTTTTGGTAATGTGACGCATGTCAACAGCGTATTCCGCCATGACACCGACTCCTTACCTGAAGGTTGACAAATAGCAGAGACAGAATACAGAGAACAGAAAACAGATGTCAGAAGACAGATAACAGAATACAGAGGTCGGATTTCAGAAGACAAGTGACCGAATTCGGAATTGGGGATTCGGGCGTCATCGCCCTGCGCCGTGTGCCCAAGCCGATTTTTTTGAAAAAGCATCGAGTTCGAACACCCAGCATCCAGCATCCAGTATCCAGTGACGAGTATCAGACATCCAGCATCTTTAAACCCCCCTACCCCAAACCCCTGAACTTTGAACCTTGAACCCTGAACCTATCCCCTATTTCTCCGGTACCTTGATGGCGCCGGACAGAATTTTTTTCTCGGCTTCGGTGACTTTCTCGATTATATCCGGTGATACCAGATTCTTGTTGTAATCATCCAGGGCGTAATAGACGCCGTGATAGGTCTGGTCCTCGATTTGAACCGTATCTCCCAGCCCGAATACCCTGACACCGGCGTTAAATTTTCCTTCGCTAAGGTCCTTGACGGTCAGATAGACAGCCACATCGACCTGTTTCAACATACTGGTCAGGCCGTAGTTTTTACCGGTCTCTTTATCGTGGCCGAGATGGTTTTGATTGGAATCGACCCCGATGACATATGTTTTACGTTCTTTGCCGGCCTCGTAAACCCCGGCGCCGGTCATTCCAGAGGCATGGTAGATTACATGGGCGCCGCGATCAATCTGGGCCAATGCCAATTCTTTGCCTTTAACCGGATCGGCAAACGCCGAAGGGGCTGTGCCGGCATAATCACTGAACATTTTGCAACCCGGGTAGGCATATTCTACGCCGGCCTTGTAACCGGCCTCAAATTTATGGATCAACGGTACATCCATGCCGCCGATAAAACCGACCGTGTTTTTGCCGTCGGCCTTGGCCTTCATCCCGGCAATGACCCCCACCAGAAATGACCCTTCATGCTCGGTGAATAACAGCGACGACACATTGGGTGTATCAGGAACAAAGCCGTCAATGATGGCGAATTTCGTATCCGGGAAATCATTGGCCACCTCTTTGATTGCATCGGTAAAGAGAAATCCGACGCCGAATACAAGATCGAATCCCTGGCTGGCGAGCATCCTTACACCGGTTTCCCGGTCGGCATCCGTGCCTGGCTCGATCTCAACGTGTGA
>JARFPZ010000311.1 GCA_029288035.1 Desulfosarcina sp.
TTTCCTGATGAAGGAAGAGGTGGAAAGCCCGTGAACGAACAGGGTAATCTCCTTGCTGGTGAGCATGCTCCGTGGCGTGAGGTTGGCCGAGCCGACGGCGACGATCCGGTCGTCGGTCATAATTACCTTGGCGTGAGACATGTGCGGATAGAGAAAGACCCTCGGAACCTTTCCCGGTTCTGAATCCAGCAACCGGTTAATCGTTGCCATGTTGGCATAGAGGTGGGTATCGGGGATCTTTGGCAGAATAACCTCCACTTCGACACCTCTGGCAGCAGCCCCCTTGACTGCTTCGATAACCTTGTCATCGGAAAAATAAGCATGCTCTATGACAACCCTCCTGGTGGCATTTTTTATTATCTCTATGGTTGCAGTGCGAATCTCTGTTCTTTCGCTGTTGTTGATTGCCAGTACCAGCGACGCAGAGAAGGGCCAGCGAAAATGTTTCAAAACCGTATTTTTGAAGGCCTCCGTCCATACGTTACCTCTAAGCAGGACCATATAGTCATGCCACTGCAGATGGTATTCATCGGCAATGTTCATCCCGCCGAAAATCACACCAATCTCATCAAATATGTAGTATTTGCTGTGATCCGTATCCGCGAATAGATCTGAAATCACCTGGATATTTTCATGGTCCTTCAAACCGGTCCTGGTGAATACCGGGCTCGGTTTGCCCTTGATCATGTCACCGAGTTCGAAAAACGTTCCCAGCATATCTTTACTGACGGCAACTCGAATGCCGCGGTCCGCGGCGGACTTGAGCTTTGCCACCACTGCCTGCCCGGTGCTGTCGTCCTTCCAAATGTAGGTCTGGATATACACGGATGATTCAGCAGAATCGATGGCTGCAAAGATTTCGTTGAAAGCCGCTTTCCCGTCTACCAGCAATTCCAAATCGCTCAAATCCTGGGCAGGATTTGCGAAGAATTCGGACGACAATACGGTTTCCGGTTCCGGACCCAGCCCCAGGGGGTTGAAGACGAAAAAAAACAGCGCAACCATCAGCAAAAGGGCCAGGACACCCAAAAAAGAAAAAATTCTTTTTGGCACCGTCATGGGTAAATCTCCTTTGCATCAACGTGATAATCTAAATTTCTCGTGTCGAGTGAAAACAGCCATGCCCGGGGCAACCACAACCATGCCGATGGTAATAAGCGTTGCATACACGGCGCGGTAATAGCGTTTGATCTGGGCGCCGGTCAGCCGGCGAACCATGGAAAAGGAAATATTCCACCGGTGTACAGCCTAAAAAGAAAGCGGTATGGAATGGAAAGATTATGAATTCCATCGGCAAATGAAACAAATTTGGTCTTACCTAAAACTGGAGATGTCGTGCCTCAATCGATCTTGGATAATTAATTAAATTTATTGTGTATTTGTTCAGACAATCTATCATTTTGAGGATCATATTTACATAATTGATGTATAGCAGAATTCCACAATTCAGCACAATTACGGATTTCGTTGTGTAATGTAAATGTATTGATGCTCAGAATTTTTCTTATTTTCTTCTGCTAATTTAAGAGTTTGATCAAATATAAAGTTTTATCCATTTTAATAATCTGTTGGTATACAGAAACCTAAAAGCGTCTCATACTCCTCAATCACATCTGATATCACTCATGTCTATATCTTTTCACCTTTTGTAGCTTTACTGGGATCATCTTTAAGGCCGGCATTCTGGTCTTCGGATCCATGGGCACGGCACTCATCAGGGAATTAAAATTGGGCTTGCTGAAATGGATCGGCGCGAAAAGATATCCACGCTGCAGACTGGGCTCGATTTTCAACGGCAATTCAACCGAACCGTGTGGGCTGGTCATGCGCACGATGTCATTTTCAGATAGACTGGCGGCTTCAGTGTCTTGCGGGTTCATATCCAGATAGGATGCCGGTTTGAGTTTTGAAAGCTTGGTGGTCCGCCTTGACATTTCTCCGGTATTGAAATGTTCCAGCAGACGGTCGGTAATCAACACGTAGGGGTACTCCTCCGTGGGCTCCATCAGGGTACCCCAGCTGACGTCGCAGCGCCGCTTCGGAGGGACCATGGGAAGGGACACACAATGGGTATGGGGATCGTCATACATTACCTTCAGCATATTTAAGATATTGTTAATAGCGCTTTTTTCAAACCGGCGACCACACGATCAATGTGGCGTCGGTATTATAAATGTATGGGCACAGCCGCATGTCAATCGTCGTGGATCCGGCAATTCCGAATCTGTTGTACATCGTGTCGGAAATCCGGGCCCAATGGCCTTCGGGAATATCGATGATGACGACTACCTGTCCGTTTTGGCAAACAGCGCTGCTTTTAAAAACTCCCGGTTAAACCGCGCAATATGCGCTATGGACACTTCTTTGGGACAAGCACTTTCACACACCCGGTGGTTGGTGCAGTTGCCGAAGCCGCAAGCATCCATTTCTTTTAGCATCGCCAGCACACGGGTGTTTGCCTCCGGTCTGCCCTGGGGCAGCAATGCAAATTGCGAGACTTTGGCACTGACAAACAGCATGGCCGAGGCATTGGGGCAGGATGCCACACAGGCACCGCAGCC
>JARFPZ010000353.1 GCA_029288035.1 Desulfosarcina sp.
CTGGGCCGTCTGACGGACATTGAGCAGTTCGAGGAAATCATCATCAAGACCGGCGAAGGCGGGCGCATCACGCGTCTAAAGGATATCGCCCGAATCGATTTAGGGGGAAAGAGCTACGACCTCACCTCAGGTCTGACCGGCAAGCCGTCGGCCAGTGTCCTCATCTACCAGCTGCCGGGGGCCAACGCGCTGAATGTGGCCAAACAGCTGTACGCCACCATGGAAGAGCTGCAGACCTATTTTCCCGAAGGCCTGGATTACATGATCCCCTATGACACGACTATCTTCGTCGAACAATCGATCCGGGAAGTCTTCATAACCCTGTTCCAGGCGGCGGGCCTGGTGTTCCTGGTGCTGTTCATATTTTTGCAGGACTGGCGGGCAACCGTGGTGCCGGCGGTGACCATCCCGGTATCTCTTATCGGCACCCTGGCCGTTATGCTGGCGATGGGGTTTTCGCTGAACATGCTGACCCTTTTCGGCCTGGTGCTGGCCATCGGCATCGTGGTGGATGACGCTATCGTGGTGGTGGAAGCCACCGCAACCCACATTGAAAATGGCTTAAAGGCCAAAGAGGCTGCAATTAAAGCCATGAACGAGGTTTCCGGCCCCGTGGTGGCCACCACCCTGGTGCTGCTGGCCGTCTTTGTGCCAGCCGCGTTTTTGCCGGGTATCACCGGGCAGATGTATCGTCAGTTCGCCCTAACCATCGCTATCTCAACCATTTTCAGTTCCATCAACGCCCTGACCCTCAGTCCGGCCCTGGCAGCCCTCTTACTTCGTCCGCCGAAGGAGCACAAAAATGTGTTCTTCCGTGGATTCGACACTGTATTTCGCAAGACCGAAAACGTTTACGCGGGTATGGTCAAGACCTTTGTGCGCCGGACAGCGATCATGCTGTTGCTGTTTTTGGGGCTGTTAGGCCTGACCGGCTGGCAGTTTACGCGTCTGCCCACAGGCTTTTTGCCTATCGAGGACCAGGGTTACATAATGGCCAGTATCCAGCTTCCCGACGCTGCCTCCCTGGAGCGCTCCCAGGCGGTACTTGACCGGATCGACGGCATTCTCACTGAAACACCCGGCGTCCAGGACTGGGTTTCCCTGGGCGGCTACTCGCTGATTGACGGCACCAATGCCTCCAACATGGCTACGGTTTTTGTTGTCATGAAACCCTGGGAAGAACGCACCGACCCGGATCTTAGCATGGCGGCGATTCTATCCAAACTGCAACGCCAATTTGTCCAGATCCAGGAGGCCATCGCGTTTGTCTTTCCTCCCCCGGCCATAATGGGCCTCGGTGTCGCCGGTGGTTTCCAGATGCAGCTCGAAGACCGCGGTGCTGTCGGGTTGGGAGAACTGCAGCAAATGGTGCGGGAAATCGTCCAGGCCGGCAACGCCCAGTCAGGCCTGACCAATTTAAACACCACCTTCCGGGCTGATGTCCCCCAGCTTTTTGCCGAGGTCGACCGCACCAAGGCCAAGACCATTCAGGTTCCGCTCAGCAGTGTCTTTAACACCCTGCAGACCTATCTGGGCTCCTTTTACGTCAACGATTTCAACAAGTTCGGCCGCACCTGGCAGGTCAAGGTCCAGGCCGACCACCAGTTCCGCATGGAACCCGACGACATCCGCCGTTTCGATGTGCGCGATGCCGGGGGTAAGATGGTTCCCATCGGCACCCTGGTGAGCGTCGATCAAATCCTGGGGCCCCAGACCATCCTGCGCTACAACCTTTACCCGTCCGCCTCCATCACCGGTGAGGCGGCACCGGGTTTCAGCTCCGGCCAGGCCCTGAACCTGATGGAACAATTGGCCGACCGCACCCTGCCATCCTCCATGGGCTATGAGTGGACCGGCATGTCATTTCAGGAGAAAAAAGTGGGGTCGGAAGCCATTATGGTTTTTGCCCTGGCGATTGTGCTGGTTTTTTTGGTGCTGGCCGCTCAATACGAAAGCTGGTCCAACCCCGTGGCGGTCATTCTGGTGGTGCCCCTGGCGGTGCTCGGCACGGTGGTCGCCCTGGTGATGCGCGGCTTTGACAACAACGTTTACACCCAGATCGGGATCGTCCTGCTCATCGGCCTGGCCAGCAAAAATGCCATTCTCATTGTGGAGTTCGCCATGGCCGAGCGTAAAAAGGGCAAAGGTATCCGGGAGGCGGCCCTGGATGCCGCCAGACTGCGGTTTCGTCCGATCCTGATGACGGCCATTTCCTCCATCGCCGGGTTTATGCCCCTGGTGGTCGCTGCCGGCGCCGGCGCCGCCAGCCGTCAGGCCATCGGCACCGGCGTGGTGGGCGGTATGGTTGCGGCGACCGTCATGTCGCTGATCTTTACGCCCGTATTTTTTGTGGTGATGCAGCGCCTGAGCGGGTTTCGCAAAACAAAGCCCGAAAAGGAGCAAACGGCGCAGAAGAAGATCGAAGCACCGCCGTCACCCAAAGAGGCCGGATAAGGGTTGTTTACTCGTCCTTGATGATCTGCCCCCGTGATACAAACGAGATTCCCTGTCCGGAGTGGGTTCCGATCATGACCCCCTCGATGATGGGGGGATTCACTTTTTGGGCGGCTTTCCATTTGACAATGAAATTGGCTCCCGAGCCACCGGTTTTATCACCCTCCATGATGATGTAGCGCGTCGACATCAGGGCAGTCATCTTTGCAGTTTCGCTGAGGTACTCCTTGAGGAGTTTGCCATCGGAATCGTAGTAGGTTACCGCCACCAGCGTGATGGAATGCGTCGGGTCCGTGTTGCGGATGCTGAGAGTTGCCGCCAGATCAAAGGGGCGGGCTTTGATGCCGCTGTAGATGTGGGAATATATGGGTACGTAAACCGTCTGGCCGTCTGATAGCTTGATGTCTTCGGCATTGACCATGGGAGCCAAAAGTCCCGCCAAGACCAGTACCATAAAAAAGCGGATCATCATTGGGGTTGCTTGACTCAATTTCATTTTGATTTCTCCTGTGCATGAAAAATTAAAAGTGACGCCATACTATCATAACTTTAGGGTGATCGACAAGGTCCGGTCTTGGCTATATATCGACGACGCCTTGCCTCAATTAAAATGAATAAAAATTGAGATTCCGATTTTTTGCGCATTCATCCATAATTATGATAGCTTAACTAACCGTTGAAAAGAGCTTATCTAAGTATTGACATCATCTTTCGAAATGAATAATGTATACATTACATTAGAAATTGGAGATTTGTTATGCCTAATCTGAAAAGAAAACAGATTTATCTTGATGAAGATAGCGATCGGGCGCTAAAGATGCTTGCGATCGAAACTAAAATTTCCGAATCCGAACATATTCGTAGGGCAGTTGCAAAGTATATCGCGGAAAAAAAGACCGCGATTGCAGAAAAGGACCCTATTCGGGAAATTATCGGATTATGTGATAATCCACATGGCCCCACTGATGCCTCTATTCACCATGATCGTTATTTATATGGAAAGAAGGTGTAAACATGGTTTTTGTGGATACAGGCGGTTGGATAGCGATGGCAGTTAAAAGGGACCGATACCATAAAAGGGCGGCCACATATTACCGTAAACTTTCAAAGGCGAAGGTTCGATTGGTTACATCCAACTATGTCTTAGCTGAAACCTACACCCGTATCCGCTATGATGACGGTCATGCCAAAGCCCTTAAGTTTAACGCTTTAATCCAGGAAGCCATCAAAGCCGGAAGGCTCAATTTAGAATGGGTTTCTCCCGCTATTCATAAAGATGCATGGGGCATTTTCGAAAATTATGCAGATCAGGATTTCTCTTTTGTGGACTGTACAAGTTTTGTCATCGTAAAGCGTGTTGATGTGAAAGAGGTATTCGGTTTTGACGATCATTTCAAAACCATGGGGCTCATCTTGAAGCCAGCTAATATAAGATAAGAGCTGGTCTAAATGTTATAATTATTCCGCAGTGTCTAAGGGAGGTAGTAATCTTGGTAGTTGCTGGTGTTCGGCCGCAAATAAACTGTTATCAATGATCTTGGACCCGCCTCAAGCCTCCACACCATATAATCTACACGTGTTATCCCAAATAGTTTCAGCCAGTTGCTTTGGATCCTCCTGTTTGACCTCGGCCAGCTTCAGCAGGACCGATTTGACAAAGGCGGGCTCATTTCGTCGATGTTGATTTTTCTCCGGCGCCGGAACGAGATAAGGGGCATCGGTTTCCACCAGGAGGCGATCCAAAGGAATGATTGATGCTAATTTACGCAATCTGGCACCCCGGCCTTTTATGGTTAAAATACCGGTGATACCGATATAAAGACCAAGGTCCAGATATTGTTTCAGTTCATTGTTATCACCACTGAAGCAGTGAACGACGCCTTTTAGTTTGCCGGTGGTATGATTTTCCAATATCTCAAGAAAGCGGCCGTTGCTGTCCCTCTCGTGGAAGATCATCGGAAGTCCCAATTGGTCAGCGATTTCAAGTTGTTTTTCAAACCACATTTCCTGATCTTTACGGGGTGAATACATGCGGTTAAAATCCAGCCCGATCTCACCCCAGGCACGCACCTTCTGATTTACTGCAAGACTTTTCAAATCTTCGATCACGGACTCACGGCAGCTTTTAACATCATGGGGATGGACGCCCACCGATGCATAGATCTCCGGATGGGATTCGGCCAGTTTGACGGCACGGGCCGAGGTCTTGCCATTGACACCAATCGTCATCATGCGGACGACACCGGCACTTTGCGCCCGCTTGATTACCTTATCAAGATCCTGGTTATAGCTGTTGTCATCGAGGTGACAATGACTGTCAAATAGTTTCATTCTCCAACCTTGATATGGCCGTAAAAAGGCACAAAAAGCGCAAAAATCAAATTTTTGGGCTTTTAATTTCAATATGTTGTAATGAATAAAAATCGAAAATCTGTCTTTTTACGAGTTTATCTACATTTAACGTCAAAGGCCCAAAATTAAGCATCCAGTATCCAGTATCCAATACTTAATACCCAATGCCTAGTACCCAGTACCCAGCAACGAGCATCCAGTATTCAGTTTCCAGCACCGAGTATCATTGGTTGTTGAGATTTTCAACATTTTACCTTGATTTAACCCATTTCTTTTGAGATTATTTCACCTTACGGCAAATAGTGTTCTACAGTCGTTATTGCGGATAAGCCCTATCGTTGCAATATGGGGTAGACCGTTGCAGCACAATATAACGGATTGGAGGTTTAAGATGTTCAAGGTTGTCAAACGTGAAGAGATGTCAGAGGGCAATGTGATCCTCAATGAGATCGAAGCACCGAAGATCGCACGCAAGGCCAAACCCGGTCAGTTTGTGATTTTGAAGGCCAATGAAGACGGAGAGCGCATTCCGTTGACCATGGCCGAAACAGACGTGGAAAAAGGGACCATCACGGTGATTTATATGATCGTCGGCAAATCTACCGCCCTGTTTAAATCCTTGCAGGTGGGGGATGCCTATCAAGATGTCATCGGACCCCTGGGTAAACCAACCCACATTGGGAAGCTGGGCAAGGTTGTATGTGTGGGCGGCGGCACGGGAATCGCTGTCTTGCATCCGATCACCCGGGCCATGAAAGAAGCCGGCAACCACGTCATCAGTATTATCGGAGCCCGCAGCAAGGATTTACTTATTTTGGAAGAACATATGAGTGCCGCCTCGCATGAGCTGAGGGTTTGTACCGACGATGGTTCTTATGGGCACCATGGGTTTGTCACCGATGTCTTAAAGGAAATACTGGAAGGTGAGAAAATCGACCAAGTGGTGGCGATCGGGCCGGTGCCGATGATGAAATTCGTTTCCCTGATTACCAAAGATTTCAATGTGCCGACGCTGGTCAGCCTGAATCCCATTATGGTGGATGGCACCGGTATGTGCGGCGGCTGCCGCGTTACGGTCGGGGGCAAGACCAAATTTGCCTGTGTGGACGGACCTGAGTTTGACGGACACCAGGTGGACTATGATGAATTAATGCTGCGGCTCCAGGCTTACTGCGAGGATGAGCAGAAGTGTTATAATGAATTTTGCATGATGCAGGAGTCGTAATTAATGGATCAGCATTCTCGGAGTTGTTTGAGGGGAAGAATTTATGGCTGAAGATGCAAAGAAAAAAGTAAAAAAAGAGAAGATACCCAGGGTATCGATGCCCGAACAGGAGCCGGCGGTCAGAGCCAAAAATTTTCTCGAGGTTCCGACGGGTTACACACCTGAAATGGCCATGAAAGAGGCGGCAAGATGCATCCAATGCAAAAAGCCGGGCTGTGTTAGCGGTTGTCCGGTGGAAATTGATATACCGGGTTTTATCAAGCTAATTAAGGAAGGAGATTTCACTCAGGCCATCCGGCATGTATGGCAGAAAAACAGCCTGCCTGCGGTTTGCGGGCGAGTTTGTCCCCAGGAAATTCAATGTGAAGGACGATGTATCGTCGGAAAGAAAGACGATCCGGTGGCCATCGGCCACCTGGAACGCTTTGTCGCGGATTGGGAAAGGGAAAACGGTACCGGCGAGCTGCCCCCAAAGGCCAAGCCCACCGGTAAAAAGGTTGCCGTGGTAGGTTCCGGCCCCTCCGGTTTGACCGTTGCCGGCGATTTGATTGTCAAGGGCCATGATGTCACCGTGATGGAGGCGTTTCATAAATCAGGCGGTGTGCTGGTGTATGGAATTCCGGAATTCCGACTCCCCAAAGCCATTGTCGCCCAGGAGGTCAACTTTCTGGAGCGACTGGGCGTTAACGTCGATTGCAATGCCGTGGTGGGAAGAACCGTAACCCTGGATGAGCTTTTCGAAGAAGGATACGAGGCCATTTATGTCGGTGTCGGCGCCGGTTTGCCGCGGTTTATGAATATTCCGGGTGAAAATTTTATTGGAATTCTTTCCGCCAACGAATATCTGACCCGGGCCAATCTGATGAAAGCCTATTTGTATCCGGAGGTGGACACCCCGATCCCGCGGGCCAAAAATGTCGTCGTGCTGGGGGCCGGTAATGTGGCCATGGATTCCGCCCGGACCGCGATGCGTTTGGGTGCGGAAAAGGTCAGAATCGTATACCGCCGTTCCAGACAGGAGATGCCGGCCAGGATTGCGGAAATCCACCATGCTGAAGAAGAAGGCATCGAGTTTTTCCTGTTGACCAATCCCACCCGATATCTCGGCAACGAAAAGGGCCGATTGACCGGCATGGAATGTTTGAAGATGGAACTGGGCGAGCCCGACCAATCGGGACGTCGCCGGCCGGTTCCCATCAAAGGGTCGGAGTTTGAACTGGAATGTGACATGTGCGTTGTGGCGGTGGGTTCCGGTGCCAATCCCCTGTTGACGGAGTCGACGCCGGATCTGAAGTTGAACAGATGGGGGTACATCGACGCGGACCCCGAGACCGGTAAGACGTTTAAAAAAGGGGTTTGGGCCGGGGGCGACATTGTAACCGGTGCGGCCACGGTAATTTTGGCCATGGGGGCCGGCCGCAAGGCTTCCGATTCGATCCATGAATATTTGATGCGGGGGTGGTAGATAGAAAAGGGCATGGGGCATAGGGCGCAGGGCATAAGGCAAAAGGCAGAGAGCAGAAGGCTTAGGACGCAGGGCATAGGGCAGAGAGCATAGCGCATGGGACATAAGGTAGGGGAAATAAGAATTCGGAAGTTGAACCCAGACCCACTATCATGCTGTAGGGCGGGACGATGGCGCGGCGAGGATGCGGCCTCCGGTCCGTAGGGATCATAGGAGCCTACGCCCCGGAGGGAAGTCGGAAACAGAAGACAGACGTTAACGTCAATGGCGCCTCACTATTGATGAACTCGTAAAAAGTCAGAATTTCGATATTTGTTCATTGTAACCCACTGAAATTACAATCCCTTAGATTTTATATTTGTGTTTTTTGTGCCTTTTTGCGGCTATATCACTATTCCCGGTCTAGTATTTTCCTTATCTTGTGAGACAGGTGCGTCAGGTTAAAGGGTTTCTGAATAAATCCACTGTAGCCGTCGTTTAGAATTGCCTGGGCCTTGCCGTTAATACTGTATCCACTGGAAAGCAGCGTTTTTATCGACGGATTGATCTCTTTTAACAGGCTATAGGTTTCCCCACCGCTCATATCCGGCATTATCATGTCCAGGATAACCATATCAATTTTATTCTGATCTCTTTGGTAGATTTCCAGGGCTTTCTTCCCGTTCGACGCTGTGATAACCTGATATCCCACTTTTTCTATCAGCTCTTTGCCGATCTTAAGTATCATTTCTTCATCATCCGCCAATAATATGACCCCGGAGCCCCTCAGGAGCTCTTTGTCTTGTTTTTGCTGCCGGCTGACCGGTTTTTCTGTAACCGGAAGGTAGATGCTAAAGGTCGTCCCTTCGCCCTGTTCACTGTAGACACGGATAATGCCGCCGTGATTGTTTATTATTCCATAGGCCGAAGCCAGTCCAAGTCCGGTCCCCCTGTCCTTGTCTTTTGTGGTAAAAAAAGGATCGAATATCCGTTGCTGCTAATGGATTTAAGTCCGTGGGCTCGACTTCATATTTGCCGCCTCTGGCAAATCCCAGCAACTGCTTGGTCAGCTCGGAACCATTGTTAACATATTTTTCAATGTTATTCAGCCGTTCAAAGTGAGGATGGCTGTCATCGATCTCCGACAATAATAAAGAGGCACTTCCCTTAATTTCTTTGCGGGATCGACCGAAAGAAGTTTCAAATTTCCGATTTACGAATCGATAGCATAAATCATTTGCACCTACATAGGCGACATGACCGGGCAGATGGTCGGTCAATACGCGAAGTTGATGCTCTCTTTCAGGCAGATATCGTTGATCACTTTCCATATTATCCCCGACGACTGCGGATGAACGGCTATTTGGTTTCCCGGTCATTAGAGATTTCTCATGCTGAAAACGGCATACAGAAACGTTGTTAGCGTGGCTTGAGGATTTTTAAGAGAGTTGGAATGTTCAATTGTGCCGACCGTTCTGTTTAACGTTGTCTTTGGGAAGAATTGAATTTGCTAGTGAGAAATTATTCAACATAATGAAATTATAGTAAAAAATAGCTTTTTGGTCAACCGAAATGATCAATAACGCTGGGAAGTACTAACCTTCATCAAGGTGATGTTGACCACGGCACCGCCTTCGTGTATTTTCCGGGTGGTTGTATCATTAAATTTATATCTCACACATTGAAAAGATATGGGACACGGGAGCAATATGGCAAAAACCAGAGACTACAAATATGAACTTGACACACCCTGTCTCACCATCGATATCGATATCCTTGAGAAAAACATAGCGATCATGCAGGCCGCTGCCGATGCCGCCGGCAAGAATCTCAGACCGCATGCCAAAACCCATAAGTGCTCCCAACTGGCAAAAAAACAACTCGAGGCCGGCGCGATCGGTGTGTGTGCGGCAAAGGTTTCTGAAGCTGAAGTTCTGGCAGATGCGGGCGTACAGGGAATTCTTATTACAGGACCGGTGGTAACCGCTCAAAAGATAGAGCGTCTGGCAACCATCCTAAAAAAGGATTCGACGATCAGGGTGGTTGTCGATCATCCCGAAAATGTCCACCGGCTCGATGACGCCATGCGGGGCCGGCGCCTTTCGCTGGACGTATTGCTCGATACCGATGTGGGGCTGGGGCGCACCGGGGTGCTGCCGGAATCAGCGCTCGAATTGAGAGACCACATCACCCATGCCAGCAGCCTACGGCTGAAAGGGGTTCAGGCCTATGCCGGTTTTGTACAACATATACCATCATACCCGGAGCGGAAAAAAGCCTCGCTGGAATGCATGCAACGGGCGGCCGCTCTATTTCGAAATTTGAAAGAAAAAGAGCGGACCTGCACGATCTTCAGCGGCGCCGGGACGGGGACTTATGATATCGACATTCAAATTCCCGAGCTCACGGAACTGCAGGTCGGATCCTATGCCGTGATGGATGCCGAATATTTGAATATCGGTGTCAAAGATGATCCGGCTCGATTCGTGGATTTCCAGCCGGCCCTGACCCTGCTGACCACCGTCGCCAGTGTCAACCACCCGGAATTTGTTACCGTGGATGCCGGCCTCAAATCTCTGTATCGGCATGGGGGCAGCCCATTCGTCACTACCCCGGGATTTACTGATTTGAGATACGAATGGTTTGGCGACGAATACGGCAAACTCATCTGCAAAGACGGCGGCGACCTCCCGCCGCTGGGTACAGTGCTGGAGCTCGTGACCTCCCACTGCGACCCGACGATTAACCTATTTGATTGTTTTTATATAACCCGAGGGGAAAAGGTTGTTGACCGGTGGCCCATCGATCTGAGAGGCAAAAGTCAATGATCGTGTTTGCATCCCCATATTAAATGGTTCTGTAGCTGTCGATTGCTAACCTGCACAGTTACCGGCTTTTCCTGAATTTTTTGATTAAATTTACATATCTTCTAAACGGAACCCCTATCGGCTAGCTTTCGGAGTAGGATGAAACAATGAATAGACAGCCGGGATCAGTACCAACGTAATCAGGGTTGATCCGGTCAGACCCCCAACAACCGCTCGTGCCAGCGGGGCCTGGGCGTCAGCGCCTTCACCGATGCCCAGAGCCAGGGGCAGCAGGCCGAGGATGGTTGTCAAGGTCGTCATCAGAATCGGCCGCAATCTGCGGCGGCCGGCCTCGGTCACGGCATCGCGGACATGTATCCCGTCGCCAATCAAACGGCCGGCCTGGTCCACCAGGAGAATTGCGTTGTTGACCACGATCCCCCCCAGCATGATACAGCCGATGTACGACTGCACATTCAGCGTCGTTTGCGTAATAAACAACGTCACCAAGACCCCGACTGCCGCCAGCGGGACGGAAAACATGACAATCAGTGGATCCCGTAACGATTCATATTGACAGGCCAGCACCATATATACGAGAACCAGCGCCAGCACGAGTGAGATGGCCAGTTCTCGGGAGGCCTTTTGCTGTTCTTCGAAATTGCCGGCAACCATCAGGTCATAACCGACGGGGCGCGGAATTTGATCCAACAATACCTGCACCTCAGAGGCCACGGATCCTAGGTCGCGTCCCGCAACGTTGGCGCTGACCGTGACCCTTCGCTGCTGATCTTTGCGGTCGATCAGAATCGGACCGCGGCTGGCTTCGGTGATGACGAGATTGCGCAGCACCACCTTGTCACCGGATGCCGTTGTCAGCGTAAGGTTGAGAATTTCGTTCAAGGAGCGCTTCTCGGCATCCTTGAGTTGAACCAATATGCGATAAGAATTGCCGCCGGCACGGTATTCACCGGCTTTGGAGCCGGCCACTGCGGTTTGCAGCAGCTGGGTAACATTGCGAACACTCAGGCCAAGATCGGCGACCTTGTCGCGGTTCACGCGGATTTCCTCCTGGGGAATGCCGGCTTCGAGACTTGTCTGAACATCGGTGATGCCCGGCACCTCCACAATCAGCTTCGCAGCGCTTGCGGCCAGAGCGTCGAGCGTGGCCAGCTCGTAGCCGCGGATCTCGATGGTCAGTCCCTCGTCACCGCCCAGGAGCCGATCCAGTAAAAACTGACCCTGTGGGGCCCGGGTGCGGATCTCCATGCCGGGGACCCTGCCGTCCAAACGGCGCCGCAAATCTTTGGCGATTTCCACATTAGAGCGGTCGCGTTGGCCGGCCGGCAGCAACGACATGCGAATCTCGCCTTCTGAGCCCGCATCAGCCCGCCAGCCGGAGGCGCCGACGCTGACCACCGACGCCACTGCCTCGGGCACGGCCGGTTGAATGATCTGCTCCATTATTTGGGTCTGCCGATCGACCAGATCTAGCCTGGTACCGATTTCCATCTTGCCGTTGATGCGAACCTCGCCCTCATCACTGGGTGGCAGAAATTCACTGCCGATCAGGGGCAAGAGCAGCAGACTTACACCGAGCACGGCCACTGACGCAATGACGGTGATCAGGCGGTGAGCCAAAACCCAACGCAACAAATCCAGGTATACGTTTTCGAGACCCGTAAAGACGGAATTGGCGCCGGCAGCCCAGCGGTTCCTACGAGATACCGTCGCCTCGAGGGCCTGTTGGCCTGACGTCAGGAGCCTGGATGCCAGCATCGGCACCAGACTCAACGCCACCGTCAGCGAACAAATCAGTGCAAAAATGATCACGTATGCCAACTCCTTAAAAAGGATGCCCGAGACACCACGCACGAAAATCAACGGCAGAAAAATTACCAGCGTGGTGATGGTGCTGGCGATTATTGCCGGTCCGACCTCCCGGGCACCCTCCACCGATGCTTTCTCCGGCATTTCGCCGATCTCATTTCGGCGGCGGAAGATGTTTTCCAGCACGACGATGGAGCTGTCGACCATCATACCAACCCCCAGGGCCAGTCCGCCCAGAGTCATCAGATTGAGCGTGAATCCCCCGAAGAAAATTAAGGCAAAAGTTGCCACAATCGAGATCGGAATCGACAGGGAAATTACCAGCGTGCTCCTGATGCTGCGCAGGAAGAACAGCAGCACCACGATGGCCAGTCCACCTCCGTAAAGGACCGAGCGGGCGACGTTGGCGATGGACCGCTCGATGAGGTTGCCCTGGTTGATGACCGGAACCACCTTAATCTGAGGATAAGCCTGGTTGATCGCCTCGATTTCAGCCAGGATACGTTTGGACACTTCAACGGTATTGGCATTGGCCTGCTTGCGAATCGCCACGCGCAGTCCGCGCCCACCGTTGACACGCACGATGCGCGTCAGCTTCTCGTAGGTGTCTTTGACCTCGGCGATTTGTCCCAGGGTTATGGCGGCGCCGTCACGCCGGTCGATGACCGTGTCTCGAATCTGATCGAGGTTGACAAACTCGGACGGTGCGCGCAGCGTGACCTCGTAACGGCCCTGTTCGATCTTGCCCGTCGGAAGATCGAGGTTGGCGTCGCGAATGGCCTCGAGCACCCGGTCCAGCGGCAGACCCACGGCCTTGATCCGGTCGGGATCCAGTTCAATCCGGACCTCGCGGTTGAAGCCTCCCCAAATATCAACCTGGGCAACCCCCGGAATGCGGGCAAAGCGGTAACGAATCTGGACTTCAATCAGTTCCGTAAGCTCTACAGGATCAAGATTGCTGGATATGCCCAACAAGACGACCGGAAAGCTGGCGATATCGAATTTTCGAATGCGGGGCCGGACGATATCATCCGGCAGTTCGTTGATCTCGTCTTCGAGTTTGCCCTGGACATCAATCGCCGCCGTGTCGATTTCCGTGCCCCACACGAAGCTGACGCGGACCCTGCTGCGGCCCTCCGAGGATGATGAGGTGATTTCCTCCACCCCGGGAACCGTGGCCACAATCTCTTCGATGATCTGGGTTACCAGCCGCTCCATAACCTCGGGACTGGCCCCCTCGTAATCCGTCCGGATGCTGAGCGTCGGCAGTTCGATGTTGGGCAGCATGTCGATCTGCAGCCGGCTGAGAGAGACGGCGCCGAGGATGACCACGATCAGAGTTACCATGGTCGTGAAAATCGGGCGCTTGACGCTGAAACTCGGGAGGTTCATGGGGTATTCACCTTTTTTTGGCTGCCGGCAGTTTTGTCCTGTAGGTCAGGAATCGTGATCGCCGAGCCGTCCTTCACCAGTTGCTGTCCCAGGATTACGACGCGACCGGACAGCCCCTCGCCTTCTACCTGCAACCGGTCCCCTTCACGGATGCCCGGCTTTACTTCGCGCCAGGTCACCGACCGGCCATCCTCACTGACGATGAAAACGCCGTTGCGGTCAGCGCGCTTGGTCAGCGCTTGCTCCGGGACGATGGTGGTCTCCGCCACCCGGTCCAGGACAACGGTGGCCCTGATGAACATACCAGGCTTGAGCCGATGCTGGGAGTTGTCGATGGTCATTTCGATCCGCGCCTGCCGGGTGGACTTGCGGAAGACGGGAGCGATGCGATCGATGCGGCCCGAGTAGGTTTCGCCCGGATAGGCGTCCGTCGTTAACGCAACCAGCTGCCCGGGTTTCAGGTTCGCGTAGTCTCTCTCGGTGACGAAAACCACACCGATGATGGGATTCAGCTCGACAATCAAAAGCAGCGGTGCGTTAGCAGCTACGGTCTGACCTTCGTCTACATAGCGCTCGGCGACAACCCGATTCTCGTCGCCGCCGGTCCAACCGGCGGTTACCCTGGTGTAGCGGAGTCTGATATTGGCGGTTTCCAGCGATGATTTGGCCTTCGTAACCTGGGCCTCAGCGACTTTCAGCTGAGCCTGCTTGGCCAGGCGATCCTGCCGGGCAGCATCGAATTCGGAATCAGATGCGATCCCGCGCTTTAAAAGGGATTCGGTGCGTTTAAACTCGCGGTTGGCAATTTCCAGGGCGCTCTTGGCCTCGGACAGGTTGGCCTTGGCAACCTCCAAATCGGCCTGGGCCTGGGCGACCGCCTGGACGTATTCATCATTATCGAGCTCGGCCACAACCTGCCCCCTTTTGACCGTATCGGCAATATTGACAATCACCCGCAAGACACGGCCGCTGACCTTCGGTGCAACCACAAATTCAGCCAGGGCCTCCAACTCCCCGCTGAATGTCCGCTGCAACGCAATCGGCCCACGCTGAATCTGAGCCACTTCTACCGGCACCGGTCGTGAAGGGCTGCCGCTTTTGCTCGAGACGGACCGCTCTTGGAATTGACTGTAAATCAACCAGCCCAGTCCCGCCACCGCTCCAACCAAAAAAACCATTAAAATATATTTTTTAGGGCTGCCTGTTTTCATGGTAAGCTAATCTTCCTCGTTTCATGTTTGGTCCCCCTTTAGATTATTCGGCTGAAGCGCTAAATTTGTATCCAACGCCGTATACCGTGCTGATGATTTCCTGGCCGGGGAGCCTCTCAGCAATTTTTTTGCGCAGATTTTTGATATGGGTGTCAATGGTGCGGTCATATCCTTCGAAGTCATATCCCTGAATCCGGTTGATCAGTTCATTCCTGGAAAATACACGATTGGGCTGGCTCATCATGACCTTTAACAACCCGAATTCGTTGGGCGTCAGGTCTAATACCTGTTTATCGATCATCACTTGATGGGCTTTATCATCCAGGCAAATCGAGCCAATAACCAGATTTTGCGATAGTGGTTTGGCATGCAATCTTCTTAAAATCGCTTTGACCCGGGCAACCACTTCCCGGGGACTGAAAGGTTTGCAGATATAATCGTCCGCGCCGAGCTCCAGACCCAGCAGACGGTCGATCTCTTCCACCCGTGCGGTAATCATGATGATGGGAACATTTGAAAACTGCCGAATCTCCCGACATAATTCAATCCCATTCTTTCCCGGCAGCATAATATCCAATAGTATCAAATCCGACGGGTCTTTTTTGACCTGAGAAATAACACGGTCACCGTGATTCTGGGTAGATGTCCGAAAGCCGGCCGATTTCAGATAGTCGCCAAGCAAGCTGGCGATTTTCTCCTCGTCCTCGACAATCAGAATGTGTTTGCTGGTCATGGGTCTTATCGTATTACTCAGTCAGTGGCAGTTCAACCTCGATTCGAAGTCCACCCGAATTACCGTTTGTGGCCCGGATTTCTCCGCCGAGGGCGGTTACGAGGCTCTTGCAGATACTCAAGCCCAGACCGCTGCCGCCCTGGTCACGGCTTCTCGACCGATCCACCCGATACAGCCGATCAAATAGGCGGTCCAACTCGCCTTCCGGGACACCGGGCCCGGAATCCTCGAAAAACAATGTCAATCGGTTTGCCCTGCACTTCTGCCCGATTTTCAATATGCCGGGAGAATCCGCGTAACGCAAGGTGTTTTCGACCAGGTTTGAAAAAAGCTGCCGCAGGCGGTCGGCATCACCGATGATGGTAATGGGGGGGTGATTTTCCAGGTCATTTTCAATTTTTATCCGCTTTTCAGCGAATCCCTGTTTGAAATGGTTTAGGGTCTCCTTTAAAACCATCGCGGGATTGATCGGCCTTTTTTTGATGGATAGTTCTCCGGTATCGGCAAGAGAAAGTTCGTGAAGATCGTTTACGATTTCGCTCAGGTGCCTGACTTCCGAGCAGAGTGAATCGAGGGTATCCTGATTGACATTCCTGACCCCGTCTCTTAGCGCTTCGATCTCACCGCGCAGAATCGACAGGGGTGTCCTGAGTTCATGGGCAATATCGGATATCCATTGCCGACGCATGCGCTCATATTTTTCCAGAGTTTGCGCCATCTTATTAAAATCGGCTGCCAGCTGCCCCAGTTCATCCTTGGACGCAACTTTGATCCGTGTATCAAACCGACGCGACATCAATGCCTGGGTTCCGGCTGTGAGCTTTTGGACCGGCGTCAAAAGGTGTTTGGATAGAAGAAACGCCACAACAGCAGCCAGCAGCAGAATAACGCCGCCGACAACATACAGCATGTGGGATTGTTGGGTTAAGAATCCAACCGCCAGTGGGTTGGCCAGGTGCTCTCTTTTGTGAAGACCCAACCAGCCGACGGTTTGGCCATCGACGGCAATCGCATGCAGGGTATAACCGTCATATAAAACCCCGGCGCTCCCACCGGTAATGTGCTGTTTATCAGCACCAAAAAGCGCCAACTTGCGGGCCAATCGTTGAATACGCCTGGAAGGCTTCCGAGATGACATGTTCTGAGTATTACCGCCGAATTTTTGATTTTCAAATTCCGCCGATTGTGGCGAGACTTTACCCGGACTAAAATCTTTTCGCGGCGGAGTGGCTTGCAATATTTCATGCCAGCGTTCTGGGTTATCTTTGAGTACCTGCCAGCCCTTGTGGGTTTGATATTCGACGACCAGAGCGTCCGCGACCTCGCTGTATCTCTCCAGCAGTGATCGGTTGACGTAATCCGCAAAATTACGGGCAACATAAAACCTTATAAGCCCGACCAAAAGGGCCACGACCAGAAGGGCCATTAAGGTAAATGTTGTAAAAATTTTATAAGAAAGTTTGAATCTCATCGGTTTTTTAAACGACATTTTTTTAAATTGCTTATCATCTTAATAGTATAGTTTATGACGAATTTCAATTTCATCCCGCCGGCTTCACAACCTTCACATCAGTTCTTCACATTTTCTCCACAATTAATTCCTATGATGCACGTTACACAGTTAACTTTTTCACAGGAAAATGGGCTGCCGGGCAAAAAACTTAGCGTAATAATCTCTACAATCTCAACATTTTTTCTTCATATTCCCTTCACAATTAATTGTTAGATTAAACCCAGTGTACGCATCGCGTTTTGTATAATTTTAATATCAAACTTCAAGGAGGTTCTCATGAAAAAGAAACATACCATCATCATCAGTGGTATTCTGGCAGCCGCCATTATTCTTTCAGGATTGGCGCTGGCGGAAACTCAAAAAACAGCCTATCGAAAAGGTTTCGGGCACAAACAACACCACAATGGTAGTTTCCTGCAGTTGCTGGCAACATATCAGCAAAAAAACCTGATGGTTCAAGTGCTTTCAGAGATGACGGAGCAGTCGGTAGAAGCCATTCAGAACAAATTCAAAGAGCAGCGCATGCGCACCGTAATGCAAGAGCTAAACATCGACCGAAAGGCATTTCGCGATGCGATGCAGGCTAAAGAGAGAACGCAAATTAAACAGGCGGTTGCCGACGGAAGCATTACGTCGGAACAGGAAAAAGAAATTCTGGCCAAGATGGAAACTCACGCCAAGCGGCGTGAGCTTATGCGCAAGCTGATTGAAAATGGAATTGAAGATGGGATCATCACCCGCGACGAGGCCCGGTTGCTGATGCGCAAATAGCACTAAAGCTGCATGAAAAATCCGTCTGAGGCCCGGCCCGGGCCCCAGGCGGATGGCTCCTGACTTTTTAAGAAGGGTACTTCCTAGCCCGGATCCCGCCGCAAAAAAAATGTGGATATCCCTTTTCTCCATCATTTTTAAGATCGAAAGAATGCACCTGCTGATCAGTTGGTGACGTTTTTCCCTGTCAAACGTTCCGAAAGGTGGGTCATATGTTCAAAACAGATTTCAGTTGTCATCCTGTAGCAAAACCCGATATAGTCCGAGAAACGCAAATTAAACAGAATCAACCAGTCAACTATTCAACGAGGTTTGTACTTTCGAAATTTCACCTGAAACCTAAATGTTGAAGCAAACCGACCGCATCAGGTGAAATCGAACTGCAAGAGGAACGGATATGATGCCTTCAAGATTTTTTGATCGCCTGCCAAGGATTCTTGTCCATTGCGGGTTATTGCTGGTGGCGGCATCCTGCACACTGGTCGAGGAACGTATTGACCGAAGGGCGGGCGGGCCGAATGTACCTGCCGATACAGCGGTGCACATGGAATTGGCGCCGACCGAAAAATCCAATCAGATTGCAGCGCAAACCATACCGCCGGGTGCACTGAAAGTTACCATCACCGAAGCCATTTTACTGTGCCTTGAAAACAACCGCTCGCTGGTGGTGCAAAGATTGAATCCTTCCATCCAGCAAACACTTGAAGACCAGGAAAGAGCGGATTTCGATCCGGCCATAAACGCGGATGTCTCAGCCGGCAGGGTGAAAGGCGAAAACCTCGCAAGATCAGGATCTGAAACCGAAAGTTTCACCACCGATGCCGCCGAAGGTATCATTTCCATGGAGCAATATTTCCCGACCGGCACGACGGTGGCCCTGGAGGCCGGCACCCAGGTAAATGACTCATCTCTTTATGAAGACAACTTTTACACGACCCGCCTGGGCATGACGGTCACCCAGGCGCTGTTGAGAGGATTCGGTACGGACGTGAATCTGGCTCGACTGCAGCAGGCTCGACTGGATACGCGCATGTCGGAATATGAGCTGCGGGGATTTACCGAGTTTCTGGTGGCGGAGGTGGAACGGACCTATTGGGACTATGCGCTGGCCCGGCGTCAGATCGAAATTGTCGAGGAGTCACTGAAAGTCGCCCGTCAGCAGCTTAACGAAGCCCAAGAACTGATCACTGTCGGGCGGTTGGCCCGAGCTGAACTGGCGGCTGTGCAGGCCGAAGTGGCGGCCCAGGAGCAGGCGCTCATCGAGGCCCGCGCCAACGAGGAATCAATCCGTCTGCAATTTCTGCGGCTGCTCAATCCTGTTGGTCCCGGTCTCTGGCAGCGGGAAGTTGATCTGATCCATCAGCCGACATTGCCCGAAATCAAGCTGGAAGATGTCGAACTGCACGTGGATGTGTCGCGGCGCATGCGCCCGATTCTAAATGAAGCCCGGCTGGAGATCCTGCGCGGCGATCTGGAGCTTGTCAGAACCCGCAACGGGTTGCTGCCCTTAATGGATCTTTTCATTACGCTGGGCAAAAGCGGCTATGCCAATTCATTTGGCGAGTCCGTTAGCAATATCAGCAAAGACGATTATGACGCCCTGGGGGGCCTAAGCTTTCAGTATCCCATTTTTAATCGGAATGCCCGGGCTCAGCACCGGCGGGCGCTGCTGACGTGGGAACAGTCGCAAAAAGCGCTGGAGAACCTTTCACA
>JARFPZ010000361.1 GCA_029288035.1 Desulfosarcina sp.
TAAAAGCGCTGAGGAAGCATTGGCGGCAGCAGAAAAAAAGGTCAATCGCGTACTGCGCGGTCGCTAAACTGACAAGCTAAATTGGAGTGTTGGAGTAATGGAGTCATGCAAAAAACGAACCTTGTTTGGTACCTGCAGGAACCAATGGCGGAAGAAAATAAAATAGATTTTTTCCGCTTTTGTGCACAACACTCCAGTACTCCATCACTCCAATACACTAGCCTCCTATGGTGGATGGAAAATCTGTAGCGGGTGTGTCGGATAAAAGGATTCGTCAGGGAACTCGCTTCGCTCGCACCCTGACCTACTAAATGAACGTTCAGATAGCTCCCTGAGTTTCTTTTCCGATCAGACTGGACGCTCGCGGCCAGAGGCGGTGCTCGTGTGAAACTTCATGAAATTTGATGTCCTATAGGCTGTATTTAATGATTGGTGGGAGCGGCTTCCAGCCGCGATTTACCCATGCAATCGCGGTTAAAAACCGCTCCCACTATCAAAATCGCATAAATAAATTACTGACTGCTGATCACCGAAGACAGGCTTTCCGCGTTTGCGCTCAAATAGGATGGAAACCTCATGCCGATCATCAAGAAAAAACGAACCCGCGAACACCTGCTGATATGGTTTTTTCTGGCACCGTCCCTGGCGATTTTTCTGCTTTACCGCATCATTCCGCTCATTTGGAACGCGGTGTTGTCCTTTCAATTTTGGTCACCCTACAAGCCCAGCGAATTTGCCGGTCTGTATCATTATGAAGAAATGTTATTCTACGATGATGCGTTTCGGCAAAGCCTGTGGAATACGGTAATTTTTATGGCAAGCTCGCCGATCGGCATTGCCCTGGCCCTCGGCATTGCCCTGCTTGTCAACACCCAGATCCGCGGCCGCGGGATCTATCGCACCATTGTCTTCATGTCCTATCCCGTCATGACGGTTGCGGCCGCCATCATCTGGAAATGGCTCTACAATGAAACCGTGGGATTGATTAACTACGTTCTCCTATCGCTCGGTATCGTCGAAAAAGGGATACCGTTTCTGGAAAGCTTTGAATTTGCCCTGCCGTCTGTGATTGTGGCCTCCATCTGGCAGGTCATCGGCTTTTATATGATTATCCTGCTCACCGGGCTGCAAAACATTCCACCCAGCCTTTATGAATCAGCGGCCATTGACGGTGCCAGTGCCTGGCAGAGGTTTCGCCGCGTCACCCTCCCGTTGCTTAAACCCTCTATCTTTCTCAGCTTCGTTGTCGGGATCATCAATTCCTTTACCAATTTTGATCTCATTTATGTCATGACCCAGGGTGGTCCCAGCCATGCCACGGACCTGCTCATAACCTACATTTACAGTGTGGCATTTAAACTTTCGAAATTTGACTATGCTGCGGCCATTACTATTGTGAACTTTCTCTTCTTCGTTTTTCTGGCTTGGTTTGCGAACCGACTCTCGGGTGGAGAGGCCGGTGCCGTGGACACAGGCAAATAGGAGACCACTATGCATCGCTATTCGCATTGGCCCATTCATCTTGCGCTGAGCATCGTCTGCGCCTTGATGCTGGTGCCTTTCTTCTGGGTTTTGAAAACCAGTCTGACCGGCGAAAATATCTTTGTGTATCCACCGTCGCTCCTGCCGGAAAACCCGCACCTGTTCTACTATGTTGAAGTCTGGTATTCCATTCCGTTCTTCCGCTACCTCGTTAACAGCGTCTTTGTATCAGCCATCGTTGTGGTCGCCAATGTCTTCCTGAATGCAATGGCAGGATATGCCCTCACCCGTGATTTTTTGGGTAAGCGAACAATTATCATGCTGTTCCTGAGCTGTATGATGATACCTTTCCAGGTAACCATCATACCGGCCTACCTGATCACAAAAGAACTCGGTCTTTTGAACACCCATGTTGGCATGGCGCTGCCGCTTTGCTCGACCATTGTCTGCATTTTTGTATTCAAGGCCAGCTTCGACGCCGTTCCCAAATCTCTGGTGGATGCCGCCCGCATCGACGGCGTACCGGATTGGAAAATCATTTTTCGGGTCATGGTGCCCCTTTCTCAATCTGCAATTGCAACAAATATTATCCTTGCTTTCATCTGGTCGTGGAATAATTTTTTATGGCCGCTGATCATCGTACGGGACCAGGCCATGCAAACCCTGCCCCTTGGGCTCTCACGTTTTCTGACTGTTTTTGAGGATACCACCGGCGCCTTGTATGCCTTCTGTGTAATGGTCCTTGTGCCGGGACTTGTCATTTTTCTTTTGGCGCAAAAGCAATTTATTGCCGGGCTGACAACAGGCGCTACGAAAGGCTAAATTAAGGATAAAATGCTGTGACATGAAAAAAACATTTTTTTTGAATCGCTACATGGTGACCTTTGGTTCCATCGCCATCGTGACCGCACTCTGGAATCTGTATATTGCCTTTAACAATGACGGTATCATTGCCGGCCGGGTGGTTGGCCCGGATAACCGAGCGGTAGTGGGGGCCACAGTAACCCTTTTTCAAAAGACATTGTATGTCGCCGAGCCACGCGATAAAACCACAACAGATAAAAACGGTGCGTTTCTGTTGACAGGACACGCGTCATATAAACTCTGGTTGGAGGCTGAAAAAAACGGGCTCGGTAAATCTTCGAAAGAAGAATACCGGCTTTACTTTCGAAACCAAAACCTGAGGCTCAGTGAACCCCTTCGTATTGAGGCCACAAAATGACGGCACAACCTGAATCCCACAAACCCATTATCATTTTTGATCCGTATCCCCGTTCAAAAGAATTGATTTTTCAACCGCAGCAGTGGGATCGGCTTCAAACATTGGGCCATATAGTTAATGCAGATGAAGGTCGCCTGGATCCGGATACCATCGACACGTATTTGCCGGATGCAGCGGCACTCATCGGCCAAACCGACATGCCTGCCGAGCGCCTGAAGCGGGCCAAAAATCTCAAAGCCATATTAAATGTCGAAGGCAATTTTTTGCCGAATGTGGATTACGAAATCTGTTTTCGAAAAGGCATCCATGTGTTGGCCGCCGCCCCGGCCTTTGCCCCGGCGGTGGCTGAATCTGCGCTGGCCTTTGCCCTGGATCTTGCCCGCGGAATCACCGCCGCCGATCGAGAGTTCCGGGCCGGCAACGAACAATACGGTCTGGCCGGCAACCGCGACACGTTTTCCTTGAGGCAGGCCGATGTCGGTTTCATCGGGTTCGGCAATCTGGCCAGGGCGCTGCTGCCGCTGTTGGCACCCTTTCGTTGTCGAATCCGCGTATCCGATCCATGGCTGCCGGATTCCTATGTGCGCGACCATCATTGCGAGCCCTCAAGCCTTGAAGAAGTGCTCTCAAAAAGTCGCGTCATTTTCATCCTGGCCACCGTCACCACGGAGAACGAGGGCTTTATCGACGACACCCGCATGGCGCTCATCCAACCGGGGGCCGTCGTAATTCTGGTGAGCCGAGCGGCGGTGGTGGATTTCGACGCCTTTGTACGCCGG
>JARFPZ010000417.1 GCA_029288035.1 Desulfosarcina sp.
TTCGGCAAGGTACTCAAGGAAACCAAAAAGAGTATGTGAGATGGGAAAATCTGAGCCATACAACTTGACTCGCGGCGCTAAGATAAGAATCGGCCTGTTGATTCTTGCCCTGATCTTTCCATTTTTTCCCTTTGTATCGGATTACCTGCTCCATATCGTCATCCTCATTTTTCTGTACATGATATTGGCCCTCGGGTTGAATATCGTACCCGGCTTCAACGGTCTGTTGGACCTGGGTTATGTCGGATTTTACGGTATCGGCGCCTACACATCAGGCCTGCTTACCTATCATTTTGGGCTTTCGTACTGGGTAATTATCCCCCTGGCCTTTATGAATGGCGCGATCTGGGGGATTCTATTGGGGGCTCCGACGCTTAGACTCACCGGGGACTATTTTGCCATCGTCACCTTCGGCTTTTCAGAATTGGTGGTCCTGTTTCTGACCAATGAGATCTGGCTCACCCGGGGGCCGCTGGGCCTGCCGGGAATTGATGTGGTGTCGATCGATTTGACTCTCTTTGGCGGCCCTAAATGGGAGTTTGTTGGCGAGTTGCCGTACTATTACCTTGCCATCGCGATGGTCTTGGTGACAGTTTTTGTGATGTACCGTATCCAGGATTCCCGCCTGGGTCGGGCCTGGTTTGCCATTCGCGATGACGAAGTCGCCGCTGTCTCCTGCGGCATCAACCTTTTGGCATATAAGGTCATCGCCTTTGCCATTAGTGCCGCCTTTGGCGCTGTCGGCGGCAGCTTTTTCGCCAGATGGGTGACCTTTCTGTCACCGGACATGTTTAAGTTCTGGGACTCTTTCTTGGTGTTATGTATGATCGTGCTCGGCGGTATGGGTAATATATGGGGGGTAATGATCGGGGCCGTGATACTGGTTTCGTTGAGCGAAATCCTTCGTGAATTGTTGCCCTTGCTGGGTCTACCGGTGGAAGTCCGCTTCCTGGCCTTTGGTCTGATTATGGTCCTCATGATGCGCTTTCGCCCGGCCGGGATGTTGCCCATTGCGGCAGTCGCTGCTCAGATGAAGGCCGGTCGTACGAAGAGAAAAAAAACCAAGCCGGTGGGGGCCATAAAGAAATGACAACCATACTGGAAATAAAACAGCTTTACAAAAGCTTTGGCGGCCTGGAGGCCCTTAAGGATATCAGCTTTAATATCGAAAGCGGTGAGATCATTGGTCTTATCGGACCGAACGGCGCCGGCAAGACGACGCTTTTTAATTGTGTTGCCGGTATTGAGAAACCAACCGCGGGCCGAATTATATTCACCAAAGAGGATCGCACCATTTCTATCGGCGGCAAGAAGCCCGAAGCAGTGACGGCTTTGGGCATCGCCCGCACATTCCAAAATATTCGACTCTTTGACAATCTGACAGTCATCGATAATGTCAAGATTGGCCGTCACTGCCGCACCAAGGCCCTCTTTTTCGGTGCGGTCGTGCGGAGCAAATTCCAGCAAGCCGAAGAACAGAGAATTGCTGAAAGTGCCGGGCGGTTCCTTGAGTTTGTCGGGCTCAAGGGACGGGGAGATGAGATTGCCAGATCCATGTCTTACGGCGACCAGCGCCGCCTGGAGATTGCCAGAGCGTTAGCGACCGAACCTCGCCTGCTTATGCTCGACGAGCCGGCTGCCGGAATGAACCCCCAGGAATCCCGAGATCTTATGGACCTGATGCGTCGCATCCGGGATAACGGCATTACGGTTTTACTGATCGAACACGACATGAAAGTGGTTATGGGCGTGTGTGAGCGCGTCGTGGTCATCAATCACGGTGAATGGTTGGCCGAGGGATTGCCGCAGGATGTTCAAAACAATCCAAAAGTGATCGAGGCCTATTTGGGAACAGGAGCTGCCGATGCTGCTTAAGCTGGATAACGTCAAGACCTATTACGGCAATATTCGTGCTTTGAAAGGGATATCTCTCGAAGTTGCCGAAGGTGAGATCGTCTGTCTGATTGGAGGCAACGGCGCCGGTAAATCCACCTCTTTGATGACGATCAGTGGCGTTCTCACTCCGGAAGAAGGAGACATTATCTATCAAGGCCAATCAATTGTCTCTCTGCGTCCTGACCATATCGTACAGCTGGGCATCTGCCAGGTGCCGGAGGGCCGAATGATTTTTCCAGTCCTCACTGTCATGGAGAACCTTGACCTGGGCGCCTACCTGAGAAAAGACAAAGACGGCATCAAAGCGGATATTGATCGAATATTCGGTCTTTTTCCCATCCTGCGGGAGCGCAGCAATCAGGCCGGCGGGACGTTATCCGGTGGCGAACAGCAGATGTTGGCCATCGGCCGGGCGCTGATGGCGCGACCGAAACTTCTATTACTCGACGAACCCTCTTTAGGTCTAGCTCCGATTGTGGTCGATTCGATTTTCGACATCATCCGCCAAATCAACGAGGAGGGGACGACCATTCTGCTGGTCGAACAGAACGCCCAGCTTGCGCTTCAGTTTTCACACCGTGGATATGTCCTTGAAACCGGTGAGATTACTTTGGCGGACACCTCTGAGGCACTTCGCACAAACGAGCAAGTAAAAAAAGCTTACTTGGGTGAATAGTGCAGGGTGAAGCGTATCTTTGGTAGTTGATTAATTGATGAACCTTAGCAAGTCCTGCTGTATTCAGGGACAGGATAAATGAGCGTTCTTGACTGACATAATTTTCACCAGATGGCATTTACGTGGGGATATGAGAGGATTTTTCTATCGGCAGTAAGAAGTGAGTAATTTTTCAATCGCGTGGTGGCTGTGATTATCCGGTCAGCTGGATCGGCGTGAAAACTTTCCGGAAGAGAGTAAGCCTCTTCCATAATATCGAGATCTATACTATCCACCTGCCAGTCATTTAGATCTATGTAGTGTCTGAACCACTTTTTCCAGTGGCGATCGATAATTATTCTGCCTCGTTCAACAGCGCAGGCGATTTCGGCTACACTGATTACCGACACGTGGATTTCCGAATCGTCGGCAGTTAATAAAGCTTTAGCAGTTTGAGAGATGGCTTCGGGTTTTGATATTGACCAAATAATACAGCATGTGTCCAGTAGTAACTTCATTTTCCAAGCATGTCCCAGTGCTCTGCAGGAATCAGTGGCTCTGTTAGATCACCTTTGATCTTTACGGTTCCCTCACCACATCCAAGCCGGGTATGGTTGCCGGTTTTCTTTAGTTCATGGGGTACCAGCTTTGCCACCGGTACATTGTGTTTGCATATTTCCACAACTCCACCTTGTTCCACGAAGCCGATGAATTTACTCAAGTTATTTTTTAGCTCTCCAATATTAGCAACTTTCATGGCCTAAATATAGGCCAATGTATTGGACAAGTCAAGCGGTTTTTAATTAAAATGTCTCGGAATTTCTATAATTAATTGGAATAAATGTACTTTTTGCGGGCATTGTCTTGGTAAGCCGCATTCCATAACTCCAATTGAGGCGAAACCCCTGACTTATACTTAAGAGGGTGGACTTGACACCGTTTTTTTCGCGACTCATTTGTAGTTGACCTTCTAAAAAGCTTTCTAGTATACATTCTTTGATTTCTGAACGCGGAGTTCAAAGCTGAAACTCAAATCATTTAAGCATAATTTCAGAAAGGAGGTATTACCATGAAAGAATCGATTTTTGTTATTTTCGTAATTGCCATGGTCACTATTTGCTTTTTGATAAACGCGCCAATGGTATTTGGGGAACCAAAAATGGGTGTTATTGTGGTTGATTTGCAGGGTGATTTTACCACTTATAAAAACGGATCGCTTGCCGTTGAAGGGACCGACGAGGCCTTTGTCAACAAAGTCCGAAAAGTGACCCAGGAGCTACGCGCAAAAGGGTACCCTATATTCGGCACGCAGGACTGGCACCCCGCCGATCATATATCTTTTTATTCGAATCACGCCGGGAAAAAACCCTTTGAAGCGATTCAAATCGACGGAAGAACCCAAGTGCTCTGGCCGCCTCATTGTGTTCAAGAAACTGAAAACGCCAGGGTTTTGGTGGACAACAACCTGTTTTTAGCCATCGTGAAAAAGGGAAAAGATAAAAAGTTTGACAGTTATTCAGGGTTTCAGGACGATGGCGGGGCAACAACAGAAATGAACCAGATCCTGCAGAAAACCGGTATCAAGGAGCTCATTGTTTACGGTATTGCCACCGATTACTGCGTCAAAGCGACCGCGATCGACGCGGTGGCTGCCGGGTACAAAGTGACCGTCATAGAAGGATTGAGCAAAGGCGTGGCTCCCGACACGACCGCCAAGGCTTTGGAAGAAATGAAAGCAAAAGGCATCATCATCAAAGCCGATTTGGAAATGTAAATCCATACCTCAAATAAAATTAATTTAGACAGGATTTACAGGATTATCAGGATAATTATGTTTTCGGATCGCGACATCCTTTCGACCCTTTCGATTCTGTTAGAAATTTAGAATTGCATTTCGTTAAGTCTCATTTTCGATTAAACTTATAGATTTTCAGGACAGCGGCTGGTCTGATAGTTAACTCTCCCCATTAAAGGCAGGACGATGCCGCAACCTGCTTTTTTTGCATCCAGATAAGCCGTGTCTATACTGGAACCACTCATTTTATCTATCGTTTTTCCTCTTGACATGTCACAAATGTCTATTGTAGACAATATACAAAATTATCTGTTCCATTTAATCCCAAAAGGAGGTTTCAATGAAAAAGAAAGACTTATTTTGCATTTTAGCTTTGATGGTAGGTGCGCTTTTTGTTGTTTTATCGGCCCCTGTGGATGGTCTATGCCAGGATAAAAAGGTATATAAGCTTAAATTTGCCTGGAATGATATTTGGGGTCCGAAATTTCGAGCCTCTCAGATTTATCGGCCGGGTGGAGAAATGCAACGGATGCTCTACGAACGCAGCAACGGCAGAATTCAACTGGAAATAATTTCACGAATGTTTCCAACCGGCGATTTATTCGTGTCTGTGGCAAAGGGCAAAGCCGACATGGCGGATGTTGCCATGCCGTGGTTATCCGGTACGTATCCCATTTGGAGCTGGGGCGAAATTCCCGGCATCGTCAGCGAAGATCCGGTGCAGGGGTTGGCCGAAGAATTGGCGATCTATCAAGACAGTAAGGTGATGGAAATTTATGACGAAACCATGAAAAAATACAATCTGAAGTTCTGGTTTGTCACTCAATGGGATGCCGCCAATGGTATCTGGAGCAAAAAGGAGGTTGCGAAATTAGATGATTTGAAAGGGATGAAAATCAGAGTCGGTGGATACCTGCCGACCCAGGGAATCAAGGCTCTCGGCGCAAGTCCGGTAACCATCGCAGGTTCCGAGCTGGCACCGGCCATGATGGCCGGCACCATTGACGCCGTTTTGACCAGCCTGGGCTATGGGTATTCCATCGGTCTTGCGAAAGTTTCCAAAACATTCACCTTGACGCCGCTTTCGCCAACCTGGTCAGCCGTAACCGTCATGAATCTGAAAACATTTAACGCCCTGCCACCTGATCTTCAAAAAGTTGTGCTGGACGTGGGACGTGAACTGCAGCAAATGGTGAGTCTTTCAACCACGGCCGAATATATGATGAGCCTGGATACGGTGGATCTATCCGGCGTAAAACGAACCCGGCTTTCGAAGGAAGAAATGGATATAGCCGTGAAAGAATGTCAAGTTGTTGAAGAAGCTTGGTTGAACATGGACGGCCCCTGGAAAGCAAAACGTCCGGAACTTCTTTCGGCCGCTAAGGCTGCCGTGGCCAAATATAGGGGGTTTACGGGGCAGTAAGTAGTATGGGTTCAGCGTTCTGGGTTCAAGGTTTCGGGTTGAGAAAAACTGGACAAGAAAAAATATTCTATATCGAACTACTGACTTTTCCGGGGAACCGGCTTTAGATGAAAGTATTGCACAGCATTGTAAAAACAATTGAGAAAATGACAGATGTTCTTAGCGGCTATCTCCAAGCGGGGATTATTTTTTTCCTGATGGTAATGCTCTTAGCCGAAGTGTTGACCCGCTACATTCTGCGCTCACCGCTTTCCATTGCCGATGAAATGGGAGGATATCTGCTGGTCTCCATTACGTTCATGGGATTGGCCTATACATGGAAGGAGAGGGGGCATGTGCGCGTCACCCTGTTGATCAGTCGACTGCCGGACAGGTTCGCGCATCTGCTCCGATACATCACGCTCATCCTGGCAACGGCTTTTACCTTACCCCTGATCATAGCCTGCTATGGTCTTATATCGGATTCCCTGCTTTTTGAGTCAAGGAGCGGCAGCTGGCTGAGAACACCGCTGGTGTATCCTCAAACCATCCTGCTAATTGGGGCCATCATGATATTTTTACAGCTGGTTGCTGAAATAATCAAAGCCACCATCGCCATGGGTAAATCCGAGGAGAAGAACTAATGGGCTCGGAGATAGCTGTCGCGGTGCTGCTGGTTGCAGGGCTCCTTATTCTCCTGCTGCTTGGACTGGAAATCGGTTGGGCGATTGGCATTGTCGCTGTGGTCGGACTTACCTGGTATATCGATCAGCCCATCAGTCAGGTGGCTGAAACCGCTTGGAGCTCTTTGAATTCTTTTACCCTTACCGCAATGCCGCTGTTTATTTTCATGGGCACCATCCTGGGTAATACCGGGGTGAATGAACGCCTATTTGCCGCCATTGACAAATGGTTCGGTCATTTTCCCGGCGGATTGGCTATCTCCGTGATCGCTGGCAATGCTATTTTCGGAGCCATGTGCGGTTCCGCGATGGCGGCCACGGCCACCTTCGGAAAAATTGCATTTCCCGTAATGGAAAAAAAAGGATATGCACCGCGTCTTGGCCTGGGCGCTATTGCAACTGCAGATATTTTATCGCCGCTGATACCGCCAAGCATACTGTTGATTATTTACGGTTCCTGGCAGGGCATTTCGATTGTCGATCTTCTGGCAGCCGGACTCATCCCCGGGTTGACTATGATGATACTGCTAATGCTTGCGATCATTGTTCAAGTGAAACTCAACCCCAGTCTCATCCCGCCTCCGATAAGATTTACCTGGAGGGAAAGATATGTTGCGGTTTTAGAAGTGCTCCCATTTGCAGCTGTCATTGTCGGTGTTCTGGGCGCCATTTTCGGCGGTTTTATGACGCCGACCGAGGCAGCCGCTTTGGGTGCATTTCTGAGCCTGATCCTGACCTTGGCCTACAGACGACTGACTTTTGAAATCATTAGAAAGAGTTTGTTGGAGACCGTAAAGGTAACATCTTTTTCTTTATTTATCATGGCCATGGCCACATTAATATCTCATGTCTTTAATTCAGCGGGGATTATCCCGATGATTAAAGATTATGTCATCAGTCTGCCGATCGGCAAATACGGTATTTTGGTTCTGTTTTTTGTTATGTATTTTTTTATGGGAATGTTCTTTGACTCCTGGTCCATGTTGTTTTTAACCTTTCCTTTCGTGATGCCGATCATCCACAGCCTTGATATTAATCTGATCTGGTGGGGCGTCGTCTACGTGATGGCCGGCGGGCAGGCCTCCATGACACCCCCATTTGGTCTGAGCCTGGCGGTGTTGCATGGGGTTGTGCCTTGGCATCCGATGGAAACAATCGCCAGAGGTGCATTTCCTTTCTTGATCCCGATTTATCTTAATATATTGTTATTGATAATTTTCCCCCAACTTGCTTTATGGCTGCCGGGTCTGCTGGGGGCGAATTAGGTACATAGTCTATTTTTTCTGACAACATGTTGTAAAGAAATGAAGATTTGAGCAAATCACAAATACCATTGATTGAAGATTGTCGATTGAAGATTGAAGATTTAAGGTCCGCCTTCGGCGGGATCAAAATTTAAATAAAAGACTATAAAATTTGGATAGTAATAAGGAGGCACCGACCATGACGCTCAGCACAAGGGTGGCCTTTTTTTCTCAAGATCAATTGGAACTGATGAAAGCAAGAGTGTTTGAAATGCTGGAGCAACGGGGCGTTAAAATGGACCATCCGGAGGTTCTCAGTCTCATGGACAATGCCGGCGCTACAGTAGATTTTGACTCCAAAAATGTATGCTTTGCCAAAGACTTTTTAGAAGCGCAGATCAGCCAAGCGCCGACAAAAATTACGCTGATGGGAAGAAATGGGGCAAACGGCGTGAAAATACCCCGTGACGATGGTACCTTTTACACCCGGACCAATACAGGCGCTCAGTCTTGGATAGATCTTGAATCCGGCAAGTATCGACGGATCACCGCTTCGGATGTTGTGGATTGGGCCAGGCTGGCCGACCGACTCGAGGAGATCAGTATTTGTGCATTCCCTGTCCCCGGTGACGTTCCCACCGCCACGCCGGATGTGCATGCCTTAAACCTGATGCTGCAAAACGTCGAGAAACATGTTTGGGTTCAACCCTATACCCAAGAGAGCGTCGATTATCTAATTAATCTTGCCATTGCTGCAGCTGGTGGAGAGCAGGCGTTGCGAGTCACTCCACTGGTAAGCTTCATCACCTGTTCGCTAACCCCACTGGAATTCAAGTGCATGGATCTCGATATTATACTAAAGTGCGCCCGCAACGGTATCCCGCTGCATGCCTGCAGTCTGCCGGGAGCCGGAGCGACGGCACCGATTACTGTACCCGGTGTGGTTCTTTTATCCGTAGCTGAAATTTTGGCAATGCTGGCTGTGGCACAGGTAGTCCAGCCGGGGATTCCTGTCATTGCGACGCCTCTGATTTTTTCCACCAATATGATGACAGGCAGAAGCCTGCAGTCCAGTGCGGAGTCAATGCAGGGTGCTGCGCTGGCTGTTCAATTCATAAAAGCCGCTTTTGGGATTCCGACGCACACCTATGGTATTGGTTCTGATTCCCCGCTATCGGACGGCCAGTGCATGAGCGAGGGAGCTTTACGCAGCATGTTGATCGGCCTGTCAGGGGCTGATATACTTGGGGCGGCCGGCCAATTAGAAGTCGCCACTACCATTAGCCCGGTCCAATTAGCTGTTGACAATGAAGTGTTGGGT
>JARFPZ010000464.1 GCA_029288035.1 Desulfosarcina sp.
ATCTTGTGCCCCACGTGCTGCGAATGGATGGCGTTTTGATATATGAAGAATCATTGATTGACCGGATAGCAGCCGGAACATTAATTCCCGCAGGGTCCCCCGAGGAAGTGGAAATTAGGGCATGTGCAGTTCATGCGGTGGAGCTTGTTAAGAATGAAATCCGAAAAACGGGGCAAACCATCAATTCGCCGGATCTCGATAACTTCCTCTGGCATCGCGGTCAGCAGCCCCATTACAAGGCTGTTCCACGACACCGGACACGATGCGTTTTCTATTAAGATTGGAAAAGAAATATGATCGGAAATCTCTTATTCCGAATATCAATACGGATCTATTACGAACAACGGAAAACCTGCAAAAACGGAGTGTTTTATGACATCCGGATCCGATATCAGCCCCAAGCACATCGCCTTCTATGATCCTGAGAGAAAAGGCATATTCATTCACAACGACCAATTGAAAGAAAGTCATTTTGAAATCGGCGACAGATTTTCGGTTCGCAAAGGCAAACGGGAACTGTTTGCCATGACCCTTATCAAAGACGATACGGGCGAGATCTTTTATGACAAAAATGGAATTTTCATCGAACGAACCCGTAAAATTGATATTCTACTTGGCGGCATTTTCGATGAATATGTAATTTATATTGAACCCGAAATCCAGCAAACTATCAAGATAAAGGCACTTGAAATTGTGAGGGACAACAGCCAGAAGTGGTTTTAAAATTGGAGGAAACATGAATTCTAATTTTCGTACAGGACTGAAGAACGGCAATGTCTTGATTGGAACACTTATTACGATGCCGGTACCGGAAGTTGCCGAAATCATGATCGAGGTTGGATTTGACTGGCTATTTGTCGATACCGAGCACGCGCCTTTCAATGCAATAGACGCCTTAAAAATTTTGCAGACAGCCGGCAATCGGTGCCCCTGTGCCGTTCGAATCCCAGCAAACAATGAGGTCTGGATAAAAAAAGCACTTGATATTGGAGCCGATGGAATAATTGCGCCCCAGGTAAATTCGGCCGACGAGGCCGAACAAATTGTGCGGCTATGCAAATACCCGCCCCGGGGTATCCGGTCGGTCGGTATCGGCAGAGCGCATAAATATGGTCTCGGTTTTAAAGAATACGTGGAGAAGGCCAATGATAGCGTCGCTGTGATCTTACAGGCCGAAAACACCAACGCCTTGAAAAACATATCGGAGATTGTCCAGGTGCCGGGAGTCGATGCTATTTTTATCGGACCCTATGATTTATCAGCCAGTATGGGGAAGATGGGAGACTTAACCGATCCCGATGTTCGCAACGCAATCGCAACCATCGCGGAATGCTGCCGTAATGCCGGACGTTCCGTGGGAATATTTGTGGATACGGCCGAAACCGCCGCAGGGTTTATCCGGCAAGGATTTACCTTGATCGCAGTTAGTACGGATGGCCTGTATATGGCGCTGGGCGCAAAGAAAACACTGAATTCTCTTAAGCCTTAAATAGTATTCAGATACTCAGACGCGGAGGAGCTGCCGGCAATCTCAAAGCAGCCAAAACTTGAAGGAAAGGCCGGGGGGTATTTTGATGACGGATGATATTTTGGGGAAGATGAAAAAAAACGTGTACTATCCTGGAAACCATCTGGGGAAAAAACAGATATTAAAGGGTCTGGTTGAAAAGGGATTGCTTCATCGCGTAGACGGCTCCTTTCTTTGCGGACCTGACAGCGAACCCAATTATTGTCTGACGGACAAAGGTATTCTCTATAAAGAACGTCAGATTAAATGAAGCTTATAAGCAATCCAGCCGAAAAAACCACTGCGGCAACGGATATCGTGCTGGCAATCGTCGCCTTCGGCGGCATCGTATTTTTACGACATGTCCAGTTGGATTCCGCCGGACTATGGAAAATCAATATCTGGTCGGCTGCTATCGGATTGATCGGCTTGGCTGCGACATTAGGCGCAGTAGCTCATGGTGTGGCTTTATCCCGGAAGACTCATCGTTGCGTCTGGCTGGCGCTGAATATGGCTCTCAGTTTGGCGGTCTCCCTTTTTGTTGTGGGGGTGGTGTATGATCTATGGGGCTTTAAAATTTCATTTGTAACACTACCGATATTTCTGACAGCGGGTCTGGGATTCTATCTAATGACCCTGATTTATCCCGGTATTTTTTTTCTTTTCATAATTTATGAAGTTGTCGCATTGGTTTTTGCTCTGGGAGCCTATATTATTATAGCCACCTATAAAGTAATGCCAGGCGCCTGGTTGATGGCAACAGGCGTCTTTTGCAGCATCATTGCAGCGGGAATCCAGACAAAAAAATCGGTATCTTTAACATTCATCTGGCCATTCGATCACAATGGTGTTTATCATCTGGTGCAGGCGCTAGGGTTAATGTTCTTGTTAATTGGTTTGCGATGGTCAATGTTGTATTGATGGCATACTAAATCAGGATGATCCCACATGGTTTTGGAAAACATTACAGATGAGTTATTGGACGAATTGAAGCCGCTAGAATTTAATGCGCCGGTCAGCTATGTTTACAACCCACTGGTATATGCCAAAGCTTCATATGTTAAATATCTGCAGCTTTATGCGCAATCGCCCAAAGAAATTGTCCTGATCGGAATGAATCCCGGGCCTTGGGGAATGGCGCAAACCGGCGTGCCTTTCGGCGAGGTGACGGCAGTCAGGGATTGGTTGAATATCAAGGCTCCCGTCGGCAAACCTTCAAAAATGCATCCAAAGCGACCGGTTACAGGATTCGAATGCACCCGCCGTGAAGTCAGTGGGCAACGCTTATGGGGCTGGGCACAAAAAGCGTTTAAGACCCCGGCGAACTTTTTCTCTCGTTTTTTTGTAGCGAACTATTGCCCCCTGATGTTTCTTGAAGCCGGCGGCCGCAACCGCACCCCCAATCAACTGCGGGCAAGCGAGCGCAGGCCTCTGTTAAAATGTTGCGACCAGTCGCTGCGCCGCACCATTGAACAGCTAACCCCTCGCTATGTGATCGGTGTGGGACTATTTGCGGAAGAACGCGCCCGGATTGCATTGTCCGATATGGAGGTGGCCATCGGACGGATTACCCATCCGAGCCCTGCCAATCCCAGAGCAAATCGTGGATGGGAAGCAATTATCGAAAAGGAGTTTGCAACAATGGGGATTGAATTGTGAATGCCTTAGGACTTCGAAAGACTTTGGTGTTAAACGTGCCAATTAAATCAGAATGCCGTATTTTCCTATTATTCGTGCTCTTTCTAAGTGGTTGCGTGAGTGGTAATCAGGTCAGCGGG
>JARFPZ010000544.1 GCA_029288035.1 Desulfosarcina sp.
GACCAGATTCAACCAACTACAACAAACTAAACCAACCAAACGATCGAAACTATCTAACCAATCCAAAACCAAGCCAAGAAAGGAGGTAGATCATGAGATCCGCAAACGTCAGAAAGGCGGTATTTGCGGGAAGCTGGTATCCTTCAAGTGCTGCAGAATGTGAGAGAGAAATCGCCGGTTTTCTCGCGGAAGGCAAAAATCTCAATCCACCGGGCCGGGAGCTGGTGGGCGGCATCGTACCCCATGCGGGGTGGTATTTTTCAGGCAGCATCGCCTGCAATGTGATCCATTATTTAAAAGGTCAGGACACGACCGATGTGGTCGTGATATTCGGCATGCATCTTCATGCCGATTCCCCCTGTTATATAATGCCTGATGGTGCCTGGGAAACACCCTTTGGCGAGATACCGGTGGAAGAGACACTGGCTAACGAAATTGCTCAAAAATTTTCTTTTACGCTGGAAACCCCAGAAAGATTTACCCAGGACAATACAGTGGAGCTGCAACTACCCTTTATCAAATATTTTTTCAAAGATGCCAAAATTGTTGCGATAGGTGTGCCACCACATAAAAATTCCCTGGAAATCGGTCGAGCTGTAGTTGAGATTTCGAAGCGTTTGGGACTACGGGTAAAGGTTATCGGCTCCACCGACCTGACCCATTACGGCGCCAACTATGGTTTTGTATCCAAGGGCAGCGGAGAGCAGGCGGTGGACTGGGTGCGCAATGAAAATGATCGCCGGGTCATCGATGCGATGTTGGCGCTGGAACCTGAAAAGATCATCACCGAGGCGCGCTCCAGTCAGAATGCCTGTTGTGCCGGCGCCGCCGCCACCGCTATAGAAACCGCCAAACACCTGGGTGCTGATCGGGCCGATGAGCTTGCCTACACCACTAGCTACGATAAATCACCGGGGGACAGCTTTGTGGGGTATGTGGGGATTGTGCTTTAGGGTATAGCGCTTGACGCATAGGGCATGGGGAAGAGGAGAAAAAGCTGAGAGCTGAAAATTATAAAGACAGGAAAAGGATAACTTTCATATTTTTACTCAATCAACAAATCAACGAATTAGCCAATCAACCAGATCAGATCCAGCCATGACACTGGTCTGAATGCTCAAAAAAACAGCCGACATTGCCAACTCCGCAAAAAACAGTTTTTGCAACCCCAAGGTGCGGTATTGAGAGCATGGCGGCCACCACGACCAAAAAAAATGAGTGCAAATTGAAATTAACTAATTTCTACCCCACTTATATGGAATTGATGTAACTATTTTGAGAAATACCTTTCGTTCCCAAATGGTTAACTCTTCTTAATAATTAGATTTTCAATCTTAGGGTTGACCATCAAAAGTAAAAAGGGCATACTAAAAAAAGAGATCAGAGGGCAGGAAACAGAGGCCAGAAGACAAAGGACCCAAACGAACATAACCTAATATAACCATAAATACGGAAGAGATTCATGAACGATAAATTTTATCTGTTGACAGCCCTGGCAGCTGCTATTGATGCAGGTCACGCTATTCTGGATGTCTACAGATCATCTGATTTTAAAGTAGAAAAAAAGGCTGACAAATCTCCCCTAACCCTGGCGGATAAGCGTTCCCATGGAATCATCGTCAAGCGTCTTGGGCAGCTCGATATTCCGATTTTAAGCGAGGAAGGAAAAGACATCCTTTATGAGCAGAGAAAAAGCTGGGAGACCTATTGGCTCATCGATCCTTTGGATGGGACCAAAGAATTCATCAAAAAAAACGGTGAATTTACCGTGAATATTGCCATCATTCGCAATCGAAAACCGGCGGCGGGGGTTATTTATGTGCCGGACAAAAACGTCCTTTACTATGCTCTGAACAATCTGGGATCATTTAAAGCAGATTCCATTGACCGTATAGAATCGGTAATTAGTCAGTCGATCGGCCCGACCACTGAAATCGCAGCGGAGGTCATGGAAAACATCATTGATATCTCAACGACCTTGCCGCTAAACGATTCAGCCAACCGCCCTTATTCCATCATTGGCAGCCGTTCCCACGCTTCTCCCGAGTTGGAAGCATTCGTTGAAGAAAAACGGCAGGAGTACGGTAACGTTGAATTTATCTCTGCCGGAAGCTCTCTTAAGCTATGTCTGGTAGCCGAAGGCAAGGCGGATATCTACCCGCGAACGGGGCCGACCATGGAATGGGATACGGCGGCAGGGCAGGCCATCGCCGAAAATGCCGGATGCAAGGTCTTGCAATACGGCACCAGTGACCCGTTGATTTATAACAAGGAGAACCTTTTGAATCCGTGGTTTGTTGTATTGCGTTGAAGTGAATGAGCCGGTTAACGTTCGACGCCCCGGTTAAGTGCGCTAAAGCCGGTTTTAAATATGCGATGCTGTGATTAGCGGCCAAATTAACTTGACATGCTTCCTATTGAATGAGAAAATTTTTTATACCTTAATCGATCCAATTCCTTGCCGTTCTGTGGTGGGGAGCTTCATTCTTTAGAATTTTTTTCTTCTTATTTGCGACGTTTTAATGCTCAACTAAATTTGAAATTTTGTCGCGTATTCCTTTTTCGCCGTTTCATGGACATCAACATTCAATGTGGGGAATTTAAATCAAGGGGATTCTCTTATGGGCGAAATAGAACACTATGATAGGAAAGACCATAAGGTTCTGGACTTTGAAGACAACGATTACGCCAACACACTAAAGAAGTTTAATGATGAAAAATTCCAACCACTGTTTCTTGACCTCTGCTCTGACCCCAAAGTTAACATCAACACGATCGTCGAAAAAGCAGCGGAACTACTGAAAACCAGCTGTTCACTGTACAATCGCCTGGAGGAGAATGGCAAATTGTTGCGCACTTGGGCGGCTTGTAACCTTCCGCACGAATTTGATCGTGAAAATATACCGGATGGACATATTTGCTATGAGGAAACCATCAAAGGAAAAGACAAGCCGGTGGTCATTGAAGACATCGAAAAAACGTCCTATGCTGAAACGAACCTGAATTTTGCCAAGTGCGGTTTAAAATCATACCTTGGTTTCCCGATCATGTCGGCAAATGGGACGATCGGGTCGCTGTGCGTAATGGATGATAAGATCCGGACCTTCGGTGCAAAGGAGCCTCAGATCATTGCTACTTTGGCAAAGACATTGTCTGTGGAAGAAGCGCGTTTGGAAGAAAAAAGGGAACTGGATGATAAACTTTGGGAACATCATACTCAGCTGAGAAAAGTAGTAGAACAACACAACATAACGCTTTCCCTTACCAATAAGAAGCTCAGGGAAGAAAAAGAAGCCCACAAACGAACAATTGCACTTTTGGAGAAAAAAGAAAAAGAACTGGACAATAAAAATTTAGAACTTGAGAAAATCAATTTGGCCTTGGCAGTTTTATCGAAGAAAAAAGATGAAGAGATAAATGAGCTTAAGGAGAGTCTGTTGTGCAATGTTCGGAAGCTGGTTGATCCGATTGTAGGCAAACTCAGAAATTCCGGGCTGAGTGTTGCACAGAAAAAATGGCTGTCAGCATTAGGGTCAACCCTGAATGAAATAACCTCTCCGTTGTCCAAACGTCTATCTTCCCAGTATTATATGCTTACACCTTCAGAGATTAAGGTGGCCGGTTACATTGAACTCGACAAAACAAACAAAGAAATTGCCGAATTGTTGGGCATCTCTTGCCGAACGGTCGAAGTTCACCGAAGCAATATTCGAAAAAAAATGGGAATAAAAAATCGTAAAGTCAACCTAAGGATCCAACTGCTCTCGCTTAAATAAAGTATTACAGGATATCTACCTTAGTTAAAAAAATTATTTTCAAAGCATATGAAATACGTATATTATATACGTATTCCATAAGTGTTTTATTTGGGTTGCGCTTTTAACTTTTTTTATATAGGAATGATGTTATACGATTTGTAAAATCTGTTGAATTTCATGATTTTCGGTATAAATACCCACATTTTGTGCTGAGTGAACCGGTATCATATGAACAGTAAAGGAGAAGTCGTCGGTGGATAGGGTTATCTGCCATTGGTGATAAAATAAGACCCGCAGAACAACCACTGCCTGTTGGGGGGCACTCGTCGTTTAGGCTAATGGCGAATAGAACAGCAGGGGTAGGTAAGATAAAGTATAAAAATGGCTAAGGTCCGCCTGGAACATTGACGGTTTATCCGACAAATGTTCACGGTAGGGGAAGTTATGCGAGGTTTGGATTCATTTCGAGTATCACAACAACGTTCATTCTGTCGTAATTTAGACGACAGGGGAGTTGGATTTTTACAAGGCCGGATTATCTGCGGCAAAAGGTGACCCGGCCTTTTCATATGCTTACCATCCATCTTCTAGCTTTTCCATAAGTATAATATCTTAAATAATGAAAATACAACCTAAAATAGAAAAGGAGCTGAAATTTTGAAATTTAAATTTTCTATGGTTGGTCTGGTTCTTGCCTGCTTGCTAGTACCCCACCTTGCCGGAGCAACAACTGTTTTCGAGACAACCGAATGGATAATCGGAACTGATGGTGCCGGCTTTACTTATGATTTTGTTGCCGACACAGCTCCGTTTACGTACTCAGCGGCACTTTCCGATTTAAGCGAAAGTGATGTCTTTGGCCTTGAATCTCTTTATCTCTCTATTACCACCTCTACGGATCCTGTTGGCAGTATCTTCGGCCCCGGAAGTTTTACATTTGAAGTTGAAGGGGGTGAAACATACTATGCCAATGTGTTTGGTGTCGGCTCTGGCGAAGTAAACGCCGGCTTATTTGGTATTGAGATTAAGGCAGTCCCGATTCCGCCGAGCTTTATTTTGCTTGGCTCCTGTGCGCTCGGTCTGGTCTTATTGAGGCGTAAGGTGCGATAAAGGCCGAGCTGGATGAAACTAATTGGTGAGCCGCCAAACCTCGTAATGTGGACGGAACCTGCGTAAATTCTGATAAAATCTGGTGTGTTTCTAAGAGGCTTAGATTATCGGAACCAACTAATTTGACTGTTTTTGGGGATGGCATTTGGTAACCTGAGTACCATAGAAAGAACATCCCTCAGCAGACAAAAGGCTTAGCTATTCAATTAGAACCTGTGTTATAGGCAGAGTCAGAAATGACTCTGCCTTTCTTTTTCATATTATAGAACGTCACACCTCTTCTATAATATCAAACCTCATGTAGAACATCGCAATTCCTCTGCAAAAACGTGATTTGCTGAAGGCTCCAACTCCATAAAAAAGTTGACATTGAAAATGTTATAAATCATTATGGCTTGGATTAGACCGGCTTAAGGTACCTAAGGAGTTTGAATGGAAAAAAAATCAAAAATTTATGTTGCCGGGCACCGGGGTCTGGTGGGTTCGGCGATTGTGCGCAAGCTCGGAATGGAAGGCTTCACCAATATCATTACGAGGACCCATGAGGAGCTTGATTTGATCCGGCAGGGCCAGGTGGAGACTTTTTTTAAGAAGGAAAAACCGGATTATGTATTTCTGGCAGCCGCAAAGGTTGGCGGAATTTGGGGCAACAATATATATCCGGCCCAATTTATCTATGAAAATATTGCCATCCAAACCAACATCATCCACGCATCCTATCTTTACAACGCTAAAAAGCTGCTATTTTTAGGCAGCTCCTGCATATATCCCAAACTTTGTCCCCAGCCAATCAAAGAAGAATTCCTTCTTTCAGACTATCTCGAGCCAACCAACGAACCGTATGCGATTGCCAAAATCGCCGGCATAAAGATGTGCCAGTCATACAACCGGCAATACAAAACCAGTTATATCAGCGTGATGCCCAACAATTTGTACGGAATCAATGACAACTTCAATTTGGAAACATCCCATGTGCTGCCGGCACTGATCCGCAAATTCCACCTGGCGAAACTGGCGGCAGCAGGAGACTGGCCTGGCATCCAAAAAGATGAAGCCACCCGCGGTGCCATTCCTGCTGATATAAAAACTTCTATCGGTCTGGACACCATCACCAATCAACCCAGCAAACAATCAACCAGTCAGCCATCTGTCATACTCTGGGGCACGGGTTCTCCCCGGCGCGAATTTCTGCATGTGGATGATCTGGCCGATGCCTGTTTGTTCTTGATGAATCACTACGACGAATCCGAACCAATCAATATCGGCTGGGGCAAGGATCAAACCATTCGAGAGCTGGCGCAAACGATTTCCGACGTTGTTGGATATCACGGGCCCATAAAATGGGATTCCGACAAACCGGATGGAACCCCTCGCAAGCTTTTGGATGTATCAAGATTAACTGAAAAAGGCTGGCAGGCGAAAATTAGTCTGGAAGAGGGAGTACGGGAAGTGTATCGGTGGTATTTGGGTGAGTAGGGATCGATGGAAGAGGGAAGACCGCTCCGCTAGGAAGATGGACGACAACGGGGCGTTACGATAAACCCTCGGATTTCCCATCATTCTTTTCGAGATCGTTTTCATTTCACCCATCGTCCTTCTTCCGAGCGAAGCGGTCGTCCATCGGTTTTGCCCGCCTCCAACAGCTATTTATCAGCTTTCGACTTTGAGCTTTCAACCTTGAGCTTCTTCAAGTTCCCTTCTTCTTTTGCGCCTTCAGTATCTTGGCCCAGGTGTCGCGCAAGGTGACGGTTCGATTAAATACCAGGGCATCCGGTCTTGCGTCTTTTGAATCTACACAAAAATATCCCAGTCGCTCAAACTGGTACAAATCTGCTGGCTTTGCTGCGGCTAATGAGGGTTCAAGCTTGCAGTCGGCCAGTATCTCAATGGATGTCGGATTTAAATAAGCGGTGAAATCTTGATCGGCTTCAACCTCATTGGGATTCTCCTTTACGAACAGATGATCGTAGAGACGAACCTGAGCGGCAATAGCATGTTTTGCCGACACCCAGTGCAAGGTGCCCTTTACTTTACGGCCATCGGGTGCATCACCGCCCCGGGTGGCCGGGTCATAGGTGCAATGGAGTTCAATGACCTCGCCCGAATCGGGGTCTTTGACGACGTCCACGCATGTGATGAAATAAGCGTAACGCAGGCGAACTTCCCGACCGGGGGCCAGGCGGAAGAATTTCTTGGGTGGATTTTTCATAAAGTCGTCCTGTTCAATATACAATTCCCGTGAGAACGGGACGTTGCGGGTTCCCATGGACGGATCTTCCGGATTGTTAACGGCTTCCAACGCTTCTTCCCCATTTTCCGGGTAGTTATCGATGACAACCTTCAAAGGACGCAGCACACCCATTACCCGGGGAGCGCATTTGTTCAAATCTTCGCGGACGCAATACTCTAACAGTGCCATGTCGACCGTGCTGTCGGCCTTGGCCACGCCGATGCGGTCGCAGAAGTTGCGGATGGCCTTGGGAGTATATCCTCGCCGGCGCAGACCGGAGATGGTCGGCAGGCGCGGATCATCCCAGCCGGAGACGTGACCGTCTTCAACCAGCCGAATGAGCTTTCGCTTGCTTAAGACGGTAAAGCTCAAATTCAAGCGGGCAAACTCGATCTGCTGCGGGTGGCAATCAACTTCCAGATGATCCAATACCCAGTCGTAAATTTCGCGATTGGACTCGAATTCCAGGGTGCAATTCGAGTGCGTGATCCCTTCAATGGAGTCCGACAGGCAGTGCGTAAAATCATACATCGGATAGATACACCACATGTTTCCGGTACGATAATGGGACACATGTCTGATACGATATAAGGTGGGGTCGCGCATGATCATATTGGGGGATGCCATGTCGATTTTAGCCCGCAACACATGCTCACCATCCTTGAATTCACCGGCACGCATGCGTTCGAAGAGATCCAGATTTTCTGCTATGGAGCGCTCCCGGTAGGGGCTGTTTTTGCCGGGCCGGGTTAACGTCCCGCGATACTCCCGGATCTCCGCTGCGCTCAAACTGTCTACGTAAGCGTCGCCAGCTTTGATCAGTTGAACGGCATATTCAAAAAGCTGTTCAAAATAATCGGATGCGTAATACTCGCGGTCCTGCCAGTCAAATCCGAGCCAGCGGACGTCCTCTTTTATCGAGGCGACATATTCGATGGATTCTTTGCTCGGATCGGTGTCATCGTAGCGCAAGTTGCAACGTCCGTTGTATTCAGCGGCAAGTCCGAAATTCAAGCAGATCGATTTGGCGTGTCCAATGTGCAAATAACCATTAGGTTCCGGCGGAAAGCGAGTGAGAACCTTGCCGTTGTTTTTGCCGGCTTTTAAGTCTTCCTCGATGATATGTTTAATAAAGTTTGTAGACCCACCGGGCTCGGCGATCTTGTTTTCCTTAATACTTGGATTTGGTGTTTTCATGGGTTTGTCCCTTTAATCTCTCCTGGGGTAAATTCCCCGCAGCTTGCTGCGATAAAATTGAGTTAAATTCTAAAGACATGATACTCCGCGGCTTGCCGCGGAGAGATTTCATCAAAATAACTACTGTCGATACAACCTATCCTGGTTTATCTATGTGCAAACGCTGGATTATGCAAGTAATTTTTTAATTTTAAGGAATAGTATTGCGGAAATAGAAAAATTGTTATTATATTAGAATCTAAATACTACAGATGTCGCCATTCAGCCCAGTAAATTGCGAGGTCTGTATGGGGTAAAATTTCAATGACTGCAATAAATAATCAATATTTTTCCAAAACCCTTGAAAAGGGACTGATCATATTAGCTCTTTTCGACCGCGATCATCAACACCGGGGTCTGACGGAAATATCCCGTCTGACCGGAATTAACAAAACATCAACCTATCGCTTGGTGAATACCCTGGTGCAGTTGGGGTATTTAAGAAAAAGCAAAAACAACAAATCCCTAAGACTGGGGCCGAGGTCCTTTGTGCTCGGACACCATTTTTTTCATGGTTTCGATATTTTCCAAGCTGTTAAACCCATCATTGACAAGACGTATTTAGAGAAAAATATATCCATCGACTCTGCGCTACTGCATGGACGCACGTTAATATCGCTTTATCGGCGAGAAATGCCCAATCTTATATACTTTCGTCTTCCAGTGATAATGGATGAGCTCTATGCCCGTGCCATGGGTAAGGCGATTCTGGCCAATCTTGATCCTGCTGATCTAACGAACATCCTGGCGGAGATCCAAATAAAAAAACTTACCCCCAGCACCTTGCTCGATAAGGAAGACATACTAAAAGACATTGAATTAACGCGAAATCGTGGATATTCCATTAATAATGAAGAGTATGTCGAGGGGCTTATTTGCATTGGAGCGCCCCTGATGAACTTTCGAGAGAACACCGTGGTCGGTGCCGTCAGTCTTGATTTCCCCACCTCTGAATATTCGCTGGATTCCATTGTACATAGCTTCCCAGGGGTTCTCACAAAATTAGCCAGTGAGCTATCAGAAACTGTCACCTCGGTTGACATATAGTTTAACTCACTTTGGAAATTCTGGCCCTTTTGAACAGGTCAGAGGTAATCGGCGCTGGCTGTATCGGTTTCAAGGAGTATTGGCCTCCGGCTCGCAGATCCTACGGCTCGGAGAGAGTACTGGAGTGATGGTCTATCGCTTCTGAACTGCAAGCATCAGAGAATCTCGATGGCCTCGGTTAAAAGCCGCAGAAGATCGGTGATGGGCTTTCGTTTTCCTAATTCCGGTATAAAAATTTCTTGACAATATCAAAAAGAAGATGATATCAATTCTACTATAGATTTATTGTTACTATATTAGTAACAATAAATTAACCACCCCGATGAAATAAAAGCAACAAAGATTTCATTGGGCAGGCAGACCCACACAGACAATCTTTTTAGAGTCTAATTCAACCCTAGCTTGCTGCGGATTATAATAGACATTATTCCTATAGCCAGATATCCCATCAGCTCTGCTGCGGGGAGCCTTCATTCCTCTCGAACTGGAGCCGGGGGGCCGGTAATCTGCTGATTATTAGCCGCTAACGAGAGTACACAGAGTAGTCTGGCCATAAAAATTCGGTAAAATGATGGTTCGAATGACCCATAGAGCGCGCGTATTGGCAGCGGTTGATCGCCAGGAAACTGATCGCACGCCCATTGATTTCGGCGGCACTCTTGCCAC
>JARFPZ010000549.1 GCA_029288035.1 Desulfosarcina sp.
GTCTGGATGCCGATAAACCGGTTTTTCATAATTTTGACCTGATATCCGCTTTTCAGCCAGATCCCTCCGTCTTAAAAATCTAATATTCTTTTAAGCCTTTATCCCTATGTGCCGATATTTGTTTTACCAAATATATAAGGCAGATCTGCTACTATTTTCAACGAGGCTATTTAGAATACATTTGAAGAACCTACGTAAACACCATGTCGCTTCCGGCAGTTTCTACGTCAGCAGGAATAGGCCGCTAATCCTTCAGGCATTTCTCGGAACCTGCGTCGGTGTTGCCCTTTACGACAAGGAAGCCGGTGTGGGAGGGTTGGTTCATCTGCTGCTACCGGAACCGGTCAGCGAAGCAAGTACATATCAACCGGAAAAGTATGCCTCCACCGGACTTCCCATTTTTCTCAGAGCCTTATACGACGAAGGTGCCTCCAATAATCGATTAAAAGCGTTTATTGCTGGTGGCGCCCTGGTGGGTCCCGTAGATGGCACCGATCTGCATCTGGACATCGGCGGCCGAACCGCTGAGACGGTCAGACACTTTCTTAAGGAAAAGGAAATCCAGATCGAAAAATCGGAGACCGGGGGATTCTTCACCTGTTGCCTGAACCTGAACATGGGCAACTGGCGTTGCGACATCGAACCTCTCGGCATAGATAAAGCATCGAATGATATCGAAAGTTATGACCTTTCCGCCCATGAAATTAAACGGGCCATTGAAAGGATCCAACCGATCCCTCAAGTGGCGTTGAAAATCTTGAGAATGATCAATGAAGACGAACATAATGTCCATGAATTGACCGAAGAGATCCGCCAAGATCAGGTCATCTGCGCCAAAACATTAAAACTTTGCAACAGCGCCATTTTTGCAGGTAAACGAAAAATCGAATCCCTTGACCATGCGTTGACTTTTTTAGGGTTTAATAATCTCGCAAGGCTAGTTATTTCCACCTCGATGGGCAGTTTCTATGGTTGCTCGAGTGCCGGATATTCGTTGTGTAAAGGTGGCCTTTTTCATCACACTGTCGGTACAGCCGTCATCTCTGAGAAACTGGCGGATTTGACCGCAGAAGTGAAACCGGGATTGGCCTATACCGCGGGTCTTCTTCATGATATTGGAAAGGTGGTTCTGGACCAACATATCGCTTCTGCCTACCCTCTTTTTTACCGCCAACTGTTTGAAGAAAATGCCAATTTCAATGAAGCGGAAAAAAAGATTTTGGGTATCGATCATACAGAAGTCGGCCATGATCTTGCCTTGAAATGGTCATTGTCAGAATCGTTGGCCGATACCATCCATCATCACCATAACCCAGAAGAAACCGCTCGAAACGTTAAGCTGACGAATATTGTTTACCTGGCCGATCTTCTCATGTCTCGATTTCACACTGGTTTGGAACTGGAACGACTGAGTACTGCAACGCTTTCTTCAAGACTGAGAACGATCGGTTGTTCGATTGAAAAATTTTCCGAAATCGTCGATTTGATTCCCGCCGGAGTATTTAAATCAGAGCCTGAACTGGCACTGATGCAATGATGAACATAAAATAAAGAATTACGGTGAAAAATGGCCGAGAAAGAAGGCATCGACAACAATGATTCCAAAAAACCTGAATTTTCCTCCCTTGAGGAACTTGACTTAGATGACCAGATAGAGGTGATTTCACCTGAAAAAGACACGGCCGAAGCGCTGGAAGTGGTTCCGGAGGAGGCTGCTATGGAGGAAACAGAAAACGGTCCCAGTCAAGAAGTGGTGCCGGAGGAGGTTATTGGCGAGGACGAAGAAAACCATTCCGGTCCATCGGACAGCGATGTATTCAAAGAAATAAAATTACCGTCAAATTCAGATGACGGGGAATCGGAGCACTCCCCGAAAGATATCGGAGCCGAAAATTCCTTGCCAACGGCTGATGAGCAGAAAGACCGGCAATCAGATCCCAGTAAAACTGATAAACCTTATTTTCTAGGAGTGGATGGTGAAGAATCCCATGACGAACCAGCCAAAGGGCAGGGGCCTCATTCAGCAAATGATGGTGAGGAAGGCCAGGAGAGCGGCAAATCAGAAATAAAATCCAGAAAGGACATTGAATCGGCCGAAAATAAAAAAGATAGAAACGACAATAATGGGAATTCCTTAAAATTAGCCGAGAAATCCAAAGCCAAAACAATCATCGGAAATTGGTCATTCACTGAAATCATCATTGGATTGACCCTGCTATTGATGAGCTTCGCGGGTGGTGTTATTTCTATGAACCCTGCTCTCCTTGGATTAAAAAAAGAGGCAGAATCGGTCACTCTTAATCCGAAAGAACAAACGCATATTGTGGCGCCGGCAGCTAAACAGGTCGAGTCCGCTAAACCGCTTAGTAACAACGACATTTATCTGGCAAAGATCAGGGAGGCAGGACTTCTGAGAGATGAGCTGCGATCTAAAAAAGAAGAGATCTACCAGCTCAAGCAATACTATCAGAACGGCATCAACGATCTGACCGCCCAAATTAACCGTGAATTGCAGGAAGGCAACATCGCCTCATATCCGGAAGCCCTTAAAAATAGGCGAATTGAGCTCAACCTTCGCACCATACAGCGCCGCCGGTTCTATATCCAGAGACTGGAAGAGCCAATCCGTTGGATCAAGCAGGGAAGGGAGGAACTTCTTTATCTTAAGCGTAAAGCTGAATTTGATTTGAATTTGATCGATATCGCCGGCGGTATTGATATGGACAGACATATGCGACACATCGATGCGGCGATTCAAAAATATCGACCGAGTGCGGAAAAGCTTGCGATTCGTCGCGAGCATGTCGATCCGACGCCTCTCGAGACAATCTGGGGTCAACTGGTTAAAGGCCAAAAAAAGAATAACGATCAAGCGCTGTCGAATGGGATGGATCAGGAGATTTCCGAGGAAATTTGTTCGGGGAATTATGAACGCACTGCAGAACTCACCAGTATGTCCGCTGTAACGGCCCGATGCCTGTCAAATAAGCCTGGATCGGATCTTTTTTTAAATGGGTTAACGGCACTAACCCCGACGGCAGCCGAGCATTTATTTCAGTGGCGTGGCAGCTGGATTTGCATAAACGGCATTAAAGAACTTTCTCCGGCAGCGGCACAACACCTCTTCAAATGGGAGGGCAAGTGGATATCTCTCAACGGTTTGGCCGAGTTTTCGCCTGAGCTGGCAACCTATCTAATGGAATGGGAAGGTAACCAACTGGAGCTTATGGGGCTTGGGTACAATAAAAGAAATACGAATAAAAAAACACTAAAATATCTAGCATTGTGGCAAACCATGGGTGGCAAATTGTTTGTCGCCGATGATCTCCGCCAAGAAATAGAGCGAGTCACAATGTAAGCAATAGAGTCTACATTATTTATTCGCAAAACAAGGAATTAAGGAAATTGATATGAAAAAACAATTGATATCTATCAGTATGACGTCACTGATGATTTATCTTTTGTTTTGCTGCCCAAGTTACGCCGGCGAGCACAAAATTTCGGAACTTCATCGAAAGATGGCTGAGATTTCATCACTAAAGCAAAAATTGTCTCAAAAAATTTCATTGGCTATGCAAAAACAGGAGCAGCTAAATCAAAAAGTGGCTGAACTCGAAAAAGAGATCAAATTTGAGAAAGAGCAATTACAGATCAAATCCTATCTAAAAGCCACCCGGAATCCCCGTATTGAATTCGACCTTAAACTGATTCAATTGTTAATTGGGTATCTATATGGAATAAATGAGAAAATCAGCTCATTCCAAAATGGATACCAAACCTTGGTTTTTTTTCAGCAGCAGGCCCAGGATGATTTGCGGATGATCAAGACCTTAAACGATATGGAAATTGACAAACTTATTTCCCAGATCAATTCGGTTCTTGACGAATTTTTTCCCGAACTCAGCAAACCTGTTTTCGATGCCCAAAGTATACCCATGAAAGATACTGAAAAGATTTGGAATGAAATCATTCAGCAGCAGAATGCGAAAGGCTGAATGTTCACGTTTGGTTCAGGTCTTGTAAAAAATCTCTGAACCACACCGGATTGGCTAAAATGATATAGACAAGAAATAGGGCCGTCAGCGGCAAAAAAAACACGATAAGATCAATAAGTAAAATACCGATGGATAAAAGGACTCGCTGAGTGAAACTCATGGTATTCTCCAGAAACAAGTTAGGAAATTCTCCCCAATATTCCATTATCCAAATTGGCTTATAGACGCGGAGGCCCGCGAAAAGCAACGTAATTCCAACAACCTGAAAAATTTCCGAGATGTTAATTGGGTAGAGTGCTATAACAGTCCCTTATCCGCCAAAAGGGTCATGGATTGCTGGCCGATGGTGGTAACTTTTGTTAGGGCTTGGGTGAGGTGGAAGCCGGCTTCTTGGGTTACGCCTGAGTTCAGCATGACCAAGGCGGTATTCATGTCCTTTTCAGCATCCGACCAGACATCATGGGGGGCTGCTGTCTTTGCAACATGAATCTCAGTGGCGATCATGTTGATCCATGTTTTCAGTACACGTTCGGCTCCGAGTTTTTCGGGTTCCGAAAGTCCGATATACATTTCGACAATCTGGCTTGCCCAGATAATTCCGCTTTTCAGTTTTTCACTCTGCGAGAATGCGATGATGGCTTGATTGACCTGCATGATTTCGATGTCCTCTCATGACCTGTATAAGTAAGTTGATGCTGGGGACCCTAACTCAATTAATAAGCCACCGGCTTGCCGTTGAGAATTTAAAAGGTTCTACCGTTACCGCGAGGGCATGCTTGATGGGTGCAAACCTGATCGATGCCGGCGGCTTATGAATTGAGATAAAAAAAGAATTTTTGCTTATTTATCCCAGTTTATTGGTATCGGCCAGCTGAACAACCAGCACCAAAGCCAACTGAAGCGAACAAGATACTGCCAATGATGAATCGGTCAAGTAGTCATCAAAACTGACAGATCCGATAGAACAGAGATCGAAAAAATTCTTTTTAAAAATCAGCGGCCACCAGCAGAGGTGGTCTGCTGGGCCCCTTACAGGGGCCATCCCTCATACCCCCAGCTCTTCTGGTGGCCGCTGATTCCAAATTACCAATGATCACTACTCTGGGGGCAGGTCCTGTTCTTGCACTTTGGTATCTTCGCTACTTTCAATCGATTCTGAGTTCTCGCCGACAGTGGATTGCGGTGACGGCAATTCATCAGGAATTAGCGCCTTAGGCTGACGGTTCAATTTAGAGTCTATTGGCGTGTCTTCAATTTTCTTTTGAATCGAATCCAATATCTGGCTAAGGCGTGCGAGTTCTTGAGAATGGGTGTTTTGATTTTTTTTAAACATTAGCAGCTCAACGCCCAATGCGGCTTTATCGAGTTTTTCACTTAACTGCTCGGCTATCGACACCTGGAGCAGATCATACTCTTTTTTGAACGTTGCGGTATTCTCAGCAACCTTTGCCATTTCTGCTGTAATTTGAGTTTCCAAAATTTTTATTTCAGAGGCCATCGAATCTAAGTCTGCACGAAGATTTGTTAGCGATTGGATTTCATTTTTGAGAAGGTCCAATTCCGCCTTTAAATTGGCGGTAGCGGCCGCCTGGCTTTTTTTATCGATTTTGGCTTTATCTATTTTTTTTATGGCGTTCTGGGCTTGTTCCAAATTTCCGTTAAGAGACGCCATGTTTTTATTTAACACGTCGATATTGTTATTGATGGTAGTTAATTGGTCGGAGATCGAGTCGCTGAACCTTTGATCCTGAGAGGACATGGTCGTTGAGAAGGTGTCTAATTTTTCATTGACTTTTTCCGAAAGCGCTTCCATTTGATTCGATAGCTGTTGAACTTCTTGATCTCGGTTGTCTCGCCCCTTGTGCACCCTGCCGGTTAAGTCCCGGTAACCGAGATAGAGGGCCACGGCAATCAGACAAGGGAGTAGAATCGATATCAGCGTAATTCGCTGGCTTAATTTTTCAACCCGCAGATCCCTCATTTCCTCATGATAAAATTCATCGGGTTCTTCTTGATCGTCTACGTTAAATCGAAATTCAGGCGGTTTGCTTTCTGCCATAATTTTTTATTCCCATTCTATTGTGCTGGGGGGTTTCGAACTAATGTCGTAAACCACCCGGTTAACGCCATTGACCTCATTTATAATCCGGTTGGAGATTCGGCCCAATAATTTATGGGGCAGTTTCGCCCAATCAGCCGTCATCGCGTCCTTGCTTGTCACCGCACGTATGGCCACGATGTTTTCATAGGTACGTTGATCTCCCATGACGCCCACGCTTTTAATCGGCAGCAACACGGCAAAGGATTGCCATAGTTTTCTATAATATCCGGCATTTTTAATCTCTTCAAGCAAAAGATCATCAACGTTGCGCAATATTTTCAGCCTTTTCGGAGTAATTCTTCCGATGATTCTAATGGCAAGACCGGGGCCCGGAAAAGGCTGTCGCCAAATTAACTCCTGTTCAAGGCCCAATTCTTTGCCCAGTAGACGCACTTCGTCCTTAAAAAGGTATTTTAGAGGCTCTATGAGCTTAAGTTTCATGTTTTTGGGAAGACCGCCGACATTGTGGTGGGATTTTATAACGGAAGTAGGTCCCCCGAAGGCGGAGACCGACTCGATGACATCCGGATAGAGCGTGCCCTGGGCTAAGAATTCTGCACCTTTTATCTTACGGGCTTCGGCTTCAAAAACCTGCATGAAAATCCGACCGATGATTTTACGTTTTTTTTCGGGATCGGTTACCTTGGCAAGGGCATTTAAAAATTGTGTTTTTGCATTTACAAACCGGATGTTGAGTTTGAGCTGCCGCTTTAAGGTGAGTTTAAGTTTACGGGCTTCGTCTTTTCTGAGCACACCGTTGTCCACGAATATGCAAGTCAATTGTTTGCCGATACTTTTATGAAGGAGTACGGCCGCCACCGAAGAATCCACGCCGCCGCTTAATCCCAGTATGACTTTTTTATCGGCTACGGTCGAGCGGATCTCTTCAATAGACCGGCGGGCAAATGATTTCATGGTCCAGGAGCGTTTACAACCGCAAATATTGAACAAG
>JARFPZ010000600.1 GCA_029288035.1 Desulfosarcina sp.
ATGTCGCCAAGCTTGTCCCCAGAATGCGTTTTGCAAAGCAGTTCATTCGCCAATTGAAATGGAGATGGTAACTCTACCTGGAAGGGACGGAAATTACAACAGGGAGACGTGTCGGCCTGAAACGGAAAAAAATATTGAGGATAAAGAAGTTATCCAGTTCGAAGGCCATAAAGAACCGGTTAGTGTAATAAAATTCTGTCGTCTATGCGAACTTTCTTGTCCGATTGGCAAAGACAAAATATCCCATCCTTAAAATGAGAGTACTCTCCAACGAAGTCGTACCTATCAATCGTCATAAAAAGGTTATGATATCATCTCTACTGGCTTCTGGCCACCAGTGATGCTTTCTGCGTTTATGCGGGTACTCACAAGAATTCAATAAAAACCGCAAAATTCTGCTGTAAACTTAATAAAAATTGAAACTTAGATTTTTTTCGAGAAATGGGCGTACCCATTGTGTATTGTCTGAACAAATACACAATAAAATCAATTAATTCAAAAGATTCAACTAAGGCACACGAAATCTAAACTCGGCGCTTTTTGTGGATTGGCCAGGGGAAACCCACAATGGTTGAACGTTTAAGGTTTGTTCAGCAAATCTTCACATTTTGATCCCATCGAAAGCGTGGATTAGATTGTCCAATCGAAACAGGTTTCGAATGTTGAAAAAGCAATCGAATTTGAAAATTTTATGCAGTTCTTTTATCCCCCCGCCAGACATCGCAGAACAACATTTGAGCATCCGGATTTCCATTTATTTATTCCAATCTGGTAACTTCGTGGAGGTGTTGGGCCACCACAAGGTTTTTTAATTGACAAATCAATCCCTTACCGATAGTTTGAAGTCTCCTACGTGAAAGGAGGCCCCCAAATGCCGAAAACCGGCACCCTTACTAAAGCCCGCATCGTCGAAGCCATTGTTGAAACCAACGGGTACACCCAACAAAAAGCACACGAAACAATCGAAATATTGCTCGAACTCATTAAACGATCCCTGGAATCCGGCGAAAACGTTTTGATCTCTGGTTTCGGTAAATTCTGCGTAAATCAGAAACGCGAACGAAGAGGCAGAAACCCAGCCACAGGCAAAGACATGATGCTGGCACCAAGAAAAACCGTGACGTTCAGGTGCTCGGGTAAGTTAAAGGAGAAACTGAACAGGTAAAAAGCAAAGAAAGTAAGCGCTAAAATGTAAAATCGCTTTTCGGAACCGACAATCTTCAACCAGGAGGGACACATGGCGAAGAAAAGAGACAGGGACATAGAAAAAGGATATTCTGTAAAACAAATGGTGGCAAAATTGAGGCGGCTCGCCGACTGCTTGGAAGCCGGGAGACAATTCAAAATTCAGATAGCTGGTGAGAGAATCCAAATTCCGGCCAAAGCAATATTCAATATTGAACATGAGCGCGAAGGCAACTTTGAAGAGGTTGAATTCCAATTCAAGTGGGAACGATGATCTGAAGCTCGACACTCATTACAGCGTAAATCTTAATCTTGGATTATGATAGCCATTAGTTGAACATAATTGAAGTCTGGTCACCATTAGGGCGTTCTTTGTTCCAATTAGGGATATTAACAAGACTTCTATTTAACACTCCCATAGGGTTTAAAAACAAGATGTCTATTGAACTTTAATGTTAGGCAGCACAAGTGGCCTGAGCTATATACTTTGCTGTAAGAAGGAAGAAGACCATGTGGAATGATAAACGCGCAATAGATCTTCTCGAGATTGAGCATCCGCTCATTCAGGCGCCAATGGCAGGCCCAACCAACCCCCAGATCGTTGCTGCTGTGAGTGAAGCGGGTGGACTCGGGGGTCTTGGTGCTTCGGGAAAATCGCTGGATGATCTTCGTGTGACCATCAGAGAAATTAAGTCGCTGACAGATCGCCCCTTCAACGTCAATCTCTTCAACCGAAGCACGGAGGTGTATGATTCAGAAGCTCGTTTGGGGCCGATTCTCAAAGAGTTGCTCCAGAGTTACCATTCCGATATGGGACTCGGGCCGGTTCCTGATCCGATTCCATTGTATGGCCCTGCTGACAAGCAGCTTGAAGTCCTGATCGACGAGAGAGTTCCTGTTGTCAGCTTCCACTTCGGTGTTGATGCGCAAACAGTGGCTACTGCAAAAGAGGCGGGGGCAAAAGTCCTGTGTTCCGCAACTACCGTGAGCGAAGCCATATTGCTGGAAAAGTTGGGCGTCGACGCAATTATCGCTCAAGGTGCCGAAGCGGGTGGTCATCGCGGCACTTTCCAGGGCGACTACCGGCAGGCACTTGTTGGCGCTGTCGCTCTTGTCCCTCGAGTTGTAGACGCCGTCTCGGTGCCTGTCATCGCAGCCGGTGGCATCATGGATTCGCGTGGCATTGTCGCTTGTCTCGCTTTGGGCGCCTCGGCCGTACAGATGGGAACAGCATTTCTCGGCTGTCCCGAAGCAACCGTTGCACCAGTCTGGCGCGATGCTCTGGAAGGGGCCGAAGCGGAGTCGACTGTGGTGACCGAAGTGCTTTCCGGAAAGCCGGCGCGTGGCCTCCATAATCGGTATATCGAAGAGCTGGAGGCCATCGACGAACCGTTGCTTCCGTACCCATCTCAATCTGCTGTGGCCAGGGAACTACGAAAGGAGGCCGCCAGTCGAGGCGAGGCAAGTTTCGTTGCGATGTGGGCTGGCCAGGGCGTAGGCCTCTTTCGACGTCAACCGGCAGCCGATCTTGTCAAACAGCTGGTCGCGGAATCGCTGCAACTAATTAACCGATTAGCCAGCGGCTGAACTGAGGGCCTGTCTGTATTGGCACGTCACTGACATGCCAAAGAAGACGCATGCAGCTGACGGGATGGGGGTGCAGGGTAGCCCATAAAATTAATAGCTTTTTGAACTTCCTTTGCCTGCAGCTGATGCGCAGCCGTTACAAATAATTCTCAATGTAACTGTAAAGAGGTTAGTCGTGTCTCTCAGTAGCTCAGAACTAGTGTTTGTTCAGGTGGTCGCGACCAAGGGACATTGACTGAACTACTGGAAATCGGTCCTCGTAATATCGGTCGGGGAAAAGAAAGACTGCAATGGATCTAATCATCGGGCCTGTTCCAGTCCATCAATTGATAAACAAATAGACAAAGTGGAGGAAAGTGTCATGAAAATCACCTTAGGTTCTTTTTTATCGATAGTCTGCATCTTGGTACTGGGAATATCAAGCCTTGAAGCTCAGCAACAAAGCGATATTGAAATGGTGCGAGCCGCCAACAAGGCATTTTACAAGTTCATATCAGACGAGAATGTCGCCCAATTCGATTTGCTCTGGGCACACGAGCCGTACGTCCGAGCGATTCATCCGGTTAGCCCACAGGTTGAGAAAGGTTGGGAGACCGTGCGCGCAGGCTTCATGTCAATTTTTGAGCGGTACGACAATATTCACTCCGCCATGCCGAAGCCTCAGATACGTGTAGCTGGCAACATGGCGTGGGTGACCGGAGAAGAAGAGTTCCGCGCAGTTCGAGCATCCTCCGGCGAGGAAATATCCGGGACGCTATTGGGGACCAACGTTTTCGAGAAGATGGACGGCAAATGGCTCCTGGTGCATCACCACGTCTCGCTGGCAGCAAAACCCCAAAAATAGCGCGCACAAATGGATTCAGGTCCGGCCAGGGATTATGCTTTCACGAGGAAACTGTGCATCTAGTAATCCAAGCTGTGGTCCAACAAAACGCTTAACATCGTTCGCTATCGCTCAAATGGATAGCCCGCCTCCCGGCACGCCGGTCAGCACCGCGATTACTCCTGGTGATACTCTCCAACTAGTCGGGAAAAATTGCAGATTTATAAAACCTTTGATACCATAATTCCCCGTTCTCAGGGCTACAGCGTTGCTTACTGCTTATATTTGAACTTCTGACATCAACTGGATTACCATGTTATCCATTTGAAATATTATATTAAAAATAAGTTATGACATTGCAGCTATAAAAAAAAGGTGATTTCCACTTTTTTAGCATAATATTAAACAGATGGAAAATTTTCCATCAAATATTAATGTTGGCAATTACATTGAAGGGAGGTGAAGATGTTTTGCCTTTCAAAAAGTCATGGGACCTGTAGCCAATTCTCACGACGAGATTTTTTGACCACCTCGGCATGTGCGGCTCTTGGCTTTTGCGCCGGTTCTTTTCTGACAAGTCTTTCCTCCTTGTCCGCGAGCGAGGGGAAAGACACGAAAGAGAAGGGTGCAAAGCGCGCCGGATCGACTACAACAGGATTGGTTCTCGATGATCGGTATCTTCGTCATACACTGGGAAAGGGGCATCCCGAGTCACCTGAACGATTGAAAGCCATCATTCAACGACTGAAGAGATCTGGGCTGTACAAAGCTGCCGAGATCATCTCACCAACGGTGGATCCTATTTTGTACATACGTACCGTTCACCCTGAGTCACATGTCAACCGTATTGCGGTGCAGGCGCATGACGAATCAATATGTCGATTGGCAGTATCTGGCGCTCTGCCGCAGTGGATGCGGTCTGCACAGGTGAAGTGTCGAATGCCTTTTGTGCCGTTCGGCCGCCGGGACATCACGCATCAGATAGAGGTGAGCATGGATTCTGCTTTTACAACAACGTCGCCATCGCCGCGCGCTACGCCCAAAAGAAACACCGACTGGCCAGAGTCCTCATCGTGGATTGGGATTACCATCACGGCAACGGCACTGAATGGGCATTCTATGACGATCCAACTGTTCTGTTCTTCTCCACACACGCTTTGTATGCATTTCCTGGCACCGGCTTCGCAGACAAGATTGGCAAAGGCAAAGGGAAAGGCCTCAACATCAACGTGCCTCTGCCCCGCGGCGCCGATGACAAGAAGATCCTTGGTGCTTTCAAGGAGCGGCTTGTTCCGGCGGCGAACAGGTTTCGACCTAATCTGGTGTTAATTTCGGCCGGTTTCGACAGCCGAAAGGACGATTTGCTTGGCGATTTCACTGTCACCGATGCAGGATTTGCTGAACTCACGAAGCTGGTGATGTCCATTGCCGCGACCTATTCCCGCTCACGTGTAGTGTCAATACTGGAGGGTGGGTACAACACCGAGGGACTGGCTCTGGCAGTTGAGTCGCACGTTAAGACATTGCTCAGTAATTGATAATAGATCACAAAAAATGTGATCGACTTGATGGATAAATAGCGCCAAAGTGGTTTCAATATATATTGCGGGCAAACTTTTGATGTTTAATGACATCATAGCTTCTAAAAGGCTTAATTTTTTGCATATTCGTATACCCTCAAGCAAAAAATCGTGATTGCTGAGATAAAAATCATCAATTAGGCTCGTAAAAGCATTGGGATACTAAATTTGTATTACAACCGGAAGGGGTAAACCCGACAATTTGATTTCACCCTTTATGGTTTGAAATCGGTCCTAATCCTATATTTGAATCCCACCTCAAAATCTAGCTGTAAACTGCAGAAAAAAATCAAGTCACCCAGGAAAAATTGTGATTTATCCTGAAAATGAGCGCACCGGTTGTATGTTACCTGGACAAATACAAAATAAAATCAATCAATTCAAAAGATTCGATTTAGGCACGAAATCTACACTCAGCTCAAAATGTAGATTGGATATGGGAAATATACAATTCCTGGGGATTTTAGATTTGTCCATCAAACCTAAAATGCTCCGGTTCAATTTTTTGGTGGATTTTAAGCCTAAAAATTGTTGAATATGAACATCAAATCAGATTAAGAATTTGAAAAACGTCGTGATATCGTTTTTCTATTTGAGATAATTATTGATTCCATGAAACGATAAAATCTGGAATCTGGACTCCATTAAATTGGGCATTAGCTTTAGAGCATATCACAACTTCAGCCGAGGTCCAGATACTCTCAATATGTCTGACTTTTTCAGCCTAATCTCCAATTGATTTTCATGTTAAAATGTTACCAATAAAGCATAATTTGTGTTTTCAGCAGATTTGTCGTACAAATTTGAAATCTTACCTTGCCATCGTGCAGGCATCACAGATGTTGTCAATCTAAGAATACCGTCCTGTTTGGTTAAAAAATACGGAATTCATCCATAATGCAAGAATCTTTAACAGTATGGCAATCTGAATCACTCCCATTTCAAATTGGAGATCCTTCCAATGATTAAAAAACCAAGCTGTGAAGAATTAGAGAAAAGGATTCAGGAATTAGAGCAAGCAGAATCTGAGCGCAAACGGGCGGATGAGTCGCTGAAGAAGAGCGAAGAGCGGCTGAAGGCGTTGTCTGAGGCATCTTTTGAAGCCATATTCCTTTCTGAGAAAGGCATCTGTTTAGATCAAAACCAGGCTGCGGAAAGGATATTTGGCTACACTCGCGCTGAAGCTGTCGGCAGACACGGAACGGAATGGATCGT
>JARFPZ010000496.1 GCA_029288035.1 Desulfosarcina sp.
ATTGGTTGTGGCCTCCGATCAGGAACATCTCGCTCCGATTCCAACCGCTGGGATTGTTGTCATTTCCATCTATGTTGCCGCCCAACTACTGTCTGATATTGCCAGCCTGAAAATTACGCTGATCGCCGGCTTCAGCATGGATGCCGGCACTTTCATCTATCCTCTAACGTTTACCATCCGGGACCTGATTCACAAGCGCCTTGGAAAGACTGCCGCCCGAACCGTGATTATTTTGGCGGCGGCCGTTAACCTTTTCATGGCAGTTTTCTTTCATTTCACTGCCTGGCTGCCCCAGGACCCTTCCTGGGGTCTGACGGAAGAGTTTTCCGCAATTCTGGGGCCGGTATGGCGAATCGTCATCGCGAGCATTGTGGCCGAAGTCTTCAGCGAACTCCTCGACACCGAAATCTACCATCTGTGGCAAAGCCGCATCACCAAAAGATATCAGTGGTTGCGTGTTCTTTCCAGCAATGCCGTCAGCATCCCCGTTGACAGCCTGATTTTTTGTTGGGTTGCTTTCGGATTTGTGCTGCCCCATAAGGTGGTCTGGTCTATCTTTTTTGCCAATGTTCTTGTAAAAGGTGCGGTAACGATCCTCAGCCTGCCGTCTATTTATCTGGTAAAAGAAAAGCCTGCGATGCTGGAAGAATAGTCAAGATAGAGGTTCAAGGGTTCAAGGTTCACCGTTGAACCTTCATGTGGATACTTTTCGATAGCAGAATGTTGTGTTATATGGTTTTTATTGCGATCTACTTTATATTTAGGTTGCGCGGTTCAGAGTTCAAAATTCCGGGTTTAGAGATTGTCCTATCCCGACAGTGCTTATGTTTCAACACGACTCCAGGATTGACCTCTTTCACCCATTGGGTATAACAGCCATGCGGGCCCCATGGAGGCGAGATCCCTTTAGGATTCATCTTTTAAGGTTCTTTAACCGGGAGCCCTGAACGTTGAACCGCTTAACCTATGTGTATATATCTTTGCCAGAATATTTCACAAAGGAGGTCTTATATGTCGCTGAAAGTTACATGGTACAGTCATGCAAGTTTTTTGATTGAAACCGACAAGGCCAGGCTGCTGGTAGATCCATTCATTACCGGCAACCCCCTATCTCCGGTGAAAGTCGATGAGGTTCAAACCGATTATATTCTAATATCCCACGGCCACGGTGATCATGTCGGCGACAGCGTACCGATCGCAAAGCGAACCGGAGCCATGGTGATATCAAACTTTGAAATCCAAAACTGGATCGCTGCCCAGGGTGTGGACAACGTTCACCCCCAGCATATCGGAGGCGGATTTGACTACCCATGGGGGCGGGTTAAATTGACCATAGCCCAGCATGGATCGGCGCTGCCGGATGGCTCATATGGAGGAAATCCTTGTGGCTTTCTCTTCTATATCGATGGCAAAAAGATTTACCACGCCTGTGACACCGGGCTGTTTTATGACATGAAACTCATCGGGGAAGAGGGTATCGATTTGGCAATTCTGCCCATCGGGGATAATTTCACCATGGGACCCGATGACGCTCTACGCGCCGTTAAGCTCATCGAACCCGAGCAGGTGGTCCCCATTCATTACGATACGTTTGAGGTGATCAAGCAGGATCCCCAGGCTTGGGCGGCGCGAGTGGCAAAAGAAACCGCAACCAAAGTGACGGTGATGAAACCCGGGGATAGTATGGTACTATAACTGCAGACCTGGTTGAATAGTTTACTGGTTGAATGGTTGATTAGGTAAATTATAGGCAGAATTTCAGGATGTTACGATTTTTGAAATATGAAATGTCCAATTATTTTGCAAATATGGGATAAATCCATATTTACAACCACTCAACCAATCAACTAATCAACTAATTACCCAATCAACGGTATTTGAACTGTGGTGTTTATATTCCTTAACCTAAGGAATAGGTCAAATACCTCAGCCGGACGGCCTACAGGATGGCGCGGTAAAGCCACCCGATCCGGTAGCGATCCCCGCGGGCCTGAAACAGCCTGCCGACATCAGCTTTTCCACATCCGCACATTCGCATTCAGGACACTTGGGGGGCGGCTCATTGGCGGATAGGGTCAGATATTCAAAACAGTTACAGCAGCCTTTACATTGATATTCGTAAATCGGCATCAAGGGCTCCTTCAGATCCTGTTAAACAGCTTCTTTAGTTCATTTTCGGACATATAATAACGTCTCTCCCGGACAAGTCAAGTCATGCGTAAGGAAATTTTAATCGGTGTTAAAACCAGCAAGACATGTTTTCCGGATTTCCCGGTCGAAAAATGGGATGACACAGGAACTACAGGCTTTTTGAGACTGCCCGAAGAATTTGATTTTGCCAAATGCCTGAAATTTATGGCCAGATCCCCTGAAGAACCTTGCCATCTAGTTAATCAGGGAAGCTTATATAAGCTATTAAAATTAGATCACGATCCCATTTTACTGAAAATCCAACTACGCAATAAAAACGCTTTGTCGATCGAATTTCTTACCAAGCGCCCCATAAGATCCATCCGTGCCAAAGTTGCAAAATATGTTTGGAATTGGTTTGACATGGAGACCAACCTCAAATCCTTTTATCGAATGGCAAAAGATGATATTGTGTTAAAACACATTGCAACCTCATATTACGGCCTCCGAATGGTATCTATACCAGATCTTTTTGAAGCCATATGCTGGGCCATCATGGGACAGCACATCAACCTTAATTTTGCTTACATTTTGAAAAAACGATTTGTGGAATCATTTGGCGAAAGATTCCGCATCGATAACCGGAATCTTTATCTGTTTCCAACACCGGAATTGATAGCAAAACAATCTGTTAGTAGATTCAAACAATTACAATTTACCGCAAAAAAATCGGCGTATATTATTGAGGTTGCAAAAAAAATAAAAGAAGGGGCCTTAAGCAAAAAAATCTTACTGGAAAAAGACAGCTTCAAATCAGCAAAAAAAGAATTAATGCGCTTGCATGGAGTTGGAAAATGGACGGCGGAATATGTGTGTTTAAGATGTTTAAAGGACCCGGCCGCGTTTCCGGTTGATGATGTCGGCCTTCAAAATGCAATCAAAAGGCAATTACGCTTGACGGCAAAGCCCACGGTCGATGAAATTTATAAATTTTCAAGATCCTGGAAAAATTGGGAAGCCTATGCAACCTTCTATTTGTGGAATTCACTCATGTGAGAATATAATTCGGATCAGCGCATGCACACTCAAATGATCATCATCACGGATGCCCACATCAGCAAAGCTAATGGAAATCATGCATTTTTTTTTAAGATGCTTGAATCCTTCGAGAGAAAAAATCGGGATCTTATTTTTCTGGGTGATATTTTTGATCTCTGGATCGCTCTGCCCCGCTATGAGGAAGAAATCCATCGAAATTTTATCGTTTGGTGCCGCAGACAGAAAAGCCAACGCACCATCGGCTACCTGGAAGGCAACCATGAGTATTACCTGGCAAATGAAAGAGCATCGGACTTTACATGGTGTTCTGCGAATACCTGGTGGCGAGATGCCGGAGGCGTTCTTTTTGTGCACGGCGATCAAATCAATCGCAAAGATTTAAATTATCGAGCATTCAGGAAACTGGCGAAAAATAAAATATCAAAATTCATCATCGGCCGCTTACCATTCGGCCCGCAAATCAGTAAATCAATTAAGCAAGGATTAAAAAAAACCAATATCAACTTTCGTTTGCAGCTGCCTAAAGCGGAAATTGAAGATTTTGCCCAGGCTAGATTTGCTGAGGGCGCCAATGTTATATTCATCGGCCATTTTCACATGCAGTATCACTATCGGAACCGTGATGCCAAAGAACTGCATGTATTGCCGGATTGGTTCAGCACTCAAAAGGTCACAATTTATGACCGCGATTCAAAGGAGATAAAGTCCATTCATTGGGAAGAGATGGACGTTTAGCCTCATAGTTTATTTTTTTTCTTCATGTTGTAACGAAATGAGGGTTTCAGCAAATCAACAACACCATTGATTGAAGATTGTCGATTGAAGATTGAAAATTTATGGACCGCCTTCGGTGGGATCAATTATTAAAAAAGATCATAAAAAAGGCAGAGCGAAGCGACATCCACAAATATTCAATCTTCAATTCCGGCTTGTCCGGGTTAAGTCATCGACATCGAGGAAATGTGCGGATTTCCGGCTAAAAAGTGTGCATATCATTGTACCCAAAAGATAAGGAAAAGTTCCCAGGCGATAACGGCCATGAAAACAAGGATCACACACGGAAAGAGGGAGTGGGTATAAATTTTTATTTTGTTGAGAAAAACATTTTTAAAAATCAGCAGAATGAGCACACCGATGCTGGTCAACACGTACTTGGCAACAATAAAAGTCGGTGTTCCGTGCTCAAGAAAATATGCCATTACCGGATTAAGCTCTGTGGCGCCCCTTTGGATGACTATCAGGGTTAACACCGCGTCCAATATACTTAGTATCAGGATGGTTGTGATGGCTAAGAATAAATTTTGGTGGTAACGGTCGAAAATAATTGCTCTGCCACCATCATCCTCACGTCGAGAACTCACCCTGCGGCCATTGAACAACAAATACTTTAATCTCGATTTGTTATTTGTTCTACGGTCGATTCCAAGGCGTTTTTCCTTATGATAAGACGCACAAGAACCGGAATTCAAACCGTTTTCGCGTTTATTTTCATTTACCATTTCACTTAGATGGTGTCGCTGCAAGTATTAGCGTCATCTTCGCCGAAATCATCCCATAAGCATGAAATTCGTAAGCGGTTTCAGAGCAAAGTAGATTAGAAATTATAAAAAATTATATCGGTAAAAACAATGATATACTTTAAATCTTCGCCGATCAGAAGCGCTGATTTACGCCTTGAGCAGGATGCATATTGACAATTTGGGTCGCTTTCGGTAGGCATTTAGTGTGAATTCTGCTTTTTAATGTCTAATATTCCTTTAGCCCCTTGTCATAAATGTCTGATACAGAGTCACCAAACTAATGAACCTATTCAGCGGC
>JARFPZ010000687.1 GCA_029288035.1 Desulfosarcina sp.
GGCCCTGCACAACGGCGGCGGTGTCGGTATCGGCAAGGCCATCAACGGCGGATTCGGCCTGGTGCTGGACGGCAGTGAACGAGTCGATAGCGTTATCAAAGAGGCTATCCCCTGGGATGTCATGGGCGGCGTTGCTCGGCGCGCCTGGGCCGGGAACGACCATTCCATAGAAACCGTCATCAAGTACAATGACCTGCGCCAGGGGTCGGACCACATTACCCTGCCGTTTCTGACCGATGAGGGGATGGTTGAGAGTCTTGTGGCCAAGGCTTTCAATGAGCGTGGGAAATAGCATATTGTAAATTCTGTAGATCCTGTCATAAAAATTATTTACGCAGTCAAACCTTATTGGACAAAATGGTGGCCAGCATGAAAAAAATCTTGGAATGTGTACCTAATTTCAGCGAAGGACGCGATCTGAAAAAAATTGAAAAAATCGTTGCGCCCTTTCGCGCAAAAGAAGGCGTGAAGCTGTTGGATTACCAAAACGACGAAGATCACAACCGCTCGGTGGTCACCGTGGTCGGTGAACCGGAGCCTTTAAAAAAAGCCGTCGTCGAATCCATGGGAGTAGCTGTCGACCTCATCGATATGCGCACCCATGAAGGGCAGCACCCCAGAATGGGAGCTATCGATGTGGTTCCTTTTATTCCGGTCAAAAATGTCAGTGTCGAGGAAGCTGTGGATATTTCTAAAGCGACAGCCAAGCTCGCCTCTGAAGCATATTCCTTGCCGATTTTTTTATATGAACAATCGGCCACAAGACCGGAGCGACAAAATCTGGCAACCATCAGAAAGGGCCAGTTTGAGGGCATGGCAGAGAAACTCAGCCAGGCGGAATGGACACCGGATTTCGGGCCGGCCCAGGTTCACCCCAGCGCCGGAGTTACAGCCATGGGAGCTCGCATGCCCCTGGTGGCCTTTAATGTCAACCTGGATACAGATCGGCTGGAAATCGCCGATCACATCGCAAAAAAAGTCAGACACATCAGCGGCGGACTACGTTATTGCAAGGGTATCGGTATCGAGTTAAAAGACAGGGGCATTGTCCAGGTGTCGATGAACATGACGGACTACACCAAAACCGCCCTTTACCGCGTGGTCGAACTGATCAAAATTGAAGCTCGACGCTACGGTGTTAATGTGGTCGGAAGTGAAATCATCGGCCTGGTGCCCATGGCAGCCTTAATTGATTCGGCGGTATATTATCTGGGGGTGGAAGATTTTTCCATGGACCAGGTGCTGGAAACTAGGATTTACGAATGAGGGAATCCAATGAACGGAAATTTAATCATTAAAAATGCATCTGAGTTGGTCACCTGCAGCGGCTTTAGAGCCAAAAAGGGTCAAGCAATGTCTGACCTGGCAATCATACCGGACGGTGCGGTGGTCGTTAAAGAAGGCATCATCAAAACCGTCGGAACGACCCGGGATGTCATGTCCGAACTCGAAAAAACCGAACCCGACGTATCCGATTTTGATATCATCGATGCCAGGGGCCGGTCGGTACTGCCCGGCTTTGTGGATTCGCACACCCACTTCGTTTTCAGTGGTTTTCGTGCGGAAGAATTTTCCTGGCGGTTGCGCGGAGACAGCTATATGGACATCATGAACCGCGGCGGCGGCATCGTTAACACCGTTGATGCGACCCGCAAGGCGGCTGTCGACGAACTGGTTCAATTGGGGATCAAACGACTTGATTCCATGCTGTCCTTAGGCGTCACCACGGTGGAAAGCAAAAGCGGCTACGGATTGGACTGCGATACGGAAATCAAGCAACTTGAGGTCATGACGCATCTGGACAGAATACATTACATGGACGTTGTTCCCACATTTCTGGGGGCCCATGCCGTGCCCGAGGCATATAAAGGCAAAGAAGACGCATTTATTGAGTTTATGATCAGCGATGTAATGCCCCGGGTGGCCGAAGAAAATCTTGCGGAATTTTGTGACATCTTCTGCGAAAAAAATGTTTTTTCCGTCGCACAATCCCGGCGACTTTTAAGTGAAGCAAAAGCGCTGGGCTTAAAGTTAAAACTTCATGCCGATGAAATCGTGCAAACCGGTGGGGCCGAGCTGGCCGCCGAAATTGGTGCGGTCTCGGCCGATCACCTGCTGCAGGCTTCTGATGAAGGCATTCGCCAAATGGCCGCCGCCGGTGTGGTTGCCACCCTGCTTCCGGCAACGGCTTTCAGTTTAAAAGAACCGTATGCCAGGGGTCGGTATATGATCGATTCCGATTGTGCGGTGGCCTTGGCAACTGATTTTAACCCGGGCAGTTGTTTTACCGAATCCATACCGCTCATTTTCGCTCTGGCAACACTTTATATGGATATCTCCACCGAAGAAGCCGTGACGGCCCTAACGATTAATGCCGCGGCCGCAATCGACAGAGCAGATACCATCGGCAGTATCGATGTCGGCAAGCACGGGGATTTGGCGGTGCTTGAGTATCCGTCTTACAAATTCATCCCCTATCACATCGGGATCAGCACGGTAGACAAAGTCGTCAAAAAGGGAAATTTGGTTTTTGACAAAGAAAAAGGAGGGGTAAGATATTGTTAGCCAATTTGAAAATCACAGAGTATCTGGAAAAAGCAGCCGCGGGGACAGCGGTACCCGGGGGTGGGAGTGTCGCAGCGTTAAATGCTTCCCTGGCGGCCGGCCTAACCGAAATGGTGGCCAATCTGACTTTCGGCAAAAAAGGCTATGAGGCTGTGGCAGGAGAGATGAGTGATATCTCCGCGAGAGCCGCCGAATTGAGAGAAAAGCTGACCGCCTTCATCGATCGGGATGCCGAGGCCTATAGCGCCGTTATGGCCGCCTTTAAACTTCCCAAGGCAACCGACCCGGAAAAGGAGCTGCGCAAACAGGAAATCCAAAAAGCCTTTAAGCAAGCGGCCCTGGTGCCTCTGGAAGTTGCCAACGATGCGGTCAAGGTCATAGACTTGGCCGGCAGAGCAATCGACAGCGGGAATAAGAATGCCGTGACCGATGGGGTTGTGGCCGCCATGAACGCCAGAACCGCTGCCCTGGCTGCATTATACAATGTAAAAATTAATTTGGTTTCCATCGAAGATGATGAGTTTGTAAAAGAATTGACCAGAAAAATAAATGATCTGAAACAGCAGGCAAAATCCAAGGAACAGGAGATACTTGCAAGCATTATGATCTAGTAAGAATGCTTCTTACAGGTTTGGAATTTCGGTTATTGTAATTTGTTTGGTATTTGTGATTTGTTATTTGAAATTTCTGAAGTCCAAACACCAGCACCTTAAATTACTTACAACATATTGTCAGAAAAAACCCGATAATGGCCTAAACCGGCTACGAGCATCATCCAGCAGTGGGGCAACCCATGCAGCTTTTCTTCGAACAACTGTTAAACGGCATCGCCATGGGGTCCATCTATGCCCTGATTACGCTGGGGCTGGCCCTGGTTTACGGGATATTACGAATCCTTCATGTTGCCCATGCCGGAATCTACACCACTGGTGCCTACGCCGGTCTTATTATTGTCAAGCTGAGCGGAAGTCTGGTGGTCGGAGTCATCGGCAGTATGGCCTTTTGCGCATTGCTGGGCGTGGCCATCGAGCGGTTTGTGTATTACCCCTTGATGAAATACCCGCCCTATGTCCCATTAATCGGAAGTATTGCCGTGATGCTGGCCATCGAGGAACTGTGCCGTTTGATTGCCGGCCCCCATATCTTAACCTTTCCGGCCACCCTCCCGTTTCCACAAATCCAAATCGGCGGCATCACCCTGTCTTCGACGTTGGTGGCTGTATATTGCATCACCGCCCTGGTGTTGGTGTTGCTCTGGTATATTACCAGCAAGACAGAGTTGGGTCTGGCCATGCGGGCCACCTCCCAAGATATCCCGATTGCAGATGCCATGGGGATCAACAGCCACCTGATCGTCAGCATAACCTTCGTTATCGGATCGGCAATTGCGGCGATCGCGGGAATTCTGGTCGGCATTTATTACAACCAGGTGTATCCGACCATGGGTGCCGTTCCGGCTTACAAATCCCTGGCCATTATTGTTGTCGGCGGGCTGGGATCGGTTCCGGGAGCGGTAATTGCGTCGTTGCTGCTCGGTGTGGCCGAAACCCTGCTCATCGGATATGCCGATATTCCGCTGCCCCGGGACGCCCTGGCATTTATCGCCATGATCGGCGTCCTCATGTGGCGTTCGGAAGGACTGCTGGGGTCAAGGTAAGTATTATGAACGCCTATGTCATCACCATCGCAACCATTATCACCATTTACGCCATTGTCGTTTGCGGGCTGAATGTGATCGTGGGGTTTGCCGGGCAGATTTCCCTGGGCCATGCCGCCTTCTTTGGCATCGGTGCATACAGTGCCGCCCTGCTGG
>JARFPZ010000688.1 GCA_029288035.1 Desulfosarcina sp.
CCGGACGTAACCTGGCCAACCCCACCTCCCAGATTCTCGCCGCTGCGATGATGCTCAAACACCTGGGAGAATCGGAAGCCGCTGCCTTGGTGGAAAAAGCGGTCTGGCAACTATACGCCCAAAAACGGATCCCGCTGATGCCCAACGGTGCTGTCGAAGGCGGACCGGCAATTGTCGTGAAAGAATTGAAGGACGTACTAAAAGCGCTTGTGGAGCGCACGTGAGCGCATAACCTACTTGAAAGAAAGGACTCCCCATGAATCCGAATCTCAGATGGCTGGTTTATATCGGGCTGGGTGCCATCGGCGGTCTGTTTTCACTTCTTCTGTGTCGTGTTGGTTATCCTTACAGCGCCGCCGTCAGCCTGAACAGCGTCCAGTCTGATCGGAAAAGAAACTTGACAATGTAGTTATAGCTAAAATTTCTTTAACGCGTCATTCCGGCGAAGGCCGGAATCCAGAAATTCCAGGTTATTCTGGATGCCGGATCAAGTCCGGCATGACGAATTCGGAATTTTTTGCGAAACCAACAAAGTTTTCCAATGTAGTTTCACACGAGCGGGAGCCCCTGGCCAAAAAAACGGCCAGTCTGATCAAAAAAGAAACTTTGGAAAAGAAAATATCGAATTACGAATAATGAATATCGAATGTCGAAGGAATGTATCCTGTCTATTTTATAAAAAAAGAATGAGCAAAGCGAAACCACCCTTCGAAATTCTGCGGTTCGATATTCGATATTCTGCGGTTCTCTGTTTGGTCTCATGAAGTTTCACACGAATTATCTGGCATGAGGCCTGTCAAAACCCGGCGGTTGGGCATGATCATATATCTTCACGGGCCTGTTCGACAGCATTTTTAAGCAGGGCTGCATAGCGATAAACCCCATGGACGAACTTGCCGTAGGGCATGGTGATGAACAAGGCCAGCACGAACCCGATGTGTACTGCCAGGAGGGATCCCATCAGTGTTGTGGCCCGCAGGCATAACAGGAGCAGACCGGACAGGCTTGTCAACAGGAGCAGCACCGTGAAGGCCACGTCCATCCCGAGCGTTTCCGGTGTTGCCGGTTTTCGGTCCATCTGGTTTTTAAGATAGAGCAATCCGCCGGTCCCCACCAGAAGCGCCAATCCCCCGAGGGTTCCCAAAACGACCGGCCAGCTCCAGAAGGGATAAGGCGCCGGTCGGTGCAGCAGATGGTCGTAAAAAAAAGCAACTGTGGTCGAGGCCAGGCAAAGCATGAAACCGTAAAATACGGCGTGGTGAAAGTAGCGGCGGATCATGCTGAACCGCTCGTCGGGATAATTGCACCCATATCCGCCGCCATCCAGGTACTTGAGTTTCAGTACGTCCGTGATGGCCTGCCGATGGGCCGTCCCGCTCATCAGGTCTTCCGGCGTGCCCCCGGTTGACCGCCACAGATGGACGAACCCTTTTCCCAGGCTTACGACCACCAGCACCGCTAGTGCCATGAAGGGAAAGACCATGGCGGTGTAGGGAATCACCCGGTAAAAGGCACCTTCACCCCGATGGGTGCCCAAAAGCACAGCGTGCCCCTGGAACAGAAGGGTCAGCAGCAGAACCACGGCAATACTGAGGGCCGTAATCAGCGTTACCAGCAGCCCGTTGTTTTGAAAAAAGCCCTTCATCGCTTGCGGCCAGCTGGACTCCCGATAGGTCTCCTGTCGGAGCTCCGCCATCGCCCGGGGGATGTTGAGCATGAACTCATGGGGCGGTGCATACTGGCAGGCATAGTAACACCCGCGACAGTTGTGACAAAGATTCGCCAGGTACTTCAAATCCGTTTCGGAAAAGGTCCGCCTAAGCTCCATGGCGGGAAAGACCGCGCAGAATCCCTCACAATAACGGCAGGCGTTGCAAATCGTCATCACCCGATCAGCTTCTTTTAAGGTCTTCGATGACACAACGCACCGCCTCCTTTCCTGCGATTCGACCGAACACCGTACCAACCGTCATTCCAAAACCGGCCATATATCCCTGCCCTAAAATATTGCCTGCCATGATCTCGCCGGCCGCGAAAATATTGGCTGCCGGAGCGTTATTCTGCATGATGACCTGAGCGCGTTCGTTGACGGTGACCCCCAGATAGGTGAAGGTAATCCCCGGTCGCAGGGGATATCCGTAAAAGGGCGGTGTATCCAGGGGGCGGGCCCAATGGCTCTTGGAAGGCGTAAGCCCTTCGGTGACGCAATCATCCAATTCCGCGGCATCGAAGTTTCCGGGTCGCACAGCGGAATTAAAGGTTTTAACGGTAGCGGTGAGGGCGGCTGGATCGAGCACCAGTTTTTCGGCTAAAGCGCTGATCGATTCGGCTTCGATGGGTGGAAAAACCGACGGCATGAAAAGATCAATAGACTTGGCGTCGATGATGGAATAGGCGATCTGATCCGGCTGCTGCGCCACCAGCCGTCCCCAAATGGCATAGCGCTTGGGCCAGAAATCCTCCCCCTCGTCGTAAAAGCGTTCGGCACTCTTATTGACGACGATGCCAAAGGACACGCAGTCCAGCCTCGTGACAATCCCACCATCGAACTTGGGAGCCCGGGCGTCAATGGCTACCGCGTGACATTGGCGCGGGTCGCCCACGGCTTTGACCCCCTTGTCCAGCAACACGCGCAGCAAACGCCCCTTGTCGTAGGGGGTGCCGCGGATGATAAAGTTGTCGGCGGCCTCGCCCCAGTATTCCTTCAGCCAATCGATATTGGCTTGAAATCCACCGGATGCCACGACCACCGCACGGGCCTCAACCGTCTGCCGACCACCGCCGGATTCGAAGGTCGCCGCTGTAAAGCGGTCGTTTTGGACGGTAAGATCCACGACCTCCGCCTCATAAAGAATCGTCACCCCCAGCCTTTCGGCGGTGGCATAGTACGCATTCATCAGGGCCTTGCCTCCGCCGAGGAAAAAGGCGTTGGTTCGCGACAGGTGCAGGGTGCCGCGCATGGAAGGTTGAAATTTGCAGCCATGCTGGATCATCCAGGCACCTAAATTGTTCGATGCGCGGATGGTTAAACTGGCCAGATCTTGGTTGGTCTTCCCTCCCGTGACACGCATGAGGTCGTCCCAGAATTCTTCTTCGAGGTAGGGCCCTGTCAAATGACGATTGTTGCTGCCGTGCAAATAGCGCAAATTGCGGGTATGGCGGCTGTTTCCTCCGCGAAAATGTTCGGGTGCACTTTCGAGCAGTAACACGTCGGCACCGGCTTCCCGCGCGGTCATCGCGGCACAAAGTGCGGCATTGCCGCCGCCTACGATCAGCACATCATACATTTTTGTCAAATTGATTCCGCTCTGGCTGCTGTCGGTCATTGGGTTTACGGTATTCTGCCCGGTTGAATTTCGGCACGGTGCCTGACCACACCTGGATGGATATCGGTGCCCGGTAGCATGCCAGATCGCACCGCAATTCAATCGGCCTCAAAGTTGATTGACAATCGGTATCGGTTATGCAACGAATTGATTCGTACCATAATTATATACTGGGAACAATAAAGAACTGGAATAATGGGACCATTGGTGTTCCATCTGGTTGAAAAATAATACGATTCATGGGATCTGCCCGCCATTGCCCTTGACACACTACCATTAATTTGGGAATTATTACTTTTTTTAGAAAGTCCGAGACGTACCGTTCGATTCGTATCTATCTTGTAAACGTAAAAAACAGTTTCAAGAAGATCAACAGCACCAAGTGAGGCTAACCGAAACTCAATCCAGGAGGCATTATCATGCAAAAAAAGATACCAGCTGTTTACATGCGGGGCGGCACTAGCAAAGGGCTTTTTTTCCACGCCGGCGACCTTCCGTCCCGGTCGGATATCAGAGATGCAATATTGTTGGCCGCCTATGGGAGCCCGGACCCGAACCGGCGGCAGATCGACGGCGTCGGCGGGGCCGTTTCCACCGCCAGCAAGGTAGCCATCATCAGTCTGTCTGACTCCCCTGATTATGACGTCGTCTATAATTTTGGCCAAGTGTCCATTGACCGGCCCATTATCGATTTTAAAGGCAACTGCGGTAATATCTCATCGGCGGTTGGACCTTTTGCCGTTGATGAAGGGCTGGTACCGCCAGTTGAGCCGTTCACACGGGTCCGGATACATCAAAAAAATACCGACAAACTTATCATTGCGGAAGTGCCTGTCAAAAACGGCCGTTTCGATGAAGACGGTGATTACACCATCGCCGGAGTTCCCAGTCCCGGGGCCAAGATCGTGCTCCGGTTTGATGACCCTGGCGGGGCGCTGACCGGAAAGCTGTTCCCCACCGGTAACGTCAAGGACACGTTGGATGTGCCGGATGTCGGAACGATTGAACTGACCGTCATCGATGCCGCTAACCCGGTCATTCTGGTACAAGCTGCTGCGCTGGGACTGTCGGGGCTTGAAATCGATGAAGTCGACAATGACGCCTCAATTCGTCAGCGTCTTGAAAATGTCCGCTGTGCCGTTTCCGTAGAAATCGGTCTGACCGAAACCATGGAGGAGGCAACTTTACGAAGCCAGGCGGTTCCAAAAATCGCCTTTATTACAGCGGCGAGGACCTATCAGACGCTTGATGACAATACGGTTAATGAAACCGATGTGGACCTGATCGGCCGCATGATGTCCATGGGAACGCTTCACAAATCCTATGCTGTCAGCGGTGCGGTCTCCACGGTGGGTGCGGCGATGATCCCGGGCACGGTCGCTCACGACCTGCTGAAACCGGAAGCCCACCAGAAGGAAATGCTTTCCATCGGACATCCGGGCGGCATCATCGACGTCGGTGCGGTAATCGAGAAAACGAACGGCACCTACCACTACCGGGAAGCGGTGCTGGGTCGTACCGCCCGCCGGCTGATGGAAGGCAGTGTGCTCGTTCCCGAAAAGTACTTCAAGGACGACTAAAACTCCCGCCACCAAGCAGGTCAGGGTATTTGGGCAAAGACGGAATAATACCTGAATATTGCATGAAAATTAATAAAAAATTGTTGCAGAGGAAAGGAAGTTGAAATGAGTTCCAGCCTGGGATTGTTTGCTTATCTGGGGCTCGGTCTTGTCGGCGGCGCCCTGGGGGCCAAGCTGAAAATTCCGGCCGGCGCCCTGATCGGGGCCATGTTAACCATAATTTTGTTTAAAATGACGATGAAGATGCACTGGGAAATTCCGAAAGGGTTTACTTTTGCCCTCCAAGTCTTCTTAGGTATCATGGTGGGGGCGACCTTTCAGCCGGAACTGCTTCATGTCATGAAAAAAATCGCCCTGCCAGTCATCATCTCATGTGTGGTCCTGGTAGGTGCCGGGATACTTATGGCAGCCGTTTTTGCCAAGCTGGGATTGCTGGATTTTGGCACCGCATACCTGGGTACGAGTCCGGGGGCAATGAGCGCCCTGATCGTGATGGCACTCGACAGCGGGGCACAACCCATGCTGGTGGTCTGTTTTCATTTTTTCCGGGTTGTGTTCGTCATCCTCACCGCCCCGCTGATATTTAAATGGATTTCCGGTTAAGTCAAATTTAATGTCTCACCTTTTCTGGGTACCACCACCGCAAGACCATCTTTTTTCAAATCGTCGGCAAATGCAAGGGATTGCTCTTCTTCTCCATGAATCAGGGCGATGCGCTTTATCTTCAAATTGGATTCCTGCAGAAGCCGGCGCATTTCATTTTTATCTGCATGGGCACTGAAACCACCCAGTTTAACCACCCGCGCCTTGAGCGGATACTCTTTGTTCATAAATCTGAGCAGGGGCGCTTTGCCCTTTCTACCGGATTTCTCGTAGGCCTCACCTTGTTCAAGAATACGCCGGCCCAAGGTGTGCTGTGCCATGTAGCCGACGATCAGAATGGTATTTTTTGAATCATGAATTTTATGCCGCAGGTGATGCAGGATGCGCCCGGCTTCACACATACCGGATGCCGCCACCACAATATGGGGGGTTTTATCCCGGTTAAGTGCCATGGATTCCTCAACCGATTTGACGAAATTGACCTGGTCAAATTGAAAAGGATTTTTACCTTGCTGGAGGAATGCCTCGTGGGTCTCCTGGTCGTAAACCTCCGGATGTTCTGCAAAAACCCGGGTAATCTTGGTGGCCAGGGGGCTGTCGACGTACACCGGGAAACGGGGCACTTCGTTCTCATTGTATAACTCGTGTATAACATACAGGAGCTCCTGGGTGCGACCGAAGGCAAAAGAAGGGATTAATATGGTTCCGCCACGATCATAAGTGTCCGCCAGTACTTGCTTGAGTTTGGGTTTTAAGTCCACGACCGGCTCATGCAGCCGGTCCCCATACGTACTTTCCATGATCAGCAAATCCAGCTCCCGATCCTGATCATCAAAACTCAGGGTCGGATCTTCTATAATCGGTTTATCGAATCTGCCCATATCCCCCGAGAAGCCAATCGTGAAGTTGCGACCGTTTTCGCGGGCCCGTATCAGGGAGAAGGCCGATCCCAGAATATGACCGGCATCGTATAAGGTGCAGGTCATCTCCCGCCCGATAGATATTGGATGGCGGTAAGGATAGCCATCGAAAAAGGACAGGGCTTGTTGGGCATCCTCAACGGTGTAAAGCGGATGGACTCCTTCCAGATGATACTCGTTTATCAACTGATTGACGGTTTCGGCATCAGGATGGCGGCGGTTTTTCTTTAGAAGCTTTTTTAGACGATCGGCATCTTTTTTCGACCCTTTTTTGGTACCCATTGAAGTTTCCATCTTATGCAGGGCGGAGCGAACGATTTTATAGTTCAGGTAGTCGGCATCCGATTCCTGGATATGTGCTGAATCAAGCAGGAGATATTCGCAGGCTGCCGCCGTTGCCCGAGTGCATACAATGCGGCCGGCAAAATCGTGTTTGGTCAACAGCGGAAGCCGGCCGGAGTGATCGATATGCGCGTGGGAAAGGACAATGTTGGTCAATATCCGGGGATCAAACGGTATAACCGTGTTTTTTTCTCTCGTTTCTTTGCGCCTTCCCTGAAACAAACCGCAATCCAGCAAAATGCGATCATGTTCAGTGGTTAAAAGATGCATGGATCCCGTGACTTCTCGAACCGCGCCGTAAAATGTAACGTTCATATTAAAACTCCCTCTACCGTAAATGTTCCTAGTTTCAGCTAAAAGAGCCCGAAAAGGAAATCAGCCGATCAGAAAATGTCAAAATCTAAATTTCGATTATTGTTCATTGTAACCCATTGAAATTACGAGTCTTGAAATTTTATTTTGTGCTTTTTGTGCCTTTAGGCGGCCATATCAGGTTTACCCGTTACCTATCCGTCCAACTTAAAATCCTTGATTCCCAATCGAAAACACCGTCTCCATCCGTATCGGCGGCCACCGAATAGGTCAACTGATTCAGCGCCGTTAACTCAGCTTGGGTATTCTTTTGCCCGTCAATTCCGAGTAGACCGGATGTCGGCCAGTCATCTTCATGATGCACGATGAAAGGCTCGGTTGTGATTAAGTTAACGTAGCCATGATCCGGATGATAAAATGCACCGAAAATATCTATTTCTATATATCCGGCGAACTCAGTGATGTTCATGGCGTAGTCTTTTATCCAATAAACCTGTCCGGATTCAATGTCCTTGCTGTAGGCCGAGAAGGTCACCGTTGTCGGCGGGTGTAAAAAATCCAATGACAAGTCTCCTTCTAATGTAGTCTCACCGTCTGCCAGATCGGCAAAAGAAAAATGGGCCGTTCTAATGTCTCCGCTGTCGATTCCATAGGTGCCATCGAAATCCGTTTCTCCCGAAATCGTAATCCCGTGATCACAATAATTTTCAAATCTAAAGCTGCCGTCAAACAGTCTTGATTCATCAATAATATCGATCAAATAGGACAGATCTCCCCCGCAGCTGCCCGGTATCGTCCCACTTCTGGTTTCAACGGCCGGCTTATAAAGGGCAGCTGCCGGTCCGGTTATCTCATCCTTTTGAAGTGAATCCTTTAAAACCATCGGTAATCTGAGTGGCCGAAAAGCGCCAATTTGTGTAACGCTTGAACCTTTATTAAATCCGGCACTTGCAGCTTCAAAACGCGTCATGCCACCGGCAAAAGCGCCGCCCGACAGATCTTTCGCATTGGTGGAGTCGATGACGGCCGGGGATGTACTACCGGTAAATACGGTGGGGCTCTCGTCGTCTTCAGAATCCTTCTCACTCTTGACGTCACCGCTAGAAAATACCAACACGCATCCGCCATAGGTGTAAGGCAGCGACAACATAAGGATAATAAATAAAATGGTGTATATTCTGCGCTTCATTACTTTTCCCCCTAATGGATGCAGAATTTACTCAAATTAGTCCGCCCGGATCGGCGGCTCAAATTCTATTCCCAGCAAACGTTGCAATGCTTTTCCAACGGCTTTCTTATCACGATTGGACAACTTTCCGATTTTTTTTACGATCAAACGACTATCAAGCGTAAACAGTTTCATGCGAACCTTTGAAGGTGCCGTCAATCCCGTCCGGCGGATACTTGTAATGGTTGTATCCAGAGGCCAATCCGGATTTTTTTGGCTGGTTATCATTGCCAGTACCGCATGACCACTCGGCTTATTGAATTTTATATCTTCCGATAAAATCAATGCCGGTCGGCGTTTATCAGCCTTTCTGTCCGTAAATGGGAACGGCACGGCGACGACCTCAAATGGCTTATAAGCCATGATATGCCTCCTCGTCGTTCTCAGAAAGCCACTCAGAAGCAAGCGTTCCTTCTAACGCCCTGGCAAACTCAACGTCGATGGGGGTTGCCTTTCTTAAAAATACTTTTTTGTCCGGTGTCACCTCGAAGGCTACCGAATCGCCGGGATGAAGATCGAGAATACCTCTAATCTTTTCCGGTATGGTTGTTTGGCATTTCGTTGTTAATTTGCTGGCGATTACGGGTTCCATATTCGGCTTGCCTTTCTTTGGACTCTTAATTTATCCAATCTGTATTACGCCATTACCGTATTACAGTCTTTCTGTTTTGTCAATATTGATTCCTTTTTAATTCACTTTTGTTTGGAAACAAGGTATTAATTCATCACAGCGCTTCCGGAAATCGCTGAGAATCATAAAAATATTAGATTTATGTATAATGTGCATCCAATTAATCTTGAACGGTGAACCCTGGACCATTGAATAAAGGAATAAAAAATGTGTTTCTGGCCGCCTTAAGCGGCTTGCTGCTGACAGGCGCCTTTCCCAAAATCGGGCTGGACTGGCTGGCCTGGGTCGCATTGGTCCCGCTGTTATACACCCTAAAAGATCAACCTGTCGGAGCCGGTTTTCGCCTGGGATTTATCACCGGTCTGGTTCATTTTCTGATGCTGTTGTACTGGCTGGTTCCTGTCATGCGAACCTATGGGTATTTGCCGGCATATTTGAGCATCTTGATCTTGCTTCTCTTTGCCGCATTTCTGGCACTCTTTGTGGGATCGTTTGCTGCCGCCCTGTCCAAGATCGGGAAAAGACCCGTCTGGTGTCTGGTCATGATTCCGTTGCTGTGGGTAGCACTGGAATATTTGCGTTCCTTTATATTCTCCGGCTTTCCCTGGGAATTGTTGGGATACTCCCAGTTTAACCGTTTGCAACTGATTCAAATTTCAGATATATTGGGGGTATACGGTCTGTCGGCCTTGATCGCCCTTGTCAATGGGGCATTTTATATCACCTTGCTTTATTTCACGAAAAGGAGGTGGCTGGACGAGGAAATAGCCAAACGCCTGGTAACGGGCGCAGTCATTGCTTTAATCCTGGGAATCGCTCTGAGTTGGTCATACGGCCATTGGCGCCTGAAAACGATCGAACATTTAATTGCAATCTCTCCCAAAACCCGCATTGCCGTTATTCAGGGCAACATCGACCAGGCAGTAAAGTGGGACCCTGCCTTTCAAATCGATACCGTAAATAAATACCATCGTTTGACCTCATCGATCATAAAACAGCGTCCGGAGCTTATCGTATGGCCGGAATCGGCCACCCCGTTTTACTTATTATATGATATCAAGCCAACGGAACTGGTATTTGAGGGAATTCAGCAAACAGCGGCAGATTACCTGATCGGCAGCCCTTCTTTTGTGCAATCGGATGATGGGGCCAGGTACTTCAACAGTGCCTATTTGATCAGCCCGCTGACAAAAAATATCAGCAAATACGACAAAACCCACCTGGTTCCTTTCGGTGAATACGTTCCGCTCAAGAAATGGCTTCCCTTTCTGGGAAAAATAGTGGCCCAGGTGGGCGATTTCAGGGGCGGCATGGAGGGCAAAACGCTACCCTGGAAGACTGAGCAGGTCGGCGTTCAAATTTGCTACGAAATCATTTTCCCGGGGCTGTCCCGGGCCATGGCCAAAAACAATGCGTCGTTGCTGATCAATATCACCAATGATGCTTGGTTTGGCAAAACCAGCGGACCCTATCAGCATTTTTCCATGACCGTTTTCAGAGCGGTGGAAAACCGGCGAGCGCTGGTAAGGTCTGCCAATACAGGCATTAGCGGCTTTATCGACCCGGCCGGCAGGGTTTTAGCCTCAACCCCGTTGCTTCAGGATGCGGCTCTGGTCCAGTCGATTCCATTGGTGAAAACAAAAACGATCTACACCCGCATCGGAGACCTGTTTGCTCAGCTTTGCCTGGCGATAGTCCTGTTGGTCATTCTGCTTGAAATAGTAAGGTACGGGACCAAAAGAAAAATGGAATGATTGATAATTCGGAGCCGGCTAACCGGTCGGCGGGACAACCGACTAAACCTTAGTTAAGGAGGAAACCAAAATGTCTATCGAACTAAAACAGAATCTGGATGAACTCAAAGTTAAATTGGAACATCTGCGGAGTTATCTTTGACATTGATGACAGAGAAAAACGATTGGCTGAAATTGAAAGTATTATCGCCAAAGATGGATTTTGGGATAATCCGGAAGATTCCAAATCCATCTTGAAGGAACGGACTTTGATCGCTAACAAGCTCGATCAGTTTAGGAAGCTGTGGCATGATCTGGAAGAAAATCAAATTCTGCTGGATTTGGCGATAGAAGAATCCGATTCGGAGACCCTTGAGGAGGCGGCCCAGCAGGCAGAATCTCTTGACGAAGCCATCGACCGGTTTTCACTGGATATCATGCTGGATGGCAAAGATGACGCTAAAAATGCCATTGTATCCATCAATGCCGGCGCCGGCGGCACCGAAGCCCAGGATTGGGCGGAGATGCTATTTAGAATGTATTCCCGCTGGATCGAACGCAGGGGATTCAAATTTGAGCTGATAGATTTTCAACCCGGTGACGAGGCCGGCATAAAAAGTGTCACCTTTACAGCCGGTGGTCAAAATGCCTTCGGATATCTGAAATCTGAAACCGGCGTCCATCGTTTGGTAAGAATTTCCCCCTTTAATGCCAGCGGTAAGCGGCACACATCCTTTGCATCGGTATTTGTCTACCCCGAACTCGACAGCGAAATCGTCATCGACATCGATGACAAGGATTTGCGGATAGATGTATACAGGGCCAGTGGGGCGGGGGGGCAGCATGTCAACAAAACCAGTAGTGCCGTCCGCATTACCCATCTTCCCAGCGGCATCGTTGCGCAATGCCAGCAGGAAAAATCTCAGCACCGTAACAAAGATATGGCAATGAAGGTACTCAAAGCCCGCCTCTACCAGCAGGAAAGACAAAAACAGGATGATAAATTGCAGGAGTTGCACGACAGCAAGGAAGACATCGCCTGGGGCAGTCAAATCCGCTCGTACGTTCTGCATCCTTATCAGATGGTAAAGGATCACCGCATCAACCTGGATGTAGGCAATGTCAGCGATGTGCTGGACGGAGGTATCGATCGCTTTATCGAGAAAGTGCTGCTGGCAAAAAAGCAGGTGTGAAGGTCGGCATCTGTCAGTGGCGATGGAATTTTGCAATTGTCCTTAATATCCTAACCCGGTCAAGCCGGAACCAAACAGGTCATTGATCTCGCCACAAAGGGCACGAAGAACGCGAAGGAAAAATTTAATGAAATCTTCGTGGCCTTCGTCTCTTCGTGGTGAGATAATATTTTGACAAAGAGTGCAGGAACATCCTTTTTAGGGGCCTAATGTTGGAGATCACTCTCATTTTCTAAAATCGGAGCGCCTTTTCATGAATGAAAAACCAACATATGAAGAATTAGAGAAAAGGATTCAAAGATTAGAGAATATGGATATCACAGAACGCAAGCAGGTAGAGGAGGCGCTGCGGCAAGAGCGAGACCGGGCTCAGAAGCTCCTGGATATCGCAGGTGTCATGTTCGTAGCGCTAGATGCCAGCGGAGAGGTGACTCTCGTAAACCAGAAAGGACGTGCGGTCCTTGGCCATGAACAAAAGGAGATTATCGGTAAGAATTGGTTTGATAACTTTCTGCCGGATAGTATGAAGGATCCGACTAAAACGGTTTTTAACAGGTTGATGGCCGGTGAGATTGGGCCGATTGAATACTATGAGAATGCCGTCGTAACGAAATTCGGTGAAGAGAGGATTATCGCTTGGCACAATACAATCTTGACAGATGATGAAGGCAATATTGTTGGTACCCTGAGTTCAGGAGAGGACATCACAAATCAAAAACGAGCGGAAGTGGCGTTGCAGGAAGCCTACCGTATCATCAACAGGAGTAAAGCAGTTGCTTTTCTTTGGAAAAATGCCGAGGGATGGCCGGTAGAATTTGTTTCAGATAATGTCAAGGAATTATTCGGCTACAAGGCAGAAGAGTTTGCATCAGGAAAAATTGCTTATTCAGGGGTAGTTCATCCTGATGACCTGGAAAGAGTGGAAAAAGAAGTTGCAATATTTAGCGCAGATGAAGGAAGAGAAGAATTCACCCACGATCCATATCGAGTAGTTACAAAGGATGAAGAAATAAAATGGGTTGATGATATGACATTCATCCGAAGAGATGAGAACGGAGATATTACCCATTACGAAGGTATCGTATTGGATATCAGTGAGCGTGTGAGCGCAGAGCATGAAAAGGAAGGTCTCCGAGGCAAACTCCAACGATCCCAGAAAATGGAATCCCTTGGGCTTTTGGCAGGTGGCGTCGCCCACGACCTGAATAACGTGCTTTCGGGAATTGTAAGCTATCCGGAATTAATTTTAATGGATTTACCCGAAGACAGCAAATTAAGGAAACCTATTGAAACCATCAATGAGTCCGGACATAGGGCGACCGCCATTGTCCACGATCTGTTAACCATGGCAAGAGGGGTAGCGACCCCAAAAGCGCCGCTGAACCTAAATGATATCGTCAGTGACTATTTGAATTCACCGGAGTTTAAAAAACTTAAACACTTTCATCCGACCGTTATGGTGAATACCTGCCTCGATACGGACTTGCTTTATATGGACGGTTCTCAGGTTCATATCAGAAAGGTGGTGATGAACCTCGTGTCAAACGCCTCGGAAGCCATCGAGGATAGTGGCAATGTCATCATATCAACCATGAACCGCTATTTAGACAGACCGCAAAGGGGGTATGATCTTGTAAACACCGGTGAATACGTTGTTTTATCCGTATCAGACAACGGTTCGGGAATCTCATCGGATGACCTCGAGAGGATATTTGAGCCGTTCTATACAAAGAAAGTCATGGGCAGAAGCGGTACCGGCTTGGGTTTGGCCGTGGTCTGGAATACGGTACAAGATCACAAAGGATACATCGATGTGGCCAGTGACCAAAGCGGTACGACATTTGAGTTGTACTTTCCAATAACGAGAGATGAGTTAACAGGTAAGGATTTGTTAATACCCATCGAAGGTTACAAAGGAAACGGAGAGACGATTCTGGTTGTTGATGATGTGGCAAGCCAAAGGGAGATATCCTGTAAGATGCTGGAAAAACTTGGCTATAAGGCGATAGCTGTTTCCAGTGGGCAGGAGGCAGTTGCCTATTTGAAAGAAAATACGTTAGATTTACTACTGCTCGATATGATTATGGATCCGGGTATCAGCGGCCGCGAGACATACGAGAGAATAATAGAGTTCAAGCCGAATCAAAAGGCGATCATCGTCAGTGGGTTCGCTGAAACCGATGAGGTACGCGAAACCCAAAAATTAGGCGCCGGCAAATATATTAAAAAACCGTTAACATTAGAAAAGATCGGGCTGGCGATTAAGGATGAATTGGAAAAATAGAGACATTGGGGATCATCACCTGGACGGTTAGATAGAGGACAGGGATGGGGATCATTTAATAGAGAAAGGAGACACTTTGAACTCGAAAATTAATCAAAATATAGTGACCGCCAATGATTTGAAAACCCTTTTAGCCGATAAACCTGAAACGGTATTGATAGATCTGTTGTCCCCGGAGCATTTTGCCAACCGACATATCCCCGGTGCCCAAAATGCCTGTGTGTTCCAAGTCTCATTTTTAGACGATCTTAGAGTTGCAGCGCCGGACAAACAGGCTCCGATTGTGGTTTATGGTGCCAGCAAACGCTGCCAAGACGCAGCAATGGCACTTGAAAAGCTGGATCGGACCGGATACAAAAACGTCTCTTTCCTCGAAGGGGGACTGGAAGCATGGCGGGAGGCCGGCTATGACCTCGAGGGCGAGGCACCTGACCAGCAGGATGACCCGCAAACCACGGTGATCTTGCCTGACGGACGATACACGGTTGACGCCGGCGCAAGCCAGGTGGAGTGGGCTGGACGCAATCCCAATACCCGCCATATCGGCACGGTGAATATTGCCAAGGGCGTAATTGACATCAAAGATAAAACGGTCACCGGTACGGTTGAAATCGATATGAATACCATCCACAATATCAACCTGGAAGGCGATGAACTGCAACCTGTGTTGGAGGCCCATCTTCATTCGGACGATTTTTTCTTTACCAAAATGTTTCCAAAAGCGGTATTTACCGTTAAGGAAGCCAAACGCATTGAACCGTGCTGGTTGACCGTCCCCAATTACCATGTCAAAGGTGAATTGAAACTGCGAGGTGTTTCAGCCGACCTCGAATTTGATGCCACGGTTGCACTGGGTGAGGATGGTTCTTTGGTCATGGAGGCTCATTTCGATATTGATCGCACGCGTTGGAATGTGATTTATGGGTCCACCCGTTTTTTCGAGCATCTGGGGATGCATAAAGTTTTTGATTTGCTCAGTTTTCAAATCCGTATAGTTGCTGTTCGGTAATCAAATATCCTAAATTATGACCAATGCCGCCAAAGGAGGTACGAAATGACTTACCGGTTTCACCACGTTCATCTGATATGCAAAGACCTGGAGGGCATGATCAATTTTTTTACGGAGGCTTTGGGGGCAATCCTCGTTACTCGAAAAAAATTCGGGACGGCCGACGGCGCCTCGCTCGATCTTCAGGGCACCACTGTCAATCTGAGGGTAGATCGGGAAGATGAAGTCATGACGGGAGATGCATCCCAGACAAGATACGGATACGACCACATTGGACTGCAAGTCGAAGATATCGACGCAGCTTACGAGGATTTAAAAAAGCGAGGGTTTAATTTTTTCATGGCACCCAAAGACATCCCCGATCTGAGGATTGCCTTTTTTCGAGGACCTGAAGATATCACCATCGAACTGATTCAGGCGCTGGGTTAGTCCCATGCTGGGTTAAAAAGATTGGTTCAGGGTTCAAGGTTCAAAGGTTACAACCGATGAAAACTGCTTACAGTATTTGCCCGATTGAGTAAAAAACCAACAAAACCTAATTGAGCTTCTATCGCCAACTTAGGATATAAATTAAAAAATAAAACAGCCTCATATACATAATGAAAATCGAATTCTTACGCAAGGAGCTGTCTGATTTTTTCAACCCAGAACGGTGAACACTGAACCCTTCAACATATATAAAATATAATTTTGGAGATTGTATAAATGCGACCCAATAAACTTCGCGAACTGCTGCGGGAGAATAAGCCATCTATCGGCACTCGGGTTCACAGCACCTGGCCATCAGTGGTGGAGGCCATCGGCCACACCGGTATGTTTGACTACGTTGAATTTCTGGCCGAATATGCCCCCTTTGATTTGTATGCCCTGGATAACTTTTGCCGGGCAGCCGAGCTGTATGACATGTCCGCAATCATCAAGGTCGATCAGGAGCTGCAGGGATTTCTCGCCCAGCGGGGAATCGGATCCGGTTTTCAGGGAATCTTGTTTGCCGATTGCCGGACGGTTGATGATGTGCGCCGATGTCTAGACATTGTGCGCCCTGAAACACCGGAGGACGGCGGTAAACACGGTGTCGGCATGCGGCGATTTGCGTATATGGGTTACGGTGGATCCCCCGAATATGTTCAGGCCCTGAGAGATGTTGTCGTGATGATTATGATTGAAAAAAAACCAGCGCTCGATCGATTGGAAGAAATCCTTTCGGTCAGTGGCGTCGATATGATTCAGTGGGGACCGGCGGACTACTCCATGAGCATCGGATTGGCGGGGGCCCGCAGCTCACCGGAAGTAAAAGCCGCTGAACGCAGGGTTTTTGAAACGGCAGTTAAATTGGGGGTGCCGCCGCGGGCCGAAATCAACAGCGTCGATGAGGCCAAATATTATCTTGATCTCGGTGTTCGCCATTTCAACATCGCTGCGGATCTCTCTATTTTATTCAACTGGTGGAAGACCAACGGGGATAATCTGAGGAAAGTGATTTCGGAGGGATGAATTGATATGATAATTGAGGGAATCGATTCTTTATACGTTATTGGGCTTTTATGAAAACAAGAAATCGGAAAAAATATTATGGGATTATTATCATTATTTCAATGAACATTTTCACAATGAAACATATTCTGACGGACCTTTATTGGGCTCAATAAAAATGAGAGAACGGAAAAGAGAAGAATTATCTGAAAATCAAAACATAACTACGGGATGAACCCGGATTTTAAAAAGCTGCCGCTTTTTAAAACTGGTTATCCCAAGCGTTAAAAATATCTACTATCAATCTGAGTTAATAGCAATGGATTGCACTTCAAGATACTCAAATCATATCTTACAGCGAACAATCGTTTTTAATCTGTTCGAAGCCTCTACTTTAGTATCGCCTCAAAATTCGATTATAACCTACGTTTAAAATTCAAGCCGCCCAGAAAAAATTGAAACTGATAATAGAAATCAGTACCATGAAAGTGGCTATCATCGGAGCCTCCGGCAAAACGGGGGTCAAATGGGTTCGTGAATCGCTCAGACGTGTGATCTTTGCCTGAAACATTCTGCTCTTCCCGGATTTACGATATAAGTTTGCGAAGGGGCGACTAAAGAATGTCATTCACTGGCGGCGGCAGCATTTTGATCGAGGCCGACGATACCCAGGGCCAGTAGAATCCCGACGGTGACGGTGACCATGCCGATCCAGGCCGGAAGGCCCGGCATTTCTTGCAGAATTGGAATGGCCGCCAGGGCCGCTAAAACCGGTACGGCCGAAAGAAAAACAGACGTCACGCGGGCGCCGATATGTCGGACAGCGATGTTGAGGCAGGATATGCCCAGCACACCGGGAACCAGGCCTTGGTAAGCTCCCTGGAGCAGAATTTCTGATACGGGCGCGGCGGTTAGGTTGCTGTCCAGCCACAGCAACCATACCGGGATATAGAAGACGGCGCTGACAATGGTCACCGCAAAGATAACCTGTCCGGGGGTTATGGTCCAGACCCGGTTGACGACCATAAACACGGCAAATAGGGCGATCGCAGCCAGGAACAGAACATCGCCCAACCAGGTCATGCCGCCGCCTGAAGATACGAATCCCTCATAACCGACCAGGGTGACGCCGATCAGGATGATGCCCAGGCCGACAATCTGAGAAAATCGACCTTTCTGGCCGAGCCACAACCAGCCGAAGAGAGTGGTGAAAATGGGTAGGCAACCGTTCAGGAACACCCCGCCGTGAGCCGCCGGCGCGTAGGTCAGCCCGAAATAGGACAGCAACGCGTAGGGCACGCCGGAGGTCGAAGTCAGGACCAATATTCGCCCTGGGGTTAGGCCCCGCCAGGCCCGTCGCCAGATAATATATGGCAGCGCCACTGCTGCCCCGATACTGTACCGAAGCCCGGTGACGTCGTAAACAGTCAGGTGGCTGGTCACGCCGAGCCGACTGATGACAATCCAGCCCGTCCAGAAAAAAAGAACGCTGACGGCAGCGGCGAGCCCCAATAACTTACGACGATGGTTTTTGTTTGCCAACGGTTGACTCCAGAGCATCTTTAGCATAAAAGCGTCGCTTGATATCACTATCTTTCTATGGTTAGCAAGTAAAATAAAACATACGTCAGCATCAGCAAAGATCGGTGTAGGCAAGAAGCCAGGACTTGAGATTTACCTTAAGCTTAATTCAAGTCAACTTCAGCGTTGCATAAACAATATGTCAAATGTATAATCCGAAAATGCCAACCATAGATTTCAGTTTTCGTGAACTTGAGATTTTTTGCAAGGTTGTCGAATTGGAAAGTTTTTCAAAGGCCGCCGAGGCGGTTTTTTTGGCTCAAGCATCGGTGAGTGAAAGGATTGCCTCTCTTGAAAGAAAGATTGACGTCCGGTTGCTGGACCGCCTGGGTAGAAAAGTGATTCCAACGGCGGCAGGAGAACTTCTGCACAAACACGCCACCCTTCTTCTGGAGATGAAAGAGACTGCCAAATTGGAAATAGAAAGTTTTCTCGGACTGGAACAGGGAGAAATTTCCATGGGCGGCAGCACCATCCCCGGTGAATATATTCTTCCGGATCTCATTAGTAGATTCAACCAAAAATATCCGCACTTATCGGTCAATCTTACTATCGCAGACAGCAATGAGATTGAAAATCGCGTCCTGGCGGGTGAACTTGAGATCGGCGTTATCGGATCCAAAAGTCACCATGCGAACTTAATATGTCAAAAACTGTGGGCGGACGAGCTGGTACTCGCCGTGCCTGCCGGGCACATGTGGGCACGACGAACGTCTGTATCAATCGATGAGCTTCAGCAAACACCTTTCATAATGCGGGAAAAGGGCTCTGGAACCTTGAAGATCCTGGAGGCCTATCTATATCAATCCGGCGTGGACGGTACCGAAGCCCTTCAGGTCTCCGCCCGCTTCGGTTCATCGACGGCGGTCAAGGAGGGTATCAAATCGGGTCTGGGCCTATCCATCCTCTCATCAAGAGCCATCGATACGGAAATGAGAGCTGGACTCCTCACAGGCATAAGGCTCCAGGGACTTTCGATGTCACGAAATTTTTTCCTGATCCGCAATAAATTGCGGATCGCCTCACCGTCGTGCAAAGCCATGCTGGACTTCTTACTGACCACCGTAAGAGATGAGGAGATCTAAAATATGACGGAGCAATGCTTGCTAACAATTCAAGTAGCTGCAAATAAGTGCCATACCCAGTAGCAAAACACGTGTAATCCCTTCAACCTCACCCTCGACGAATCGGTCGCCACACGCCTTTCAATCTATCGGAAAAACCTTAAAACCTTTTTCGATATATCGGAATTTCCTGTTTGACATATCGGAATAAATATTTGTATTTTATCAAGCTTCCGGGTAATGACAAAAAACTAACCATGATTTAGAAAGGAGAAAAAAACATGTTAAAAAGGCCCATTCGAAAAATGCTCATTTTCTTTACTTTTTGTTTAATGGCATCGCCTTGTTTCGGTGACGCCCTGGATGGATTTAAGGGCCAAAGGGGAACCCTTAAGATCGCCGGCGGCACGGCCCACATCCCGGTGATGAGGGAGGCGGCCAAACGGATCATGACGCGCTACAGCGACATCGTGATTACCGTGGCCGGAGGCGGCTCGGGCGTCGGTATCAAGCAAGTGGGCGAAGGGCTTGTGGACATCGGCAACTCGGGCCGCAAACCCAGACCGGAAGAAATTGAGCGATACAACCTCAAAATGTACCAATGGGCCATCGACGGCGTGGGTTTGGTGGTAAACCCCAAAAATCCCATCCGATCCATTACCAAAGAGCAGCTAAAGGAGATTTTCTCCGGCAAGATCAACACCTGGGCGGCTTTAGGTGGCGCTAATAACACCATCACCGTATACACCCGGGATGAGGCCAGCGGCACCCGCGCTGTTTTCTGGAATAAAGCTCTGGATAAAGGCGCCATAAGTATAAAGGCGCTATTCGTTCCTTCCAATGGGGCCATGAAAACCGCCGTCGCCAATGACCCCTATGCCATCGGTTATGTTTCCGTCGGCCATATGGACAAGAGTGTGGCCCCCGTGGCCCTTGATGGTGTCACGCCAACCCTGGAAACCGTCAAAAACGAACAATACCAGATCGCCCGTGGACTTTACAGCAATACAAAAGGTGAACCCGAAGGTTTGACTCGGCTGTTTATCGACTATCTTTTCACACCCGAGGGGCAGAAAATCGCAGCGGATAAAGGATTCATTCCGGTGAAATGAGGTCTTCCGGGGAAACCATTGCAAGAGGCGCATTCCTTTTTTGTGCCGGGGCCAGCGCGGTCATGACCGCGTCGGTATTTTTGTTCATGATCGCGCTGGGCCTTCCCCTTTTCCGGGAAAGCGACTTTTTTTCGGTGTGGTCCGGCCGCTGGTCACCGCATGAGGGACTCTACGGTGTAGAGTCCATGATCTCCGGCACCCTCTGGATCGCCCTCTTGGCCACGGCCCTTTCTCTACCGCTTTCCCTGGGAACGGCCATTGTTATCACGAGTTTAGGGGGACTGCGTCTGCAAAAATTTCTAAACGCAATGATTCGATTCATGACCGGCATCCCCACGGTGATTTATGGGTTTGTGGGAATCTTCCTGTTGGTTCCCCTGGTTCGGGGAGGATTGGGTGGCGCCGGCCTGAGCGTGCTCGCTGCCGGGATCATGCTGGCCATAATGATCAGCCCCACCATGACCCTGTTTTTTTCAGACAGTCTGCTGGCCGTGGATCCTGCTTATGTTCAGGCGGCCAAGGCGCTCGGCGCCGACCGGGTGCAGCGGCTGTTATACGTTATGCTGCCCAAAGCCCTTGGCGGCATGACCACGGGGCTCGTCCTTGCTTTAGGACGCGCCCTGGGGGACACCCTCATCGCACTGATGCTGGCCGGAAACGCCATTGGGGCACCTGAAAGCCTCCTGGACCCGGCCAGAACCCTTACCGCCCATATTGCACTGGTCAAAGCCGCCGACTACGACAGCCTGGAATTTCGTTCCATTTTTGCCTGCGGTATCGCCCTTTATCTATTTACAACCGTTGCGGTCATTGTCATACGGCTATTGAGTCGAAAAAAAGGGAAATGTCATGATCCGAAATCTTGCTGAAAAATCAGTTGTTGTGCTTTCCTGGGCCATGACGCTTGTCCTCTGCGCGGCTGTATTGTTTTTTTTGGGATACCTTTTGCGCAAGGGCCTTCCAAGCCTTGGCACAAACCTCATCTTTGGCCAGGCGGACCCCTGGCAGGCGCTACTGGGCCAGGCACGGGTTTTTGACGGAATTTTTGCAGCTATCGTGGGCACGCTGTATTTGGTCATATCGGCAACCGCGCTGGCCGTGCCGGTGGGGGTATGTTCAGGAATCTATCTGGCAGAGTATGCAGGACCGGCAACAAACCAGCTTTTCGGTTTTTTTTTCGATATTCTGGCCGGCATCCCATCGATCGTCATCGGCCTGTTCGGTTTCAGTATCGCCATATTTCTGCATAAACAGTTTTCGGACCGATTGGGTCTCTGCCTTCTCATCAGTGCGATCTCACTCGCCTTGCTTGTACTTCCTTACATTATTCGAAGCACACAAGTATCCTTGGAAAATTTGCCGACCCGCATCCGCAAAACGGCGCCTGCCCTGGGCGCAACCAGACTCCAGAACATTGTCTATGTATTGATCCCGCGCGCGTTGTCAGGTATCGTTTCCGGTATTATTCTTGCCACCGGCAGATGCGCCGAAGACACGGCCGTGATCATGCTGACCGGCGTGGTGGCCACTGCGGGTATCCCGTCTTCACTACTGTCACAATACGAAGCCCTGCCCTTTTACATTTACTACATATCGAGTCAGTATGCCGACCAGGCCGAACTATCCAGGGGATATGGCGCCTGTCTGGTCCTATTGGGGACTTGCGCCGTTCTGTTTATGCTGGCCTATTATGTCAAACGAAGCCTGACCTATCGGGCCCTCTACCGGGCATAGAAAGGCATAGAATTATTGTGTCGGACATTATGGAAACGAGGAATAAAATTGTCGTCAAGAAGGTCAGCTTCTTTTACGGTCAGAACCAAGTCTTGAACAATATCAACGCGACTTTCAGCGAGCACACCCTCACGGCCATCATGGGGCCTTCCGGGGAGGGTAAATCAACATTTTTAGGGCTATTCAATCGACTCTGGGACGATATTCCGGGTGCCCGGGTAGAAGGTGAAGTCCGGATTCGGCTCGCCGATAGGTGGGTCTCCCCGCTGGTGAAAGATGTATCCATGCCGCAATTGCGTCGCAAGGTCGGTATGATTTTTCAGGAACCCAACCCGTTGCCGATGAGCATTGGGAAAAACATGAAATTTCCCCTGAAGCTTGCAGGCATTCACGATAAATCCATCATCGCAGAAAAGGTACAAAAGGCCTTGGCAAACGCCTTTCTGTGGGAAGAAGTGAAGGATCGTATGGAAAAAAATGCGCTGGACCTGTCCGGCGGTCAAAAGCAGCGTCTTTGCGTCGCCCGCGCGCTTGTGCTGGAACCGGAAGTGCTTTTGTGCGATGAGCCCACCAGTTCTTTAGACGCAAAAGCTGCCGGCATTATTGAAGAGCTTCTCATTCGACTGAAGGCGTACTGCACGCTGCTTGTGGTTTCTCACAACCAGGAACAGGTTCGACGGATCGCAGACAGCGCCATGGAACTCCGGGACCATGGTCTGAAACCCATTTAGCTAAGCCCATATATGAAACCACATAAAATCTGAAGAGTTCATCATCATATGACGAACGAAAAAGCAGGCTCTGCCAAAAAAACCGATGGTTGAGTTGAACAAATGTGTTTATCGATAAGATTTAGTTTAAAAAATGTGATAAGTGAATGCAGAGATCTTGATAAGGAAGGCCGCAGAAATTGGATTTAACCGATACCATTGACAAGGAATTTTCACAGATAGCATCTCTTGCGGATGATCGAATCGATTTGGCCCATGGCGCTCTTTTAATTGCCAAGGCGGTATATCCCGACCTGAAAGAGTCGTTATATCTGGAACGATTGGACCGAATGGCCTCCAGAGTAAAGCTTGACATGACGGCCGATGCAAAATCTGAGGATATCATCACGAAGTTAAACGACGTTCTTTTCGAGCAAGAGAAATTTCGTGGGAATCACGAAAATTATTACGATCCTGACAACAGTTTTCTGAATCGGGTCCTTGACCGAAAGACAGGCATTCCAATAACGCTTTCCCTTATCTATATCGAGGTTGCCGGACGTCTGGGCTTGGATGTGCGTGGGATCGGATTGCCGGGACATTTTATTACCGCGCTTTATCATGCATCTGGAAAAATATTCATCGATCCGTTTAACCGAGGAGAAATCCTCACCGTCGATGAGTGCCTTGAGATCATTCGCACACATATGGGCAATGCGTTTGCCCCGGATCTTCACTGGTTACAGCCGATCAGCAGAAAAGAGCTATTGACCCGTATGCTGAGAAATCTCAAGCTTATCTACGCCCGGCAAGATGATGACGTCATGCTGTTCAAAATGCTACATTGGATCTTAACCTTTCAGCCTGAAGCGCCTGCCGAACTATGTGAAAGAGCCATGCTATATGAGGCTATGGGCAATCCTAGCCGAGCTGTAAAAGACTGGGAACGATATATAGCAAACGTCGGCGACCACAAAAGTGTGACGACAATCCGTGCGAGGGTCGATAATCTCAAAAAACAGCAGTCGCGAATTCACTAGAACCGGACCGACAACAGCAGGGCAGCATATTACTACATTAACGGACTTAACCCCACCATCCGATGTGAAAGAGAATCTAATTTAACCTTTGAACCGTGAACCCTGAACCGATCAGTTTAGGTTTTTTATTTACGTTCAAAAGTCGATTTTAATTAAGGAGACCGAAAACATGTTTCGCAAACAAATGTCCGGTGTATTCATCCTGGGATTTGTTCTTTTCCTCAACTGCCAAGCAGTTTATGCCGCACAATCAGAAACAAGGATTAAAGTCGGTATCAGTCCCTTCCCCCCCTTTATAATTATGTCGGAAGAAAAACCTATTGGATTATCGATCGATTTGTGGCAAGCCCTGTCCCGTGAAACCGGATTGGATTTTGAATTTGTAATATTTGAAGGTGTTGCCGACAAATTAAAGGGGTTACAGGAGGGCAGCATCGGCATCGCCATCGGTGGGATCACCATCACTGAAAAGCGGGAAGAAATGTTTGATTTTACCCATCCGGTCTACCACACAGGCCTGGATATATTAATTCCCAAAGTTGGAAATCATCCTCTGCAAGGGCTGCTTTCCTCATTGTTCAAGGGCAATAAATTCGTCATCTTCGGCGGACTGATGATTCTAATTATCATCGCCGGTCATATTATTTGGCTTGTCGAGCGCAGCAGTAAAAACAGAACCACCAGTTTTCACCGCAAGTACTTCCCGGGCGTATTTGAGGGAATGTACTGGGCCCTGATCACCGCAAGCACCATCGGATACGGCGACAAAGTTCCCCAGCGGTGGATTGGAAGAGCATTGGCTGCAATTATTATCATCATTTTCTTGCCATTGTTCGCCTACTTTATTGCACAGCTCTCCTCTGATCTGACGATGCAAAGCCTTAAAACCAACATAAACGGACCTGAAGATCTGCAGGGACGGCGGGTTGCAGTGGTCGAAGGAACAACCAGCTATGACTATATGAAGAAAGAGCGCGCCTATATCGAGTTATTTGACACGGTCGAAGAGGCTTATAACGCCTTACTGAAGGGAACAATGGATGCCGTGGTATATGATGCGCCGAATCTGCTTTTTTTCGCAAACGGCGAAGGTAAAGGAAAAGTTACCGTGGTTGGGAAGATATTTGAACCCCAGGATTACGGCCTGGCCCTCCCCCAAGGCAGCCCGTTGCGCGAAAAAATGAATCGCGCCATTCTCACTCTGGTGGAAAACGATGAATTGGCGCGCACGATGGCAAAGTGGCTCGGGCCTGCCGGCAGTCCATAAAGCAAATATTCCTACTTTTCACTGATGGCCATTTGTGTTAATTCTACCTTATTGTTGCATTGGGTCTACCTGTCCGGCGACAGACCAGATGCCGATGTTGTTCTACCGACCTCAGGCATTGCCGTTGACCGTGAGAATATGGAACCAGCGATGAAAAATCTGACCACCCCGCTAATGGAACGCTGCATCGGCTGCAATTCCTGCTCGCTGGCGTGCGCTCGACTGGTGCACAAGCGCCTGTCCTGGCTGGCCGCCGGCATCCGCATCATGTCAACCGGTGGGTTGTCGACCGGTTTTGAGGCCCGATCCCGCATGGCCTGCGATCCCGCACCCTGTGCCGAAGCCTGTCCCACCGGCGCATATTCCCAGCGCAAAGGCGGCGGCGTCATCGTCAAAAAGAGCCGGTGTATTCACTGCGGTGACTGTGCCCATGCGGAAAAAATAAACGATATGCTAGAGGTTTAGCGATGCTGCAACAAGACTTGCATATTCATACCACGTACTCAACCGGGGACAGCGCAGTTGTGCCCGAGCAGACCGTTGCCCTTGTCGCTGCCGTCAGACACGCCAAGATCATCGGCATCAGCGACCATTTTGACTACCTGGTGAACGGTGATTTTGAAAGTTACGAAACAGAACTTCGCAGATTCGGATTTAAAGTGGGCGTCGAGGTCGACGGTCATTCTTGGGTTGCTGAAGCAAAAAGTTATGATCTCGATTATTACATTTATCACTGCCGCGATCAGAATGCCGACTATCGTTCTCTGGAAAAACTGGTCACGACCGGCAAGCCTGTCATTATCGCTCATCCCAACGCGTTTCAAACAAACCTGAACCGAGTGCCCCCTGAATGCTTGATTGAAATCAACAACCGCTATGTTTGGCGCACTGACTGGAAGCAGTACTATGCCCCATTTACAAATCAATTCAAGTTTGTCTTCGGCTCGGACGCCCACCAGCCGCACTGGCTATCTCAGACGGTAGCCCACTACGTTGCTATGCAACTCGGCATAGAGGAACATCTGGTTTTCTAAAAAGTGTGGAAAGTATATCAAACGGCATTGCGTAAAGTAAACCAAGGTTGACAGGGGTTCGTATAGATGGTACGGATAAATATAACAGTCCGGCCCAAGGGGCAAAACCAGGCGAAGCCATGCCGTCCCCTGAACAACCGCGACTGCTTCTGTTCATTGTCCCCGATTTCCGTGGCTCGCCGTAACTATAAAGGAGGAACTATGGGTATCTTGGGAAAGTTTTTTGGCGGCAAACACGATTACCCCTCACTTGATTCATCAACTCCGGCTGCCAAACAGTTAGAATCCGTGCGTCTCCCACTCGAAAAACTGGCCAACGAAACCAAAGACCCGCTCGAAGTCGTGCCGGCTGAAGATTCTGTTTACATCTTCCTCGGGAAGCCTCCGAAGAAGTTTGGAATCGCATGGATCGAGGATGGCGACAAAATCATTAACTTCAAATCGCTGTTAGATGAGAAGGGGCTTTCGCCGGAAAATCTCCAACACTTGAGTGAAGAACTCAGGAAAGCCTACATTGCACACCAGGACAAACCCCGGTACGTGACCAGAATAAGCGATCGTGAAGTCAAGGTTATCCCTTCAACGTCGTTGGTGAACAATTTGAAAGGCGTGGTCCAACAAACTGTCAGTTAAACCTGACGATTGCGTCGGATATCACAGATGAGGCGGAATAGTAGAGATGGTCAGGCACATACACTGGGCGGGCATACATCATTACTGTTTCAGCAGCAGACTTTGAGTACGTGCGAATTAGCTACTCGAGTTGTGGCACATGATCAAGGGAAAAGATCTGGCACAAATATTCTTTGAGTATGACAAAAAAGGGCATGTTCAAGTCGAAACGTGCCCTTGCTTTTGCAAACGAAAGGCCGAGTTATTGTTTCGATGTCAGGCTACATAGCCATGATTTATGATATGCCATGGTAGACAATCGAAAATAATTAACAACCAAGGGAAGAAAAAAAACGGAACTATGATCCAAAAAAAGGTAAATTCGAAGTAAACTATTGGTAATACGAATGATAAACGGTTGGCCTGTAGTTCGATTGGCCGCTAAATAAAACTTTGTTATCTTTACCGTTTATTGCATCAACCTTTTTTTCGTTCATAGAAGCGAAAAATAATAAGAGATTTCCATTCCTAATCCATACCACCTCTTGGAAGTTCAGGATTAAACTTGAATTCGCAGCCGCACATTTCACAAGCTGCATTGTCCTCAGTTTCTTCTTCGCAAAGTGATATCTGGGCACTGAAGCATTTTGGGCAAGTTAAGTTGACAAAAATTTCCTTTAATCGACATAAATGATTACATGATAGTTTCATGCTGACAGCTCTATTGAAAATTGGTTTGCATTTACGAATTGGCGGTAAAGGATGAAATGCTTCAATCAGCCTGGATGGAATTGTGTGAAGATGGTAGATATTTGCGCAGCTGTGAACTGATTTTACATTCATAAAGTTATATAGTTTATCACATTGTGGTATTTATCAATTGTCAAAAGAAACATTGCGATAGAACGCATTCTTTGCGATAAAAGCTGAACGATATGACGAAATCCGTAAAACGGAAACGAAATAGAATTGCCTTGTGAAATCAGGCGATGAAAACTTTGATGAGGTTGACATCATGAATATCACACTTCTGGATGGAGGGATGGGTCAGGAACTTCTTGCTCGCTCATCGGCCAAGCCGACAGGGCTATGGTCCACACAGATCTTAATGGATTCACCCGAGTTGGTTCGAGCGGTGCATAACGATTATTTTGCGGCGGGTGCGGACATTGCCATCACAAACAGCTACGCCATTCATCGCGATCGCCTGCGCCCTTTTGGGATAGAGAACCGTTTCGCCGATCTGCACCAATTGGCCTGCAAGATTGCGGTCTCAGCTCGAGATAAACATGGAGACGGCTTGGTGGCCGGTTCTCTGGGGCCATCAGGTTGGTCCTATCGTCCTGATCTTGCACCCCCTGTGGAGGAGGCCGCAGCGCTTTATGGCGAAATTGCAAAGTTACACGAACCTTATGTAGATTTGATTCTATGTGAAACCATGTCATCGGTCAAACAAGCACGCGGGGCAGTCATGGGTGCAAGGGTGGCAACAAAGCCGGTTTGGCTGGCAGTTACCGTCGACGACGAGGACGGTACGAAGCTTCGCTCAGGGGAGTCGGTAACAGAGTTATGGCCGATGATTGCAGAGTTTAAGATAGAAGCACTGTTGGTCAACTGCTCGGCACCTGAGGCAGTCAATCAAACGATACCATTATTAACAAATCAAGGAGTTCCCGTTGGCGGATACGCCAACGGATTTGTAAAAATTACGAAGGATTTTATGAAAAAGGGGGCTACCGTGGATGTATTGGAAAAACGCCCTAATTTAGGACCAGATGTATATGCGGACTTTGCAGACGGCTGGATCAAAGACGGCGCGACCATTGTCGGCGGCTGCTGTGAGGTTGGCCCCGCTCATATCAAGGAGTTGGCAAGGCGTTTCAAGAGTGGCTCTGAAGGAATAAACCCATGAGCACAATCCCTGAAATAATGCCCCAAAACAGATATGAATTAGATCAGATGGCAGATGGATATTCGGCTTTTGTTGAAAGCCATCCATCGTTTAATCAAACTGCGTTATTAGATGAATGGCGGGAGACCCAATACAGCCGACTTGATGCCAATGGACAAATCTACCTTGATTATACCGGTGGCGGACTGTACAGCGAATCGCAACTGCGCGAACATATGGAATTGCTAAGTACCAGCGTACTCGGCAATCCCCACTCAGCAAACTCCACATCCGTGGCAATGACAGATCTGGTTGAGGATACGCGTAAATATGTTCTCCGTTACTTCAGTGCATCACCGGATGATTACATTGCCATCTTCACGGCAAATGCCAGCGGTGCATTGAAGCTGGTCGGGGAAGCATATCCGTTTACACCCGCCAGTCATTACATTCTCACCTTCGACAATCACAACTCTGTCAATGGCATCCGTGAATTTGCGAAGGTCAAAGGAGCGAAGGTAACCTATGTGACTTTAACAAAGCCGGATTTGCGCCTAGATCGGACAGAACTGGATGACGTTCTAAATTCGGTGGATATGGATCAAAATAATCTGTTTGCTTTCCCGGCCCAGTCCAACTATTCCGGCGTAAAACACCCACTGGATTTGATAGAACAGGCACACAGCAAAGGCACGGATGTGTTGCTGGATGCAGCGGCCTATGTACCAACCAGTGGCCTTGATTTGAGCGTGGTCAAACCGGAGTTTATAGCCATCTCTTTCTACAAGATGTTCGGATACCCCACCGGCATCGGCGCATTGCTGATCCGCAAGGCGGTTTTCCAGAAGTTGAAACGACCGTGGTTTGCAGGCGGTACGGTGAACTTTGCCAGCGTGCAGGGCAACGGCCACTATTTGGCCCCTAACGAAGCCGCATTTGAAGACGGTACGGTAAATTATCTGGACATACCGGCCATCAAAACCGGATTACAGCACCTGGAAAAGGCGGGGATCACCACGATTGGGACACGGGTCCAGTGCCTCACCGGCTGGTTGCTCGAAGAATTGCTGTCATTGCAGCACAGCAACGGCAAGCCAATGGTTCGAATTTATGGTCCGGCAGATACATTGATGCGCGGCGGGACGGTGACACTGAACTTCTATGGACCGGATGAGCGGCTTCTGGATTATCGCCGCATTGAAGAACTGGCAAACGAGAAGGGGATCTCCCTGCGCACCGGCTGCTTTTGCAACCCCGGTGCGGGTGAAATGGCAGAAGGGTTGACGGCGGAGGATATGGTGGCCGGGTTGAATGATGGCCCGGAATTGACCTTGCCTCATTTTTTACAGGTGATTCAGCACCGGGGGAATAAGAGCGCAGGTGCAATTCGTGTCTCAGTTGGCCTGGTGACGAACTTTGCCGACGTGTATCGCTTTATGCATTTCGCGGACGGCTTTCGCGACAAGACAAATATGAATATCGGCGAAGTGACGTTTGATAT
>JARFPZ010000033.1 GCA_029288035.1 Desulfosarcina sp.
GATGTGTATAAGAGACAGTTATTAAGGATTCACTAGTAACAAGTCAAACATTGTTAAATGATATGACGGGAAATCCCACTATTCTCGAACTTAATTCATTAAGTTGGTATGTTATTAAAAGAGGGGAAAGATATGGTATTCGTCTAAAAGATTCAGAAAGTCGCCTCCTCAAAGAATTTGAAGATATTGAGTTGTTTGATATAGATCCAGAGTGGAAAGTAGATGCAGAGTTCGTTAAGTATGAGAAACCAAAGAAAGTTGAAGTTCCAAATATTATGGGAACCACTGATACTGGACTAGCATACGGAAAACTGATCTTTACAAAAGATGGGATCAAGCATACTTTGGAGCCACTTGGTGACGAAAATAATCTTTTTCTTGTTTTTGCTGATATGACAAATGGAGAAGAAACGTATGGTGCGGGACGCTTTTTATCCTTAGATTCTCCTGACTCAACAGGAAAAGTTGCAATAGATTTTAATCGTGCCTACAATCCTCCTTGTGTTTTTACAAAATATGCCACTTGTCCATTACCAAATAAAAACAATATTCTAAAAATAAAGGTAACAGCTGGGGAAAAGAATTTTCATTCAGCATTTCATTAAAAAATAATTTGTGGAGAAATTATGAAAAAGTTTTCGATTGTTCTATTAACACTACTTTCACTTTCAGCGGAATCGGTTCGGGACGTAGGCTGGTGGTGCCAAATCCCATTCCGGCGGCCATATCTTCGATATAAAGGTATTTGTTTTGAAGGGCGCGCTTCAATGCTTCCCAAACAAAGGAGTTCTTTAAAACCGCTTCGATTTCCAGCAGCAGATATCCCCCATTGGCGCGCAAAAGAGAGCCGGCTTGCACCATTGTAAAATCCGTCATGAGGGTTCCCATAACCGCCCTTTTTTCAATGTAGCCGAAGAGATTGTTGTATGTCGGGTTGGTTTCGAAAATCACCGGCGCACCCTTTTGCCCCTTGCGATCCACCAGGACATTGACCTGATAGCGAAGAAATGCAGACTGAGCGGGGGAAGACCGACCCAAATCGGGTGCACTGCCTTTGGAATCGGTGGCGATGAATTCATTTACATTGTCGACAATCGCCTCCTGTACCTGATCTAAATAGCTGAGAATATCCTTAGAATCCTTGTAGGCGTTTTTAAGAATGTCAAGCCGGTTGCGAACCACAAACAGGGTCACCTCGGCCATGAGATTTTCGATTTGATCCCGTAGGGTCTGGTTGATCTTATTAACTTCCCGCAGAGTGGATTCGGTCTCCGCCTGCAGCGCACGGATATTTTCCTCAATCGCCGCTCGCTGCTCCTCGGAGAGCTGTTGAAACGCTTCTTGGGACATCGGTTTGTCGTCCAATAGAGGGATGGTTTGATACCCGGTTTGGGTTTTTTGAATCGTTATTTGGCGGTCCGCGGCGGACTGATCCAATTTTTTAAAGAGCGTCCGTTGCTTGTCGGCATAGCTTTCTTTTAGCTTCGATTGTTTTTTCTGATACGATTCACTGCTAAAGGCCTTGGGTAATTCGTTTTGTAAGTCCTCGATGAACTTGCCCATCTGCTTCTTAAACTTCAGGGCTTGACCGGTGGGTACCGAAATGCTTTTGGGGCAGAATTCGTCGCTAAAGTTGTTGACCATGCACCAGTCGCAGCAGGGTGGCAATGCTTTGGCATGTTGGCCGACGATCTCTTGCACGATAGTTGATTTACCGGTTCCCTCGATTCCGGTTACGAAGATGTTGTAGCCCGGGCTGTCCATATTGAGACCGAATTCGATGGCCTGTACGGCGCGGGTCTGCCCGATGACCTCATCCAGGGGGCGAACGGTCGAGGTGTTTTTGAACTTAAATACTTGAGGGTCAAACAGGTATCTGAGATCGGATGGCTTGAGTTCGTATTTTTTTGGCATAAACGGTCTCCTTCCGGGGTGATTCTGTGTTGATTTTTTCCTTGGGCATATTGGAAAAAATAGTAACGAGAGACAACAAACAGCTATGGTCACTCTGCTGATCCAATCGCAGGCGGTGCATGGTGAGCCGCTTTTGCACCTAATTGGATCATTCATAAGGGGAACATTTATTCACTATAACCATTCATTTCTCGAAAAAGAGATATAGTGGAGTCAGCCTTACGCGTCAAGAAAAAACAGGGCATAATACACACGGCTTTTGGAATGCACTATTAAAGAAAGAGATGTGAAGTTTGAAAAAAAGGGGGGGTGGATGTGGCCATCAACCGGGTGTCGACACTGGGATTTCCGAAGATCAGCAAGGTTGTATCGCGCAAGCGGCGAATTTCCTATATTTAAAAAAAACCATAGTGATTCAGCCTTTGATGTCAATAAATTCTGGGCGTCATCATATGGGATCATAGGAATGCGGTATGACATAAAAGAGTTGTCAATGGTTGCAAAAAGAGAGAACTAGATGTAATCATCGATTAAGATTGGTAAGTCTTTATGTTGGATTGAAGATCATTGTTGAATAAAAAGGAGGGTGTCATGGAAACCAGACCATTTGGTAAAACCGGAGAAACGTTTCCGATTCTGAGTTTTGGCGGACAGCGGATTGTGGACGCACATGGCTGTACAGAAGAAGCGGCGATCGAGATCGTCAATACTGCCATCGATCGCGGCATCCGCTATTTCGATACCGCCTGGATGTACTCCGATGGACAGGCTGAAACACGCCTGGGCAAAGTGGTCAAACACCGCCGGTCGGAGATGTGGATTGCCACCAAGGCCCTGGATACCACCCGGGATGGCGCGCGGTGTCAATTGGAGACGAGTCTGTCACGGTTGCAGACGGATTACGTGGACGAATGGCGGTTGCACAATTTAAAGGATTATGCCCGCTTGGATGCATTTACCGGCAAAGAAGGGGCGCTGGAGGCGGCAATCCGGGCGCGTGAGGAGGGACTGGTGCGCTACATAAGTATCAGCGGCCACACCGACCCGCAGATTCTGATCGAGGCGCTCAATCGCTTTCCCTTCGATAGCGCGCTGATCGCCGTATCCGCATTGGATCATTTTATTCTCAGTTTTGCCGAGGAGTTTATCCCGTTTGCCAATGCCAAAGGCGTGGCGACGATCGGGATGAAAGTGCTGGGATTGGGAAGTTTAACCCACGAGGTGCAACGCTCCCTGCGGTACGCATTCAGCCTGCCGGTGAGCACGGTGATTGTCGGGATGGAGACCATGGCTCAGCTGCAGCAGAACCTGGAGATCGCGGCGTCATTCACCCCGATGACAGACGAGGAGCGGCTGTCTTTCTTCAAGGACATTATCCCCTTGGTTCGGCCGGAAAAGATCCGCTGGAAAGCGGCTGATTGGGATAATCCGACCCAGTGGGCCACACGCGGCCGAGGCCTGTCCGGCTAATCGCCTCAGTATTGTACCACCGAATATAGTTTCAGTCTGACATTCGGGTTGCCCGTGCCTATTAACAGAGCTGCAACCGGTCGCAACATGATCTGCAATTGAATGACACTGTGCTCATGTGTTTTCCAGGCCGGTGTTAATGCAGGCCTGGAAGCTGATCAGCCTCAGTGCCGCAGCGTACTCAATCCCCAAAGGCCATCCTGCCGTATCAACAACGGGATGGCCCTGTCTATTTTTTGTGTCATAAACCTGAACGTTTGGATTGCAGACGCCACTCTATCCTATTTTGCCGGGAAATGGGGACAGACCACGGTGAACGATTGACAATTAAGTATACAACCTAAAAATCGTATTGTTTTTAGGCTTAAACTGAGGTTTTTAACAAAAAGCGGGCATTCTAAGACCTAAAACCGGCTTGTTTTCAAGCTCATGGAATAGTTGGCGGCGTTCTACCTTGGTCCAGTTTCCAAGATGAAGTATCGTCGCCAATCTTGACACCCATCCCGCTTTTTGCAATACTCAAAAAAATAAAAATCCAAGTTCCTATCTTTCAGTGTAAGGCTCGGGATTGGGCGATTTGGCATGGCAGATGACCACACGGTGAACCCCTTAGCAGCTACGTTGGTATGGATTCAAAGCTCATTGATGGATATCATTACGGTAATCTTCTAAAATAACAGGGAAAAATTTTATGTACGAAGAATTCTATGGGTTCAAGCAGCTGCCCTTTCAACTTCTTCCAAATCCGGATTTCTTTTACCGCAGCCAGAAGCATGAAAACGCGTTGACCCATCTGGAATACGGTGTCTTCGAACGTGCGGGTTTCATCGTCATCACCGGTGAAATCGGTACCGGAAAAACGACCCTCCTTAGGTACTTGCTTCGATCCCTTGACAAGAACCTGCCAATTGCCCTTCTGACCCAAACTTATCTGCAACCTGAAGACCTACTTCGGACCCTGTGCCAGGAATTCTCGCTGCCCCACGAAAACAAGGGAAAAGCCGAAATGATTGAGCTGTTTGGGGAATTCCTGGTAGAAAAATACAGGCAGAAGCAGTATGTCATTCTCATTCTGGACGAAGCCCAAAACCTTCCCTTAGAGACCCTCGAGGAGATTCGCATGCTTTCGAATCTGGATGCGGATAACGAGTGTCTCCTGCAGATTATCCTTGTGGGGCAGTCGCCTTTGCGGACGAAGCTACAGCGCAGAGGACTTCGGCAACTTTTCCAACGCGTTGAAGTAAGCTACCATTTAGAACCCCTTGATCGACAGGATATTAAAGATTATATTCGATACCGTCTTGCGACTGCTGGCAGAGCGGAGAACGAGCTCTTTGACGATGCCGCCATGGAAGCGATATTCGAATACTCCAGAGGTGTGCCGAGGCTGATCAACGCGGTTTGTCATGGGTGCTTGGTCTGTGGGTATGCGGATACCCAGCAAAAAATCCATCGTGATGTGGTGGAAACCGTCCTGAAGGACCGGGTGCGCTGGGGTCTGTTTCCACAAGCCAACTCGTCTGAAAATCAGGAAAAGGCTGCCACGCTTTCGGAACCAAGCAAAAGCGGCGATGACGGTTTGTCCTATAATCATCTTAGCGATCAGTTGGAGCGATTCATCGTGGTCTCAGAGTACTCAATGAAAATGTTTGAGAATGTCGCCGCGAGTTTAGCAGCCATACCCAGCGAAGCAAATGTGACCGCATTAAATGAACAACTCGCTGACGAACGGAAAGCTAGAGAAACACTGGTGCACAAATTAGCTCAGGTGGAGAATGCTCTCTCCCAGACAATGTATGCTCTTTCGCAGATCACTCGTGAACATATTGAACACGACAAATTGGGAGCTATCTCCGATCATGGTAAATCTGAACCACCTTCAGAGCTATATTCGTATAGTAGGCATTACTCCCATAGAGAAGAAGACGGCCCGTCGACTGCAACGCAACAGTTCCGACGACAAGAACTTTTGAGCCAGACGGCAAGGGGGATCATTGGGAAATTGAAAGCGCTTTTCAGCCAATGCTTGAAGGGTTTCGTGCAGTACTATCGCTCATTATATTCTGCAATACCACGACGAACCAACACTACTTACTTGATTTTGACTATCCTTGGTTTTTTGGTGGCCGGTGCGGCGTTTTGGTTTTCAGGAGTCATCGAACCGAACGCCCAAGGGCCAGCATTCCCTCGCAGTGATTCTGCCGCCCCCAGAAACACGATGCGGTTGTTGGACTCCACACCGACGATCAGCGAAAGCAAGACCTATTCGCCGCATATCAATCCTGAGGCCGATAACCAGGAAGCTCAATTTATAGATGCGGAAACATTAATATCACCGGGTGAGACTGATCAACTGCTTAGCGAGCCGGTCGTTGCTGAGAACCAGATACCGTCCCTGGCGACAAAACCGGATCTCTTAACCCGCGAGACCCAGGTGTCATCGCCGGCGAGCCGAACCGAAACCTACGTGAGCTTGCCACCGTTGGCAAAAATTCGATCAAAGCCCGACTTATCAGCCCCTGTATTGCAACGTATATCTCAGGGAACAAGAGTCCAGGTGGTGGCACAAGTGGAAGATTGGCTCCAATTGGAGCTGAAGGAAGGAATTAACGGTTGGATTCACCACAGTTTATTGAGACAGGAGAAGTAACCTATGTTTTACAAGCCGATGTTAGTGCCGGCCAAGAAGCTGATAAACTCAAATTCATCTCGGCAGCGCATTTGAAGTGCTCTGACGCCCAAGATTCGCCTCGTTTCTTTGTCCAGACATGGCCGCCCTCTGAAGGGTGATCCTCCCCACGCCTAATCACCGAAGCCAGCAGGCCGGCATGGGTACCTGCCTTGGAAACACTAGCCGCGGGCCACTTCACGGGCACAATTTTTCCTTCATCGGCTGCCGGTTCGAACCCTCCGGCTGCTGCCGTACACGGGATGAAGCCGACCGGGTATACGAATTCAGTACCCGCCCAAGGTTTAACGGTAAATGTGACCATGAAGTGTTGCGCAGAACTTGAACCGTGGTTGCGCACCCGGGCATAAAACCAGCTGTCGATGCCTTCCATCGGCCGCTGGTGTATTTTCCCTCCAGCGTCGCGGTGGCACCTTTATACCCCGCACCACTGGGTGAATCGAAGAACACTGCAAACCGATTGTCATGGGCAAAGGGTCCGATGCCGGCTGCATTGGATCGCAGCAAATTCATGATGTTCGCTTGGTCAGCCATGACAATCTCCTCTGAATTAATTCGATAAAGGCACTGTTTCTTCTGAGAGCAAATCTAACAACCGGCGTGCCAACATGTAGTATAATGTCATTTTTTTAAATCCAGGAAACCTATCTATTAGATATGTAATGTAAATTTTGTTGGGATGCCCTTTGCGGAGAAGCATGACATGAGGGGTGGATTCCAGATTATTGTATTTTTGATTTACAATTTTAAAATACCAATTGTAAAGTTAATTGACATCCCAGCCTGATGTGTCGGTCATATCGTCTTTAGAACAACTATCTTTGATGGTTTTTTGTAAAAAAGGTTATTTGTAGTTTAAATTGGTAATTATAAGTAAATAAAAATTAAAAATTAAAATAATATTGACAAATTATTACAAAATTTTATAATCGTTCTCCAATCGGGTCCCAAAGATCTGACTCTGGACCGTTGAAAATTTTGTTTTCCATTGGATAATTTTATTTAGCCACAGACACACACGGACAGACACAGACAATTTTTTTAAGGTCTAATTCCCTTTAGCTTGCTGTGGAATATACTTGATATCATTCTTATAGACCGATGCCCCGTCAGCTCTGCTGCAGTGGCCTTCATAAATAAATGTTAGAGGGAAAACGATACAACAAAGAATTCGGTTTACATTCGAGGACATCATGCTATGGAAAATCTCCTGTCAACCAAAGAGGTTGCAGCGTTTATAAATGTTAACGAAAAGATGGTTTACAGTCTCGTCTCTGAGAAAGGGCTGCCCGCCACCAAAATTACGGGAAAATGGCTTTTCCCCAAGCACCTGGTTGAACAATGGATTGAAGCAAACACCATTAACTATCCGGATAGCGGTATTCAGCTTCCACCCTATGCTGGATTACTTATCATAACCGGTAGCAATGACCCTTTGCTCGACAGAGCCATCTCTTTATTCAACAGTCATTATCCCGATCAGGTGGCTGTTTTCGGAAATCTTGGCAGTATGGGCGGCTTGAGCGCATTACGGAAACATCTTTGTCAGATTGCATCCAGCCATCTGCTCCAGGAGAATGAATCGGAATACAATTTTGATTTCGCTATCAAGGAACTAAATCAAATGCCGGCGGTCGTCAATTTTTGCCGGCGTGAGCAGGGAATCCTGGTGCAAAAGGGCAATCCCAAAGGCATTTCAACGGTGGCGGATTTGGCACAATCAGGGATAAAAATCGTTAACCGGTCCTTGAGCACCGGCACCCGTCTGTTGCTGGACCGGGAACTCGAAAAAGCAGGGTTAACTGGCGAAAAGATTGAGGGCTATTCCAACGAGGTGTCCCGCCACCTGGATGTGGGGTTAGAGGTCCTGGCGGGTCGGGCGGATGCCGGGCCGGGTATCCGAGCCGTTGCCGGAGTGCTGGATATCGGCTTCATTCCGTTGCGGTGGGAACGATTCGACCTGATGATCTCTAAAAATCGCTTTTTCGATGAGGGGATCCAACGGTTTTTGGCTCTGCTCCATGAAAAAGAGTTTCGTGAAATGGCAACCCGGTTAGAGGGGTATGATGTCGATTTAGGCGGCAAGATGGTGTTTCCAACCGATTCACCAAAGGAGGATTAAAGAATGAAACGATTTTGCATTATTGTCTCAGGTTTGATTGCAGTTGTTTTTTTTATGGCATGGGAGACCGCAGCTGAAGGAAATATGCTGATGATGGCAACGACCACTAGCACGGACAACACCGGCTTGCTGGACTATCTGGCGCCAAAATTCAAGGAGGCCACTCAAATTGAGTTGAAGTGGACAGCGACCGGCACCGGCAAAGCGCTCAAGTTAGGAGAAAATTGCGATGTGGACATTCTCATGGTGCATGCCCCGCCGGCTGAGAAAAAATTCGTAGCCGACGGATTTGGCACGGATCGTCTTGAAATCATGTACAACGATTTTGTTATCATCGGGCCTGCAGCAGACACTGCCGGAATAAAGGGAAAATCCATAAAAGAGGCATTGCAGACGATTCAGGACAAGCAAGCCGTTTTCGTCAGCCGTGGAGACAATTCCGGAACTCACAAAAAGGAACTTTCCCTGTGGAGAGCGTCGGACATGCCGGTTCCCGAAAAGGAGGGCTGGTACGTTCAGACCGGCCAGGGCATGTTGACCACCATAAATGTCGCTGCCGAGCGCAGCGGCTACACGATGACCGACCGTGGCACCTACATCAAATATGAGGACAATCTGAAAGGGAATCCACCGCTTAAGATTTTAGTTGAAGGGGATGCAGTGCTACTCAATCAGTATAGCGTGATTGCCATTGACCAAAAGCATTGTTCAGAGGCGAAATACGACACGGCCAAGCAATTCATTGAATGGATCACCGGCCCGGAAGCCCAGCAGTTGATAAAGGAGTTTAAACTTTTAGGGAAACCCTTATTTACGCCGAATGCGAAAATCTAGCGGACTGTTGGAAATATTTCGAATTCAAGCTTATAGATAATGCGACTGCATGTGAGCATTTAGGATGGCCACAGTTCATTCTCACTGTAGTCGCATTTTTTTTCGATCTCCAAAATTTTATGAATTTCTTACTCGAAGGATTTTTCCAGGCCTTTTCTTTGTTGCTGAGCGGCAACGCTGAAACTTTTTCGGCAATATGGGCTACTGTCAGGGTGTCGAGTTATTCGATCGGAAGCAGCCTGCTCATCGGTATCCCCTTAGGATTTTGTCTCGGTTATTTCGTTTTCAGTGGCAAGAAGCCGCTCAGAGCCATTGTGGATACGCTGATGGCCCTGCCGACGGTGTTTATCGGCCTGCTGGTTTATGCATTTTTGACCCATCGTGGCCCCCTGGGAAACTTCGGTCTGCTTTTCACCCTGCCCGGTATTGCCATCGGGCAGACGATTGTAGCATTACCTCTTGTCATCGGCCTGAGCGCGACTGCGGTCGAAAGCCTGGATCAAAAACTTCGAATCTCGATCATGTCCATGGGGGCAAATCGCAGGCAGCATTTTTTGAGCAGTTTATGGGAATCCCGGCACGGCATACTGGCCGGTGCCATTGCAGCTTATGGACGCGTTATGACGGAAGTGGGAATTTCCATGATGGTCGGGGGCAACATCAAGTGGCATACGCGCACCATTACCACGGCTATCGCACTGGAAACAAACAAGGGACAATTTGGTATGGGGGTCGCCCTTGGCCTGGTACTTTTGGCCATTGCGTTTTGTGTTAATCTCTCCGTTTCATTTTTACGCCGAAGGTATTAAAATTGCATCTGCCCATCTATGAGATCCGATCACTCGAACATTCATATGGCGCTCAACCGGGTCTATCGATTGAGCATCTAACGGTTAAACAGGCTCACATCGTTGGACTTATCGGTCCAAATGGTAGTGGGAAAAGTACGCTGTTGAGATTGTTGGGTCTGATAGAAAGACCCACCCGGGGAGAAATTTTTTTTAACGGCCGCCGGGTTGAACCGTTTTCAGATGAAGCCAGATTTCTTATCACACTGCTCCCACAAGAACCCTTTCTCATGAAACGCAGCGTTTTTAATAATGTTTCCTACGGTCTTAAGTTGAGGGGCAATGGCAGGGATATTGTCGATAAAGTTACCCAAGCGCTTTCTCTGGTAGGCTTGGATAGTAAAGAATTTGCCCGACGGCCCTGGTATGCCCTATCCGGCGGAGAAGCTCAGCGTGTGGCGTTAGCAGCAAGACTGGCACTAAAGCCCAAAGTCCTTCTATTG
>JARFPZ010000060.1 GCA_029288035.1 Desulfosarcina sp.
AACACTCTGTCACACGGCCGAAGATTTCTCTTTGATGCGCCCTGGCTGACGTTTGTACCGGGATTTGCCATCCTGATGGTGGTGCTTTCCTTCAATCTGTTTGGCGAGGGATTGAGGGATGTCATGAATCCCAAACTGCGGGAAAGGCAATAAAATTGAAGATTGTCGATTGAAGATTTGAGGTCCGCCTCCGGCGAGATCAATCATAAAAAAAATCATGAAAAATGCAGAGCGAAGCCTCCGGCTCGCAGAGGTTGTAGCGCCTGCGCCTCGGAGAGCGACAACCACAAATCTTCAATCTTCGGTCTTCAATCTTCAATTCGTTTGGTATGTTAGTGCCCGACCTATTATGAACATGGTTAACAACAATAACATCCTGCTCTCGGTAAAAGACCTGAAAGTCTACTTTCGCAGCGACGATGAGCTGGCCCGGGCCGTGGATGGCGTCAGTTTCGAGGTCGGTCACCAAGAGACAGTGTGTCTGGTGGGAGAATCCGGCTGTGGAAAAACCGTAACGGCCCTCAGCATCCTGGGTTTGATTCCCATACCTCCCGGAGAAATCGCCGGTGGCAGCATTTCGTTTAATGGCCAAAACCTACTTGAAATTGACGAAGATCAACTGCAAGCAATCCGGGGCAACCATATTGCGATGGTTTTTCAGGAGCCTTTGACCTCCTTGAACCCGGTGTTTACCATCGGCGACCAGATTGGAGAAGCCATTCGAATTCACGAAAGCGTGGCCAATGATGAATTGGAATCACGCTGCATCCGATTGTTGCGCGACGTGGGCATTGCAGCCGCCGAGGCGCGCATCAACGACTACCCCCACCAGCTAAGCGGCGGACAGCGCCAGCGAGTAATGATTGCCATGGCGCTAGCGTGTGACCCGGATTTGGTGATAGCCGATGAACCCACCACCGCGCTTGATGTGACGGTCCAAGCTCAGATTCTGCAGTTATTTAATTCACTGCAAATGAAACGGTCGATGTCGGTTTTGTATATAACGCACGATCTGGGCGTCGTCGGCAAAACCGCAGATCGCGTCTGCGTGATGTATGCCGGGACGATTGTCGAGCAGGGAACCAAAGATGCTATCTTTAAGAATCCCCGTCATCCCTACACCCAGGCGCTTATGGCATCCGTTCCCCATCGCTCCAAACGAGGAAAAAGATTATACAGCATTGCCGGTACCGTCCCCAACCCGGCCTACAAGCCCCAGGGCTGTCCTTTTCATCCCCGCTGTCCCCGTGCCGTTGACACCTGCCGTCAAAAATTTCCGGCCATGTATGACTACGGAGACGGACACCTGGCACGTTGTCCGGTGCTGTTTGAGGGAGGTGCAGGGGATGTGCTGTCGGAATGAGGTGGACGGAAAGTGTAAATAATTAGAATACTAACTAAAATAGACCAAATTACAAATTACAAAAACCAAATTACAAACAAATCTCAAATCCCAATATCCAAATGCCAATATTATAGACCTGGTTGAATAGTTTACTGGTTGAATGGTTGATTAGGTATATTATAGTCATAGTTTCAGAAGGTTACGATGGTTGGAACAGTAAATGTCCAATTATTTTGCAATATATGGTATAAAAAATCAATATTTACGACGACTTAACTAATCAACTAATCAACCAATCAACGCTGTTTGTATTAACTTATGAACCCGATCAGATCAAATAACTCCACCATCCTGCAGGTGGAAGGACTGAAAAAATACTTCCCGGTCCGCCGGGGATTATTCCAAAGAATTTCCGGCTGGGTGAAGGCCGTTGAAGATGTGTCCTTTCAGATCGAAAAAGGCAAGACGCTCGGAATGGTAGGAGAAAGCGGATGCGGCAAAACCACCATAGCCCGGTTGATTCTCAAATTGTTGGATGCGGATGAAGGTAGAATTATATTCAACGGCCAGGATTTGGTACCTCTGTCTGAAACGGAAATGAAGCCCCTGCGACAGGAAATTCAGATTATTTTTCAGGATCCCTACGGTTCACTGAATCCCCGGATGACCGTCGGCCAATCCATTGCCGAAGGACTGCGAGTGGCAGGTGTCTTTCCCGGTCCGGATCAAAAAAGCCGTCTTGAACAACTGCTGAAAATGGTGGGAATGTCGCCGGCAACCATGGACCGCTACCCCCACGAATTCAGCGGGGGCCAGCGTCAACGCATCGGCATCGCGCGTGCATTGAGCGTGGAGCCGGCGTTGATTATTTGCGATGAGCCGGTCTCCGCCCTGGATGTTTCCATCCAGGCCCAGATAATAAACCTCTTAAAAGACTTGCAAGACGAACTGGATTTGAGCTATTTGTTTATCTCTCACGATCTGAACGTGGTGGGCTATCTATGCAGCGATGTTGCCGTCATGTACCGGGGTCATATGATGGAATATGCGCCGGTGGATGAAATATTCGACCGCCCGCTTCATCCCTATACGCAGTTGCTGCTTTCAGCCGCACCCGATACCGCCATAGATAAATCCTATGCCAGGATTGAAATGGAAGCGGAAGTACCGGAAAATTTAGCAGAAACTGTCGGCTGCAGTTTCCAACATAAATGCCCTTTGAATGAAGACCGCTGCCGGGACATCGGGTCGACGTTCATGAACGTCGGCGAAAATCATTGGGTCCGGTGTTGGCGGACCGGCGAAAATGGAACCCTTGGCCCAGACCTGGCATGACAAGATTTTGTGATTGAAAGCCAAGCCCATAGAATGTGAAAGTAATTTCATAGCGACATCACGTCGCACCAGGGCGGGCTTGAACCTCTGAACCCCGTACCCTGAGCGGTAGCAAAGCAGCAGAAAAGGATGATCACAGCGTGTACCCAACAAACCTGAATACTCCTAAAGTAGAACTTGAGAAAAGAGTTTTCAAGCTTAAAATATATCTTCAAAAAAATAACATTGATGGCGCATTGATTTTACAACGGGTCGATTTATTTTATTTTACCGGAACCATTCAACAGGCCCACCTATATGTTCCGGCCCATGGTGATCCGCTATTAATGGTGCGCAAGAGTTACGATCGTGCCAAGGCGGAATCATCCATAGAGAAGATCCTGCCCCTGAAACGCCCCTCAGACATTCCCAATATTCTAAAAGCAAACGGACATGCCCCGCCCACTGCCCTGGGATTGGAGCTCGACGTTCTGCCGACCAATTTGTTTTTTAATTTTCAGGGCATTTTTGGGAATCCAGAGGTGGTCGATATATCCCAGGCAATACGTCTGATTCGGGCAGTTAAGTCTCCTTACGAAATTGACATAATGCGCCGGGCCGCCGAATTGTCGGACCAGGTTGCCGGTTGGGTACCGAAGATCCTGCGCGAAGGAATGACCGAGATAGAGCTTGCGGGCAAAATAGAGGCTGAGGCCAGAAGACTGGGGCACCAGGGGGTTGTAAGGATGCGCCTGTGGGGAAGTGAAATGTTTTACGGCCACCTGATGTCGGGCCCTACGGGCGCCGTTCCCAGTTTTCTCTCTTCACCCACCGGTGGGGCCGGTGCCAGTCCGGCCGTGGCCCAGGGTCCGGGCTTTAAGACGATTCAACCTCATGAACCGGTTCTGGTTGACTATGTCTTTGCCTACAACGGCTACCTCTCGGATCATGCCCGTATTTTCTCACTGGGATCCCTGCCGGAGGAACTGATGGAGGCCCATGCCGCCATGTTGGAAATTGAGCAGATGATTAAAAGATGGGCCAAACCTGGCGTCAAATCAGGTGAAATATATAAGCGAGCCCTTGAAAAAACCAAAGCGCTTGGATATGCAGACCATTTCATGGGTGTCGGTCCTGAGCGCATCCGTTTCGTTGGCCATGGCATCGGACTGGAAGTCGATGAGTTTCCTTTTCTGGCTGCCGGACAGCAGCTTGAATTGCAGGCCGGCATGGCCATCGCCCTGGAACCGAAACTGATTTTTCCAGGCAAGGGCGTTGTGGGTATCGAAAATACCCATGTGGTCACCGATGATGGATTGGACCAGCTGGGGCAATTCCCGGGTGAGGTGCTGGTTTTATAGTTAATTTTGTATTATACCGGGTTGAACAATTAGACATTATGGTTAGCATTCAGTGTTGGCAGTTTTAAAACACTGCACATTATTGGATCAAAAAAAGGAGAAACCATGCTCCCCTATAAGCAAAGCCTGGGGGAAAGAGTTTTCAGACGGTGGGCGTGGTCAATAGCGCTGACGGCAATGATAGCGGTATCAGTTGCGGTGCTCTCGATTCCGGCAGCTGCCCAAACGGACTCGGCTCCGGAAGAATCTCTGCTGGAGATTAAACCGTGGATCGGCGATTTCGACGGAATGGCCGAACGCCGTGAGATTCGTGCGCTGGTGGTCTATAGCAAAACATTTTATTTTCTGGATCAGGGCCGTCAGCGCGGGGCGAGCTACGAACTGCTCAAACAGTTTGAAAAATTTATCAACAAGAAGCTCAAGACCAAAACCCTGAAGTTCAGGGTTTTATTTATTCCCGTTGGCCGTGACCAGCTCATTCCCTGGCTGATTGACGGCCGCGGCGATATAGCCGTTGCCAACCTGACCATTACGCCCCAGCGGCAGAGCCAGGTCGATTTTTCCGATCCGCTGATTTCAGGCGTCAAAGAGCTGATTGTTACCGGATCGTCAGCCCCGCCCGTAAAGAGCATCGCCGATTTAGCCGGCAAAGAGATCCACGTACGCCGCTCGAGCAGCTACTACGAAAGCCTGACGCAACTGAACGAATCCTTCCATCAGAGCGGCAAACCAAAGATGAAACTGGTTGCAGCCGATGAGAATTTTGAAGATGAGGATTTGCTGGAAATGGTCAATGCCGGCCTGATCCCCATGATCGTCATGGACAGCCACAAAGCCCATTTCTGGGAGCAAATTTTTGACAATATCAAAGTGCATCCCACCATCGCCGTCAGAAACAGCGGTGAAATTGCCTGGTGTTTCCGCAAGAATAGCCCCAAACTCAAAGCGCTGGTGAATGAATTCGTCAAAGGTCACAAGAAAGGCACCCTGGTTGGCAACATTATTCTGGAACGTTACCTGCGCGATACAAAATATGTCAAAAATCCCCTGTCACAAAAGGAATTGGATAAATTCGAGGCCCTGTTGGCCTTATTCGAAAAATACGCCGGTCAGTACGACTTTGATTATCTGATGGTCAGTGCCCAGGCCTACCAGGAGTCCGGCCTTGACCATAGCAAACGCAGTCCGGCCGGGGCCATCGGGGTCATGCAGCTGCTACCGTCCACAGCGGCCGATCCCAATGTCGGTATTCCCGACATTGAAAAGCTGGAAAAAAATATTCATGCCGGGACCAAATATTTGCGGTTTATCGTTGACCGCTACTATAAAGACGAGCCGATGGATGATGTCAACAGGCTGCTCTTTGCGTTTGCTTCCTACAACGCCGGACCGGCGCGGGTCAGCAGCCTGAGGAAAAAAGCCGCCAAGATGGGACTGGACCCGAACATCTGGTTCCACAACGTGGAGGTGGCCGCTGCCAGGGAAATCGGTCGGGAAACCGTTCAGTATGTGAGTAATATCTACAAATATTACATCGCCTACCGCATGATTATCGACCAGATGGAACGAAAAACACGGCTTATGGAGGGCAATTCCGGTTTATCCAGCTCGGGAGAATAGAGAACCATGAATCCCGATACTCTTCCCAGCAATTGCGGCAGCTTATCCGCGGTCTCGAATGGATTGCTCCCACCTTCGGTGCCGCACCCGGCTATCTGCCGGCAACTTGATGATGCTGCCAACCGAAAAAGCCTTCACCCAATTTAACATTTTCAATCGATTCGCACCGAAGAAGCAATGCCTTATCCTCATCATAATTGTAAACAGATGTAAACCTGTTAAGCTTACACATGTTAACTCATCATTAACAAATCCGATTAACAGCCGCGATTGTCACAGCCGCTTTGATGCTCTGCTTGCCCTTAACGGCGGTAGCTGCAACCGAAGCGGCAAAGGACGAAGCACCGGGTCGCGTTATGGCCCAGCAGGCGACAAAGATCAAAGAGCTCTGGATCACGGCCGACCACACCAAGCACAAGGCCTTGCAGCAGGAATTCACATCCGGACCGGAAGTGACCAAGGCTTGACTCTCCTGTCATTCCGAGGTGGCAGCGCAGTTTCACAAGACAATTCACTGGACCTGGATGGATCCATCCACCGGGAAAAAAAGGTCAAAGCTTGAATAGTGAATTAAAGTAAACATTTTAGAGAAATTATGCTTCTCCAAAAGCCTTATATTGTTCCTAAATTCTTTATATTTAAAAAAAGATAATCTTGACAACAAAACACGCTTTGGTTATCCGGATGGTTATTATTGTCGTTCAATTGGTGTCTTAATATATTGGGCTGTATGGTCCTAGCGCAGCTTCAGCGAAGACGAAAGCTGAAACCGATACACAATCTATCATTTTTGATTCATCCGCTTTGAAAAAGCAGAATGAGGAGATATAAATTGAAAGACAAATCCCTTCAAAAGAAATACAAGTCAAAACTTCGCACGGCCGATGAAGCGCTTCGTATGGTCCGTTCGGGTCAAAGAGTTTTTATCGGATCCTCCTGTGGCGAGCCCCAGCATTTGGTAAATGCCCTGATGGATAACGCCCAGTTCTTCTCAGATGTCGAGATCGTCCGCTTATTGAGCCTGGAAGGATCCTTGATATCACTGATGGCGGATGAATACCGGGGCCATAAATTCCATGTTCGGTCGATCTATCAGGGATCTGCGCAAACCAAGAACCTACGGGCAAATAAACGCTTCATTACACCACTAAACCTTTGTGCGGTACCCGATTTGTTCAAGAAAAAAATGTTGCCGCTTCATTTCGCTTTAATTCAAGTCTCTCCGCCGGATGACAATGGCTGGATGAGCCTGGGCATTTCAGTGGATGTCACCCTGGCAGCCGCCCGCTCCGCTGCGGTGGTCATCGCCCAGGTCAATTCGATGATGCCCAGAACTCCGGGGCACAGTTTTATTCATCTGGATGATGTCAGTGTCATTGTCGAACAGGAAGAAGAACTGCTCAGTGCGTTTGATCTGCCCGCCTATGAATCAGCGTCTGAGATTGCAGCCATCACGGCCAATCTGATCGATGACGGTGCCACCATTCAATTTGGCCTGGCAGAGCTTTCTCAACCGATTGCAAAAGCGCTGGCCCAAAAAACCGATCTAGGGATTCATACGGAAATATTAACCGATGACCTCATGGACCTGGTTTCACAGGGTGTGGTCACCAATCGTCATAAAAACTTGAATGAAGGAAAAGTAATTGCCAGCGGCGCCATCGGCAGTCAGGAATTGTACCGATCCCTGCACAATAATGTCGTCATTGAATTCAGACCGTCGGATTATGTCAATAATCCCGCCATCATTGCCCAAAACAACAAGATGGTTGCCATCAATTTTGCCAGAACCATGGATCTCAGTGGACAGGTATACGCGGATGCCCTCCCCCATAATCATTTTTCAGGGGTAACCGGTATGTTTGATTTCATTCTGGGAACATCGATGTCTCCCGGCGGCAAGTCCATTATGGTCATTCCTGCCAGAAGTATCGATGGTAAAACCAGCAGAATCATTCCCAAAACCGACGGGGGCGCCATTGTGATACCGAAAGCGTATGTTTCTTATGTGGTCAGCGAATTCGGCATGGTCAACCTTTTGGGAAAAAACATCGAGGAGCGGGCCATGGCGATGATCAGCCTGGCTCATCCGGATTTTCGCGATGAACTCTTTCACAACGCCCAGGAAGCCGGAGTGATTGATCGCAACCGCACACTCAATGAATCCTTATTCGGTATCTATCCCGCCAGAATGGAGGAAACCCGCCTGTATGACGGCCAACGGGTTATGTTTCGGCCGGCCAAGCCGGTCGACGATCGCTTGATCCAGGAACATTTTTACAATATGGATGAAACAGATGTCCAAACCAGGTTTTTCAGCATCCGGCGCAGTTTCTATCGGGAAGATATGGAAACCATGTTCCAGGTTGACTATATTAAAAACCTCTCCATTGTTGCCGTAACCGGCGAAGTTGGCTTTGAAAAGATAATAGGTCTGGGCATGTATGCCCTTGAACACGGTGAGGTCGCCGAGGTCGCATTTTCCACCGCCAAAGAATGGCAGGGCAAAGGAATTGCCGGTGTAATCCTGAAAAAACTGGCAGAGGCCGCCCGCGAAAACGGCCTGCTCAGCCTGGTTGCATATGTGATGCCGAAAAATACCGGAATGATTAAGCTCTTCAAGAAATTACCCTACAAGATCAGAACTAAAATTGAAAGTGACATGTTGATACTTAGCTGTAACTTTGATGAAGAAAATTGATTACCGCTATGAATTCAGGTGGCTTTTCCACTTAACAGGAGGAAAGATCATGAAAAATCGAATCGTTACCGGGGTGCTATTCTGGACCATGGGCGTCAGCATTGCGATGGCAGCGGTGTCAGCGGTCCGGGATGCCTCGGCGGAGCAGACCGGATCATTTGCGGGATCCTGGATTGCCAGCGGCAAGCGTCAGCCCTTCGATTTTGTCGAGGGGCGTGAAGTCGGCACCTTCAAACTGGCAGGCAACGTTAGTCTTAAGGATGAATTGGGCGGCATAGAAGATTTCTGGGCCGAGTGCATCGGCCTGTCGGACTCAATGGCAGGCAGTTCCGTGCGTTGCGTCTGGCGCAGCCTCAATGGTGAAAAGGCCTATAGTGTTCTGAGCGGTCAAGCGCTAAAAGAAGATGTTGAAGTAACCGGTGAATTCGTCGGTGGTACCGGTGGTCTAAAAGGGGTTTCGGGCACCTTTAACTTCACCTGGACATCCACTTTTACAGCCAACAACCAGGGCATATTCACGGGTCACACCAAAAATCTCAGCGGCCAATATCAAATTCCCTGAAAAAATTCGGAGTTTGAAAACCTTTCATAAAGGTTGATAGCAAAAACGGTGGGAGGAATATTCAAATGTGGATTATTGAACTTTTGGTCGTTTTGGTCTTTATATTTCTGGGTGCCCGCCTGGGCAGTATCGGCATCGGGTTTGCCGGTGGTCTGGGAGTGCTGGTTCTGGCACTGGTATTCGGTCTTAAACCGGGTGACATACCCATCGATGTTATCCTGATCATCATGTCCGTCATCGCCGCCATCGCTACCATGCAGGTAGCCGGCGGTTTGGATTACCTGGTAGAGCTGGCTGAACGGATCCTGCGGAGCAACCCCAAATATATTACTTTCCTGGCACCGCTGGTGACTTACACCATGACCATCTTTGCCGGTACCGGTCTGACGGCCTTCTCAACCTTGCCGGTCATAGCCGAGGTGGCCAAACGAGAAGGCATCCGCCCATCTCGACCGCTGTCCGTCGCTACCATCGCCTCGCAGATTGCCATCACGGCTTCTCCGATCTCGGCTGCAGTGGTATTCCTAGCGGGGGCACTGGAGCCGGTCGGCGTCGGCTATGTAGAGTTATTGGTCATATGCATCCCCACCACGTTTGTCGCGGTCATGCTGACTGCCTTCGTCGCCAATCTCCTCGGCAAAGACCTTAAAGACGATCCAATTTACCAGGACCGCCTTGCCAAAGGCCTTGTGACGATGCCTACCGAAGAAGAAAAACAGCAGCGGGAACTTCCACCGGGTGCCAAAATTTCCGTTCTGATATTTCTGATTGCGATTATCGCTGTGGTCTGTTATGCCATGGCCATCAGCAGCACAGTTGGCCTGATCGAAGATCCGGTCCTGAAACGGGATGCGGCCATTATGACGTTTATGCTGGCTGCAGCCACCGCCATTGCCCTGTTTTGCAAAATCGACTGCAGTAAGGTGCTCAACGCCGCAACCTTCAAATCCGGCATGAGTGCCTGCATTTGTGTTCTGGGGGTTGCCTGGCTTGGCACTACTTTTGTGGCGGCCCATATCGAAGAGATCAACGTATTTGCCGGTAATTTGCTGGAGTCCAAACCGTGGCTGCTTGCCGTGGTGCTATTTTTCGCTGCAATGCTGCTTTACTCCCAGGCGGCCACTACCCGGGCCCTGATGCCGGCGGCGATCGCACTGGGCGTCAGCCCGGTGGCGGCCATCGCTGCTTTTGCGGCCGTCAGCGCCCTGTTCGTTCTGCCGACCTATCCTACCCTACTGGCGGCCATCGAGTTCGATGATACCGGTTCCACCCGCATCGGTAAATATGTTTTCAATCATCCGTTTTTAATCCCCGGTATTATTTGCATCACCTTGGCGGTGACCTTCGGTTTTCTGTTCGCACCGCTGGTACTTAAGCTATTTTAGACTATATGGTGATCAACCACGACCTTGCAGTTGAATTCTCGATGGGGAGTATTCTGACAAGAAAAGATTTAAAACAGGCTAATATGAACCAATTAAGGAGGGCCAGTTAAGATGAAAATCGATGAAATCCTTAAAAAGGCGTCTCAACGAATCGGTATCGATCAGTCCGATCTGCGGGACTTTTTCGCCCGGGGCGAACAGCTCACTTACGAAGCCGAAGAATGGCTGTTTCACGAATCCACCCCGCGCAAATGGGCGGGTCTGGTTATAGATGGTGAAGTCGAAATCGTACGCGGCCTGCACGGCTCCACCAAACATCTGGCAGTGCTGGCCCCGGGTGCCCTGATCAGTGAAAGCGCATTTTTAGACGAAGTCGCCCATGGCACCGGTGCCTTCACAAGGCTCGGGGCCACCGTCTGGCAAATATCGATAGATAGGATTGAAACCTTCCGGGAAGAAAAACCGGATCTATTCTACCGGATCATCGCCCGGGTAGCAGCCGGCATCAGTGAGCGGCTGAGGATGGCCTCCAAGCGTTTCGCTGATATTTCCGCCCCGGGACAATTGATCGGTGACGTACGTCTGGAGCATGATTCCCTGGGAGAACGCGAGCTGCCCGATAAGGCCTATTACGGGGTTCAGACCCTGCGGGCTATGGAAAATTTTGCTATCTCCGGCGTATTCGTTAAAAACTTCGAACATATGATCGAAGCATTAGCCTTTGTGAAAAAAGCGGCCGCTTTGGCCAATCACGAACTGGCTGTGCTGGACGAAGACAAAATGAAGGCCATCTGCGAAGCCTGCGATGACCTGCTGGCCGGCAAACTGCAGGATCAGTTCACCGTGGACATGTTTCAGGGCGGGGCGGGCACGTCCACCAACATGAACGCCAATGAGGTCATCGCCAACCGGGGACTGGAAATCATGGGCCACAATAAAGGAGAATATGACTATTTGCATCCCAATGATCATGTCAACTGTTCCCAGTCAACCAATGATGCCTACCCGACTGCTATTAAACTGGCGGTGTTGCTGTCGTTAAAAGATCTGCTGGGCGCCATGGGTGAACTCAGGGAGGCGTTGGAATCCAAAGCCGAAGAATTTGCCGATGTGTTGAAGATGGGGCGTACCGAAAATCAGGATGCCGTTCCCATGACCCTGGGTCAGGAGTTTTCGGCCTATGCTGTTATGATTGAAAGTGCCGCGGCCGCACTGGAGCGTACCGGAGACGAATTCCACGATATCAACATGGGGGCAACGGCTATCGGAACCGGCATCAACAGTCCGCCGGGCTATGCTGAACTCGTCACCAAAAAGCTGTCTGAAACCAGCGGCATAGCGCTTCGCAGAGCCCGAAACCTGGTGGAGGCCACCCAGAACGCAGGATCCTTTGCCCAGATGTCGGCCACCCTGAAGCGCGCCGCAGTCCAGATTTCTAAAATTTGCAATGACCTGCGCTGGATGTCATCCGGGCCGCGCTGTGGTCTGAACGAGATCAACCTGCCGCCCATGCAACCGGGATCTTCCATCATGCCCGGCAAGGTCAATCCGGTGATTCCCGAGCTGGTCAACCAGATTTGCTACCAGGTCATGGGCTATGATGCCGTGGTGTCTATGGCGGCCGAAGCCAGCGAGTTGGAACTGTGCATGGCGGAACCCATCATTGCCTATGATTTGCTGCACGGAATGCTGATTCTCAAAAATGCCTGTATCACCCTTGCCAGCCGCTGTATCGTCGGTATTGAGGCCAACCGGGAGGTCTGTCGTCAATATGTTGAAAACAGCATTGGTCTGATCACTGCTCTGGTTCCGGTCATCGGGTATGAGAAATCGGCGACGATTGCCAAGGAAGCACTGAAAACCGGTGGCAGTGTCTACACCCTGGTGCTGGAAAAGGGGTTGTTGACCCAGGAAAAGCTGGACGATATGCTCCAGCCGGAGAATATGACTGACCCGCGGGAAATTCCGAAATAGGAGTACGAAACATTCAATTAATTTATGACTGTTGCAGGCAGTTGTCCGTTGCCTACTATTGGAATCCGAAGAATTAGATTTCGGATTTCAATTTTCAGACATCAAGCTTTGTGTTTCAGCTGATCCATCATCCTGATACCTTGACGAGGTGTACTGCCATGAAAAAACACTGCATCTGTATTTTTGCACTGCTGCTTTTGATGACACCGCCTTCCTGGTCAGGTGAGATTGAGCGCATTCAAGAAAAGGGGGAGATTACGGTTTCTCTTAATCGCGGATATCCACCCTTTTCCATGCAAAAGGCGGGAACCATTATCGGCCTGGATGTGGACCTGGCTCATCTGTTGGCCGATGTGCTCGGAGTGAAGGTGCGGTTCATCCGTCCTGACACCTATGACCAGCAGATTCCCAAACTGCTGGCCGGTGAGTCGGACATCATTATGGCCGCCATGACCCGTACCGTGGAAAGAGGGCTGCTGGTCAGTTTCTCCGATCCCTATTTCGAGGTCAGCCAGGCCGCTCTGGTCAGGCGTGATAAGATCCCACAAGGGGCCAATGCATATTTCGATCTGCTGAAGGTTAAAAACCTCAAGCTGGGGGTCAAAACCGGTACCACGCATGAGGTTTTTGCCCGACAGCTTTTTCCCGCCGATGCCATTAAAGTTTTTCCCACCACCGCTGCAGCTGCCGACGCCGTCGTTCAGGGTGAGGTCAACGCCATGGTGGCGGACTCGCCCTTTGTGCGGGTATGGCGCAATACCCACATTGAGCACTACTCTAAGATTACTGCTTTGTTAACGCCCGTTACCAGGGAGTTCTATGCGTTTGCCATCCGCCGGGGAGACCCGGAATTCTTGAACTGGCTCAATCTGTTTGTGGACCAGATCCGAACCGACGGTACCCTGGACTTGCTTACGCATGAGTACTTTGAGCAGATGACATGGGCTTCGAAAGCATCCAAACCGGAAGAACGGCTGAACCGAGCCCAATTTTTGAGAAACCGGTTTGTTGCCGACAAAAAAGCCATGATCGAGAGGCGCCGCAGGGCGTTTAGCAGAAAAGGCGACAACTATGAATAAAACGGTTTGCAATGTGTTTATTCCGGAGTCCTGATATCTAAAAAGAAAGGAGACCGGTATGAAGCTATTTGGCTGGTATTTCAAATCCAACCTTCTGGTGCGCATCCTACTTGGACTGATTCTGGGCGCTGTTTGCGGCATCGTTTTTGGTCCCGCCATGACCTGGGCCAGTCCATTCGGTGAGATATTTATTCGCCTGTTGAAGATGATCGTCATGCCGGTGATACTGTTCACCCTGACGGTGGGGGCTGCCAGCGTGCATCCTTCTCAGTTGGGCCGGGTAGGAGTCAAGGCCCTGATCATTTACATGATAAGCACCGGTTTTGCCGTGAGCTTCGGCCTGATTTGCGGCAACCTCTTCCGACCTGGCAAAGGGATACAGATCGCTGCTTCGGCTGCCGAGGGCGTGAAGGCGAACGTGTCTGTGCCCTCACTGGTGGACACCCTGATCAACGTGGTGCCGGTCAATCCATTTGGTGCCATCGCCGAAGGCAATGTACTTCCCGTGATTTTCTTCTGTCTGCTCTTCGGCATCGGTCTTGCCTATGCCAGAAACAGCGAGGATGAGCAGATTTCCCAATCCGGTGAGACCGTATTTCGTTTTTTCAACGGCGGTGCAGAGATCATGTATATGGTGGTACACTGGATCCTGCAGTATGCCCCCATCGGCGTTTTCGCCCTGATTGCAGACGTCTTCGGCAAACAAGGCGCCGAAGCCTTTGGTCCGCTAGGTTGGACGACACTGGCTGTCTATCTGGCCTTCGTCGGGCACATGCTGCTGATTTATGGCGGTATGCTGATGGTTTTCAAATTGTCCCCGTTTGCCTTTTTCAGCAAAGCCAAGGGGGCCATTGTCACCGCATTTGTCACCCGCAGCAGCGGGGGGACCCTGCCAGTAAGCATGGAGGCTGCCGACAGTAAAATGGGCATCTCCCAAGGAGTATACTCTTTTTCCTTGCCATTAGGGGCCACCATTAACATGGACGGGACAGCCATTTATCAGGGAGTCTGTGCTATTTTTGTAGGCTTTGCCATCGGAACTCCGCTAACTTTTTCGCAACAGCTGACCATCATCGCGACCTCACTGCTGGCTTCCATCGGCACGGCTGGTGTGCCCGGCGCCGGTGCCATCATGCTAATGATGGTGCTTGAGTCTGTCGGACTGAAGGTAGAACCCGGATCGCCGGTGGCCATGGCCTATGCTATGATTTTCGGTATCGACGCCCTGCTGGACATGGGGCGGACCGCCTGCAACGTCACCGGCGATCTGGCCGTCACCTGTATCGTAGCCAAATCCGAAAACGAGATGGACAGCTCCTACTGGCAAAAAGAAGAGCAAATGGTTGGACAACTATCAGAACCACTCGCAGACTAACTGAGTTTATTTAAAAATATTAACACCCGGAAGGACAAGATAAACTAGTTACATTCATATTCCCATCAACTTATAACAGGTAGGAGGAGTCCCATGAACTGGTATTTATTAATACTGGGTTCATCTGTCGGCAAAAAGAGTTTAATGGCCATCACCGGTCTGTGCCTGATCGGGTTTTTAGCGGTGCACCTGCTCGGAAACACGATGGCCTTTGCCGGGGCAGACGCATTTAATGGATATGCGGCCAAACTGCACTCGCTGCAGCCGTATCTGAGCGTTTTCAACATTGGGTTGGCAGCCTTGGGATTGGTTCACATTGCCGTCGGCACGATTCTCTTTTTTGAAAACCTGAAGGCGCGACCGACGAGATACAAGGTTTACCAAAACCCGGGCGGACGGACGATCGGATCCAACACCATGCCTTACACCGGTCTCTTGATTCTTATATTTGTCATTTTCCATCTGCTTAAATTTACTTTTGTCGATAAATCCGTCACACCTATTTACCAGCAGATGGCGGCCACGTTTACCAACCCACTTTGGGTGCTCATCTATGTGGCAGCCATGGTTATTGTCGCCGTCCACATCAGTCATGGTTTCTGGAGCCTGTTTCAAACCTTCGGCATCAATCACCCGCGCTACATGCCCCTGATCATGAAACTGGGATTGGTGGTGACCCTGGTATTTGGCATCGGATTCGGGATTCTGCCGATTTATTTGTTGATAATCGCCTGAAAAAGATATTGAAGATTGAAGAGTTATGGCATCCTATCGAATCTAAAAATATTCAAACGAAGTAGCGAAGCGACTTCCAAAATTCTTCAATTTTCAATCTTCAATCTAAATAGGAGGACAACCATGCAACACCTGGATGGAAAAATCCCGGGCGGTCCGATAGCCGAAAAATGGGATCGCCATCGAATGGAAATGAAGCTGATCAACCCGGCCAACCGGCGGCGGTTCAATATCATCGTCGTGGGCACCGGTCTGGCAGGCGCATCCGCATCTGCCAGTCTGGCCGAGATGGGCTATAACGTAAAAACCTTCTGTATTCAGGACAGCCCGCGGCGGGCTCATAGCATCGCGGCCCAGGGCGGCATCAACGCCGCTAAAAATTATGCAAATGACGGCGACAGCATCTGGCGGCTGTTTTACGACACGGTCAAGGGGGGTGATTTTCGTTCCCGGGAAGCCAATGTTTACCGTCTGGCCCAGGTCAGCAACCATATCATCGATCAATGTGTGGCCCAGGGTGTACCTTTTGCCAGAGATTACGGGGGGCTTCTGGCCAATCGATCCTTCGGCGGCGCTCAGGTCTCGCGTACTTTTTACGCCCGGGGCCAGACCGGCCAGCAGCTCCTGCTGGGCGCGTATGGGGCGCTGTCCCGCCAAATCGCCGCCGGTCAGGTAAAAATGTTTCCACGCCACGAAATGCTGGATCTGGTGGTGGCCAATGACCGGGCCCGAGGCATCATCGCCCGTAATTTAATCAACGGCGAACTCGAAGCCCATGCCGCCGATGCCGTTGTGCTGTCGACCGGCGGCTACGCCAATGTGTTCTATCTATCTACCAACGCTATTTCCTGCAACGTCAGCGCCATTTGGCAGGCCTACAAAAAAGGCGCCTGCTTTGGCAATCCATGCTTTACTCAAATTCATCCGACCAGTCTGCCGCACGTTAGCGGCCATCAAACCAAACTGACGCTGATGAGCGAAAGCCTGCGCAACGATGGACGCGTGTGGGTTCCCAAAAATGCGGGTGACCAGCGTGCGGCCAATGATATCCCTGAAAATGAACGTGATTATTATCTGGAAGAAAAGTACCCGAGCTTCGGCAACCTGGTGCCGCGGGATGTCGCCTCCCGCAACGCCAAGCAGCAGTGTGATGCCGGCAAAGGCGTGGGGCCGACCGGGCGTGCCGTCTACCTGGATTTTATGGAAGCCATCAAACGCGACGGCAAAGATGCCATCGCCCGCAAATACGGCAACCTGTTTGACATGTACCGCAATATCATCGCCGAAGATCCCTATCAAACGCCGATGATGATTTACCCCTCGGCCCACTTCACCATGGGCGGATTGTGGGTGGATTATAACCTGATGAGCACCATACCGGGACTATTTGTGCTCGGAGAGGCTAATTTTTCTGATCACGGGGCCAATCGTCTGGGAGCCAATGCGCTGATGCAGGGCTTGGCGGACGGCTATTTTGTGATTCCATGCACCCTGGCCGGCTTTTTGGGCAATGAAGGCAATTCGGATCTAAGCGAGGATCACGCCGCCTTCAATGATTCGATTTTGCAAGTGAAAGAACGAATTGAAAAACTTCTTTCCATCAACGGCAAACGCACGGCAGAAGACATCCACCGGGAACTGGGACGGATCATGGAAGACAAGGTTGGGGTGTCGCGCAACGAGGCCGGCCTGAAAGAAGCTGTCGAGCAGATCCGCGCTCTGCGCGAAGAATTCTGGCAAAATGTTAAGGCGGTAGGGCCGGCGGATACGTATCGGTTGAATCTTCAAAAAGCCGGTCGACTGGCGGATTTTATCGAGCTTGGCGAATTGATGGCCATCGATGCCTTAGACCGCAACGAATCCTGCGGGGGGCACCTGCGTGAGGAATCCGAAAGCGATGAGGGCGAAGCCATTCGGGACGACGAAAAATTCTGCCATGTGTCGGCCTGGCAGTATCATGGCGATGGCGCAGCACCCGAGCTTCACAAAGAGCCGCTTGTTTTCAAAAATGTCGAATTGACCCAAAGGAGCTATAAATAATGAGTGCCCAAGAAACGATCAATATCACCCTGGAAATCTGGCGCCAGAATGGACTGCAGGATCGCGGTCGGTTCGAAACTATTGCCGTTAATGATGTCGATACCCACAGCTCCTTTCTGGAGATGCTGGATTTTTTAAATGAAAAATTGATCCTTGAGGACAAGGAACCGATTGAATTCGATAATGACTGCCGGGAAGGTATTTGCGGCACCTGCGGCGCGGTCGTCAACGGCGTTCCCCATGGTCACCGCAAAGCCATGACCCTTTGCGAGCTACACATGCGCGAGTTCAACGACGGTGACACCATTGTGGTGGAGCCGTTTCGATCCCGTGCTTTTAAAGTGGTCAAGGACCTAATGGTGGATCGTGGCGCGCTGGATAAAATCATCCAGGCCGGTGGCTACGTCTCGGCGGATACTGGCGGCACACCGGATGCCAACGCGTTACCCATTGCCCAAGAAAAGGCGGAAGAAGCCATGGACGCCGCGGCTTGCATCGGCTGCGGTGCCTGCGTGGCATCCTGTCCCAATGCCTCGGCCATGCTGTTCGTCAGCGCCAAGGTGTCCCAGTTGGCATTACTGCCCCAAGGAAAACCGGAAGCCACCCGGCGGGTGTTGGCCATGCTCCGGGAAATGGACAACTGCGGTTTCGGTAATTGCACCAACCACCGGGTATGCGAGAATGCATGCCCCAAACAAGTCTCCATCACCCATATTGCACGGTTTAATCGGGAATTTTTAAAGGCGGCGCTATTCGCCAAAGCGGATTAAATACCACACAGCTCAGCAAAGGTGATCATCAATGGGCCCGAACCGATCATAGCACGCAATTTCAGGACTCCTGACCTCAATTGGAAAACTTCTCGGGAAGCCCTGATATCTAAAGAACCTACAAAATTTGCAGTGAAAATAAGCGTAAATTCAAGATGCGAGAGAGTTTATCAAATAAAAATGGAACGATAACCCAGAAAAAGGTAATATCGACGACCTTTATTTGGGTTTTAGAACCGAAATAAAAAATTAAATTCAGAACGATTCGCCCAAATTCAGTTTTATTGACGCGATTTCTGAAATTTCTGTTGCATCCGATTTTACGACGCATCAGTAGTTCTGAATTTAGATTCCAGGCATCCTCAATCATGGCGCCCTCATCTCCTCGATATATCGATTTTTTTCGGCCCAGATGTTATTCAACCAACGTTGCAGCCCCGCCCGATGGTTTCCATCATTGGCATAATCACCCAGCATCCGCGGACTCACCGGCAGTGACCGCACCTTCACCTTAACCTCCCGGATTTTGCCACAGAGAAGCGCCCAGAAGCTTGATACTCCGTCAGGATACACAATGGTGACATCCAGTACGCGGTGGATTTGTTTTCCCATTGAGCCGAGCACGAAGGCAATACCGCCGGCCTTTGGCTTGAGCAGATGAGAATATGGCGATTGTTGTTTGCGATGCTTTTCATTGGTGAAACGCGTACCTTCCACAAAATTCATAATGGAGACCGGTATTTTTTTAAACTTTTTACAGGCTTTGCGCGTTATTTCTAGATCTTTGCCTTTTAAGTGAGGTCTTTTTTGGAGATCGCTTTTCGTGTATCTTTTTACAAACGGAAAATCCATCGCCCACCATGCCTGACCAAGGATCGGAAACCACAATAGCTCTTTTTTGATAAAAAACTTTAAAAATGGGATTTTCCGATGAAATATCCTCTGAAGCACTAGAATATCCACCCAGGACTGGTGGTTGGCCAGAACCAAATACCAATCATACCGTTCCAGTGCCTCCATACCCTGAATATCCCACCGCGTATTTCCAACCAGTTTCTGGTTTAGGTTATTGACCCAAATCCAGTTTTCGGCAATGGCATTTAGCATCCGACTGCATCTTCGCATCCAGGCTTCCAAAGGAACCGCCGCCTTGGCGGCCGCCAACACAAATAAAGGTATGCACCAGAACACCGTATTCAAAGCATATATAATTAGAGATAATATACCCCGAACTGCTCCCAGCAAAGCATGATACATCATTCTCCCCGATCGGCTTCGGAAAAAAATTCGCGTTTCTAGGTCAGCAAACTTTTGACCTCATCCTGAGGTTCATCTAATTCATCCTCTGGCTTTATTGAATTTTTATCTAATTTGCGTTGTCTTTTTTCCTCTTGCTTTAGCTTTCTTTCTATTTCTTTCTTGCGCTTTTTAAATGAATAATGTGATTTCGCCATATTGTCACCTCGAAGGTCGTTATTGTTGATAGTGATAAAAACAAAAGGAATTTCAGGGCTCCTGACCTCAATTGGAAAAACTTCTCGGGAGACCCTGATATCTAAAGAACCTACAAAATTTGTAGTGAAAATAAGCGTAAATTCAGGATGCAACAGAGTTTATCAAAAATAAATGGAACGATAATTTAGAAAAAGGTAATGTCGACGTCCTTTACTTTGGTTATAGAACCGAAATAAAAAATTAAATTCAGAACGATTCGCCCAAATTCAGTTTTATGGACGCGATTTCTGAAATTTTGGTTGCATCCGATTTTACGACACATCAGTAGTTCTGAATTTAGACTGGATTTTAATAGGGTTTAAAATCTTGCAATGACGGATAGGACTGGTATTAATTCAAAAGGACTAAAAGGGCAGTCCTCTCTCATCGAAGAATGCCCTTTTAGTCAAAATCGAAAGTCAAATCACAATGACATTAATCTTCATTATAGGTGGAAAGAAGCGTCCGATCGTCAAAATAAACTTCGGAAACGGGTTCAGCGTCGCCATTGAAAATGCCGGTCACTTTTTCGGCGATAATTTTTGAACAGGGATCAATCGGAAAAAAATCATCGGATCGAAGTTCTGAGATTAATGCCTCCGACCCCTCTTTTATTGCAGCACGAATTGTATCAACATCGAAGGTCACCTCATGGATCAATGAAAAATTTTCTAGGGCCATATTGTAATAATCACTTTTTCGTGGTTTTCGCCCAATGACAGCAAATTCTTTAATCGAAAGGCGATCTGTGTCATCATCCATGGAAATGTCGTATCTTTGAAGCATATTATCGTCCTTTCATCGGTGAAGCTTTTCTTAAGGGGGCCTGTTTAGTTGTCGCATGACAAAGGATCAGCTGGATTTGCAGTGCAGCGAATAAAAATATGAAAGGCAGAGTCATTTCCGACCCCGCCCTTTTAGTCAGAGAATTCTCAGGCCTTACCGTGGTAACTTATGCGTCATGAGACGTGAATACCAAGACTATATATTGAGGATAAGTCAAAGATTATCAGCAAAATAATTAATCTCAACCCTCTTCTAATCTTAATCCGGAGATTTGTCAATATAAAATTATTTATGAATTGACACCTGCAATCTGAAGATTTATCTTAGCCGGGAACAAATTTATCCTATCAACATTCCTACGATAGCAACGATACAAAGGAGGACATCATGGCCAAAAAACCGATTTCTGTTGTGTTTCAGCCAAAGAAAGGATCAGAAGCAGCATTTTTTTCAGAGCAGGATCAAGAAAAACTAAGAAATCTCAGGAAAAAGACAGAGGATGAAGCCAACAATAAATACCGCGAAGAACATAAATACCATTGTTTTCGATGCGGCACCCAAAGCTTGGCTGAAATTGACGAGGGTAAGGTCAAAATAGATGTCTGTGTCAATAAAGACTGCGGCGCGATTCACTTGGATCCCGGTGAGCTCAAAGAAATTATCAAAGATCAAAGTGCCCTCTCGGCTGCCAAAAATGCTTTCCTATCGGTGTTCAAATGATCAAGAGTCGAAGGTATGGCTGAATGGAACTGTCCCTATATCAAATAGACGCGTTTACGGATCAAGTATTTAAGGGCAATCCTGTATTTCTTTCAGGCAAAACTGTTAAATATATGGAGGGCAAAATAACGTTGTAGGGAGCGTTCAGAGGTTCAGCAGTTGAGGGTTCGAAGGTTTTTTAATCCAAAACGTTGAACCCCATGACCAGACCTGACTTTACGTTGCTCAATTATTTAAATTTATATTCGGGAACCTGACGCGGGTCGTAATATGACCTTGTAAGCCGCACCATGGCGGGCTGAACCTTTCAACCTAAGTTATGAGCAGATCGTAGAAGGTTGGGTTAAGCCGGTGAACTGCAACCGGCATTGTTGGGTTCGCTAGCTTTGATGCTATCTCAAACTGTTGAGGCACATTACGATAGGCGAACCCAACAAAAGTTGTCTGGTATCCCGCTTAACCCAACCTACAGTATGCGCAAAATCTGCGAAACAGACAGCCCGCATTCAAAACTCAAATTTTTTGGCTCTAAATGCTTCCAAATAGTTGCCGCAATATTCATCTTTGCCGGCAAGCGCCTCGGCCGCAACAATATTGGCCATCATCTTTTGATCCAGGGGATTTACGATGGCACCGTCGAGTCCCTTGGCAATTGCCATGACCATGAAAGTCTGATTTAAAAATTTTCTTTCCGGCAATCCAAAAGAAATGTTCGACAACCCGCACATGGTATGAACCCCCTTGAAGGTGGTCATGATGTTTTCAATGGCTTTTAAGAACTCCGTGCCAAAAGTGCTGTTGGTGGCAACCGGCTGCACCAGGGGATCCACATAGATATTTTCGATGGGTACGTTTTTCTGCAAGAGTCCGTTGATTAGTTTGTCGGCAATCGCCATACGGTCATCTGCGGTTTCCGGCATCCCGGCGTCACTCATACATAACGCCACGACTTTAAGATCCGTGCCGGCAACGATGGGAAGCAGCGCATCATAGCGCTCCTTTTCCAGAGAAATTGAATTGATCATGGCGGTCCCCTTGTGAACAGCAAGGGCCGCTTCTATGGCCCGGGGATCCGGGCTGTCAATGCTACAGGGCTTATTGGTAGCCGACTGAATGGTTTCGACCAGCCATTTCAGGTAGTCGGCTTCCTTGCCGACAAATACGCCGGCGTTTGCATCAATGTAATCGGCGCCGTTCTCGGCCTGGTCCAGGGCCAGCTTTTTAACTGCCTCGACATCGTTATTCTCAATGGCACTGCCCACACTTTTTCTGCTGGCATTAATCAGTTCTCCGACAATGATCATGGTATCCTCCGTTAATCAGATGTATCGTAATTTTTACAACTAAATTAAAATAAAAAAAAATTTTGGATGCATGCGTTTTGCCTCAATTATGGAATAATGGAATAGTGGAATGGTGGGTTTTCAAAGGATATAATCAATTTTAAATCTTATCGTCAAGATGAATTTTACCATTTACCCAATGTTGCAGTATCCCATGACCCATTTTTCCAATATTCCAGTTTTCCACTACTTCAATCGGGGTGAAGTCCCTAACTTGGTTCAGATTCTCAATTTTTCATCGGAATGATATAAACGTGCATTTTGTCCTCCGTCATCTGTTTTCTCCTTCCGACCTTCTGTCAACCGTCCTCTGACCTCTGTCTTATTTAACCCGTCTTCATTCCAAATAAGCGCCCTTGATAGCCGAAACCGCCTGGTTAACGTAACGTTTGAGGACCCCCCGCGGATGCACAAGGGAGGGCGCCTTCCATTGTTTTTTGCGTTCAGCCAGAAGGGCCTGAACCTCAGCCGGATTCATGCGTCGGTCTGCATGCCCCACGATATTGAGGTTTCTTCCGGGAATATCGATGGACAACAGATCGTCATCCTCCACCAGGGCGATGGGACCTCCCGCAACGGCCTCGGGTGAAACATGCCCGATACAGGGTCCACGGGTGGCGCCGGAAAATCGGCCGTCTGTTACAATGGCAGTATGCTGCAATTTTGGGTTTGTTACCAAGGCTTCGGTAGTTGCCAGCATTTCAGGCATACCACTGCCCCGCGGTCCTTCATATCGCAGAACAATGACGGAGCCGGGGTCTATGCGTCCGTTCATGACGGCCGCCAGCGCCGCTTCCTCACGGTCGAACACTCTGGCAGGGCCCTCATGGGTCAACATATCGGGACCGACAGCCGAGAATTTTACCACCGCGCCTTCGGGGGCGATGTTGCCTTTTAGAACGGCGATAGATCCAAAACCCTTGTTGTCGTCCACCCGGTGAATGACCTCTTCTCTTTTTAAACGGTAATTTGCCAGATAGCCCTCACACCGCTGAAAAAAGCCTTCTGTTTTCAGTCGATCCAGGTTTTCACCGAGGGTATGCCCGGTGACGGTCATCACATCCAAATCGAGGATGTCGGCAAGTTCAATCTGCACCCGCGGCACCCCACCGGCATACCACACCATCTCAGTCACATATTTTCCCGAAGGTTGAACATCCACTAGATAAGGCGTCTCGCGGTTGATTCGATCGAAACTTTGCGCATCGATGTCAATCCCCAACTCGTGGGCAATGGCCGGCAGGTGAAGCAGGGCGTTGGTAGATCCGGACAAGGCCGCATGGACTTTGATAGCGTTTTCAAATGCCTCTGGCGTGAGAATGTCCGCAGGCCGGATACCCTTTTGGGAAAGCTGCATGATCTGCCGTCCGGCTCGACGTGCCAGACGACGAATCTCGAATAGGCTTACCGGCGCCAGAGCACTTCCGGGCAACGCCATCCCCAATGCTTCCGCCATGCATTGCATGGTGCTGGCGGTACCCATAAACTGGCAGGCGCCCGCCCCCGGACACCCGGAGAGTTTATAATTTCGAATCTCCGGGACGACATCCTCTCCCTGTCTCATCCGGGTCGCCAACTCTCCTACGAGAAGACTGTGTGACATATCAGGACCGGCACGATTGCTGCCCCCGGGAATGTGAATGGCGGGGATGTTTAATCTGGCAGCTGCCATGAGATGAGCCGGAACCGATTTGTCGCAGGATGAAATAACCACCAATCCATCCCAGGGAATCACCCGGCCGTGTACTTCTACCAGATCACAGAGGACCTCGCGGGACGGCAGTATGAAGTTCATCCCGTCATGGGACATCGCCCAGCCGTCACAAATATCGGTACCGTGAAAATTGGCCGGTTTGCCGCCGTTCTGGTATATACCAATGGAGACCTCCTCAGCCAGCGTGTCCAAGTGAATACTGCCGGGATGGCTGCTTCCGAAAACATCTTCCACCAAAATCTGGGGATTTGCGAGATCCGCCTCATCCCAACCGGTGCCGCAGCAAAGGGTGTCCATCTGCACCCAATTGTTTCGTATTTGTTTACTTTTTTGTGTTTTGTTGGTCATGCATGGACTCCTATCCCGAATCTGGCTCAAAAAAAGCGAATATCGAAGGAAGGAATTCTGTCAATTTCATCAAAAAAAAGTATCAAGAGCGAATCAACCATACAGTTTTTAATTTTAAATAAGTCAGAGCGAAGCGATTCTACCCTTCGACATTCGATATTCGGTATTCGATATTCTGCGGTTGCTAGTAACTCGGAACCGCTTTACCATTTGCCCGATTTCCATCATTCCACAATTCCAGCTAAATACTTCCGCCCCAGCATAGCTGCCCCCTTGAGGGACGATTCGGTCTCAAATCGATAGCTGCAATTTCGCATCCACCTGGTTTTGGCACGTATCAGGGCTTCGTTGACGGCCCCGCCGGAGATGAGGATTTCATCTGTCAGGGGCATTTCAATTGAGACTTCTTTTAAATTCTCACGCTGATATGCATACAAGCCTCTGACCAAAGCAGCCAGAAGTTCTTCGCGGGAGGTCTCCGGGGTCAACCCGCGAAACTCGGCTTTCAATGGTTCCAGCGAATATCTGGAGCCCATCAGATAAGGAATATAGGTCACACCGCTTTCCCGATCCAGCCACATATCGATCGCTCGAGGCATGAAGTCCTCATAAAATTTTTCATCAGTCATTTCACTGCAAAAAAGGCTTTTAAACCACTCCAGGGCCTTACCGCCGGCATTCATTACATAAAAAGAAAACCAGCGCTGCGGAAGCACGTGGGTCCGGATGTTATACTTGCGGGATGGAAAACACGTTGGTAGGCAGACCATGGTAATTTCGCAGGTGCCGTTGATGTTAAATATTTCACCCGGCTCCCGCACACCCACCGAGTAGGCTGCCAGCACGGCGTCGTTGCCACCGATCAATACCGGCGGCTCTTTGCGAAGGCCAAATTTATCGGCAAGGCTGATGCGCAGTCTGCCCGTGCTATGATAGGCCGGTATCAGTTCCGGCAGGTGGGAAATCTCTAAATCGAACGCATCGAGGATTTCCTTATTCCAGGACATATCATTGCTAACCGTGTTGTACATGGCCGTCAGTGAAGCCGATGAGGGGTCCATTGCAAATTTGGTCGATAGCCAGCGTGCCATGAAGGTATTGGAATGGCCGAAAACATGGGTCCTTTGAAACACTTCAGGCAGATTCTCCTTTATCCACAAAATGCCGGCCAGCGAACTGCCGCCTGCCACCGGCATATTAGCGGTGACGTTCAACAGTTTTTCCATCCCGATGGTGTCAATAATACGTTGAGCCTGCGGACGCGAGCGCTGGTCCAGCATCAGGATGGCGGGATTCAAGGCGTCGCCGTTTTCATCCATGGCGGTCAACCCGGGCGTTGTACCCGAAAGGGAGATGACTTCCACCGCCCCCATCAAATCGGCCATCGATTTACACCCACTTTCAAACGCCTGTTGCCATTTTTGTGGCTCGATATCGCTGAACAGTCCGTCGTTATAGGTGTTGATGGCATATTCCAGGGACAATTGCCGTAGGCATATGAGATCATTTTCACGTTCTTCAAACACCCCCATTTTCATCGCGGTGGTGCCGATATCCACACTGAGGATTTTCATACCCCAACTCCTAAATTCAGAACTACTGACGTGTCGTAAAACCTGATGCAACACAAATGTCTGTGGTCGCGCCAACAATTATGGATTTCGGGCGAATCGTTCTGAATTTTTATTTCTTATTTTTTCACGGTTTGCAAGGTAATATCCGGTGGCGCCAATATTAGAAAATTTGGAATTTATTTGTAATTTGTTGCCTGTATTTTGTTATTTCCAATTTATCCGGCAATACTAAGCATCCAGCACCAAGTATTCGCTTTGAGCCTCTCAGCTTCAGTTTTTTCTTGCCTCAAACCTCTGACCTCAAACGGCCCAAGGCTCTGCTTTCAGCTTCGTAGCTTCTATTATCCAGCAACCCGTATCCAGTATCGAGCATCCAACATCACATCACCGCACCCATAAACCACGGTACAAATTCGTTGTCGCCGAGGCCATTCAATTCGCTTTTGGTCTTTTTGCCGCCGGCAACCTCCAGGATAAATCGGAAGATGTGCTCGCCCATTTCCGCAACCGTTGTGGCACCGTCGATGGTTCGTCCGCAATTAATGTCCATATCGTCTTCCATGCGGGTATACATCTCCGTGTTGGTGGCCAATTTGGTCACCGGCACCGGTTTGCATCCGTAAACCGATCCCCTGCCCGTAGAAAAGCAGATTAGATTGGCACCGCCGGCGACCATTCCGGTCAGTGAGACCGGATCGTGCCCCGGTGTATCCATAAACACCAATCCTCTGGCACCGACTGGCTGTGCGAACCGATAAACCTCCACCAGATTCGTGGTTCCACCTTTGGCGGCAGCACCAAGCGATTTTTCGAGGATAGTGGTTAATCCGCCGTCCTTGTTGCCCGGGGACGGGTTGTTATCCATTACGGCATTATGGGCCTTCGTGTAATTTTCCCACCAGTGGATTCGTTCGATAAGCTTTTCACCGACTTCAGTGGATATAGCGCGCCGGGTGAAAAGATGTTCGGCACCGTATATTTCCGGGGTTTCACCCAATATCGCGGTACCGCCATGTCGCACCAAAAGATCCACCGCCGCCCCCAGGGCGGGATTGGCGGTAATTCCTGAGTAGCCATCGGAACCGCCACATTGGAGACCCAAAATCAGATGCTTTGCCGGCGCCGCACGCCGATCCACCATGTTGGCTTGCGGCAACAACGCTTGAATTCGACGGATACCTTCCCGGACGGTTTTCCGGGTTCCGCCGGTTCCCTGAATCGTCATGGTCTGCAAATTCGAGTATTCAGCCAATTGCCTGTTTTTGAGCAAGGTATCGATCTGCAAAACTTCGCATCCCAGACCTATCATCAGCACTTGCGCAAAATTAGGATGCCGCACATACCCTGCAATGGTATTCATCAGGAGTTCAAAATTCTCGTCACTGCCGGAACAGCCACACCCCGTTCCATGACATATGGGTACGATGCCGTCAATATTCGGGAACTCCGCCAAGACATCCCCTTTGAACGCATCGGCAATAAATCTTGAGACCGAGGCCGAACAGTTCACTGTGCTGATAATGCCGATGTAGTTGCGGGTGGCGATCCGTCCGTCCGCTCTGACGATGCCTTCGAAGGTCGCCGGTTCGGGTTCGTATGCAACCGCAGTAGCGGCGGTACCGATGGCGTAATCCCGCTCGAAGTCTTTCATCTCGACATTGTGGGTGTGGACATGTTCACCGGCCTGGATGTCACGGGAGGCAAATCCCATGATTTGACCGTATTTATGGATGCTATCACCGGCTTTTATAACGGAAACAGCGACTTTATGACCGAAGTCAATGTCGTCGACACAGGTAATGTTTTCTTCCGCAATCACGTTACCGGCCTCGACATTGCGGCCGGCGACGACCACGTTGTCGGAATCGTGCAATCGAATGGTAAGCGGCTTTCGGTGTGACATTTTATCTTCCTCTCATCTTTTTTGTGCGGGCAGCGCACGCGTCGATCCGGTGGTAATACCGCCGTCTATCAGCAGCGTCTGACCGGTGACATATTCTGCGGCATCAGAAGCCAAAAAGACCAGAGCACCATCGAGATCCCTCGGAGCGCCCGGCCTTTTCAGGGGGATCCGATCAACCAGGTAATCGACCCAGGTTTTGTCTTCGTACAGTACACGGGTTTGGGCCGTTTTGAACCATCCCGGGGCCAGGCAATTGACCGTGATACCGAATTTTCCCCAGTCATCCGCCAAAGACATGGTCAGCTGTTTAACACCGCCCCGGCTGGCGCAATAGGGCGCCAGCCCTGCATAACCGAACACGCTGGTCACCGAACCGATGTTAATGATTTTGCCGTAGCGGCGTGGAATCATTTTTCTGGCCATTGCCTGGGCGACAAAAAACGTGCCGCGCAAATTGGTATCCAAAACCAGATTCCAATCATCCCAGGTTACCTCAACGCTGGGTTTGCGAACATTACATCCAGCATTGTTCACCAGGATCTCGATCTGACCGTAATGGCGCCAGGCCGCTTCCACCATTTGTTGAATACTGTCAAAATCACGGACATCTAGCTGCAATGGCAGAGCGCGACGACCCATGGATTCAATTTCTTTTTGAAACGGGGCCAATGTCTCGAGACGGCGACTGGTAATCACCAGGTCGGAACCCGCAGTTGCAAGGGCTCTTCCAAAATACTGACCGAGTCCCCGGCTGGCTCCGGTAACAATAGCCACTTTCCCTGAAAGGTCAAATAAGTTGTCACTCATTTTTTGTCTCTTAATGGGTATTGGGTTCAAAGGTTCTGGGTTCATGGTTCAAAGGTTCAGTGTAACTAGTTCCATAAACAATAAACAATTTTGTAAAATTTACGTCTGGATATTCGATGTTCTTGATTTTAATTTAACTTAGCGAACTCGAAAAATTGTCACCTACTTTATTTTATTTTCATTCCACGAGAAAACATCGGAAAATCCGGTATTCTCTTGGACGGAGCCTGAGCTGAACCTTTGAGCCTCTGAACTCCTGAACCTTTCAACCTCTGAACCATTTTTTTACGGTTCAAGAATGACTTTAAGCAAATCCTTCTCATTCCGGTATAGGCGCCCAAACCACTTGGCGCCCTCTGCAAGTGGAGCAACGGCAGTAATAATCGGATCGACCTTTAGCGTGCCTGCAGCAATCATTTCCAGGCAGGCGGGATATTCTCCCCGGGAGGCGCAGGAACCGTTCAGGGTGATTTCTCCGGTGACAACGGTTTGCAGTGGAAGGCTAATATCAGATGATAAATTTCCGATCAACGTTAAATCGCCGCCTTTGCGCAAACTGCCGATGGTTGTCTTAAATGACGCATCAATACCGACGGCATCAAAAGCCACATCAGCCCCTCTTTGCGCCGTCATTTTTTTTATGCGGGAAATCACATCATCTCTACCCGGGTTCAGACCAACATCAGCGCCAAATTGGCAGGCCAGCTTGAGTTTATCAGGTTCCAAATCAACTGCGATAATTTGTCGACATCCCCCAGCCCGTAATATTTGTACCACCAACAAACCGATAATGCCGGCACCCACAACAACGGCCGTATCAGCAGGAGTTGGCAAAGAATGTGACACTGCATGGTAGGCTACGGAACAAGGTTCCACCATGGCGCCTTGTGCAAAATTGACCTTTGCAGGCAGCGGATAGACAATATGCTGCGGAACCATAACCAATTCAGCAAAAGCGCCGTTTTGCCTGTATTCATCGCACGAGACCCCCAGCACGCGACGGTGATTACACAGATTAATATCCCCTCTGCGACAGTAAAAACAGGTGCCGCAATATACGGTGGAGTCAAAGGTCACTCGCTCGCCCGGCTGGATGGTTTTAACCTCCGATCCCACCCCGGTGACAACTCCTGAGGCTTCATGCCCCATGATCAATGGGGGGATGCGTCTGCCGGTGCTGCCGTCCATGCCGTGCACGTCGCTGCCGCAAATGCCGCAGGCCTTTACCCTGACCATGACGTCATTCGTTCCTAAAACCGGTTCAGAAACGTCTTTGTAGACAAAATGGTTGTATTCTTCTAATACCAGCGCTTTCAAAGTTAAGCCCCATTTTTATTCTGTCGTTGAAAACATAGTCCTGAGGCCAGGTCAAAAATAAATTTCATAACGATTCGGCCAAATTCAGCACTGTCGACGCGATCACTGATAATTCTGTTGCATCAGACTTTACGACACATCAGTAGTTCTGAAATTTGTAAGTTGAATTATCAAAAAAAAACATATAAGAATATTCTCCGGTTAACGCAAGAAAAAAACCCTTTGTACCAGGGTAATGTTAAAGTAAATACTAAACCGGTTG